>DASSMT010000486.1:0-14719 GCA_035688655.1 Polyangiaceae bacterium | reverse complement strand
TGATCGAAGCGCCTCCGATGCTCCAAGGCTTGCTCGACGACTTCTTTCATCGTCCGTTGCTCGGTCCCAATCTCAATGGCGTTCAATATCTCGGCGACATCGGCTTGCCGGGCCCGGACAGAGGCAAGGGCGGCAAGTATTTGATCATACCCGAGGGTTATACGGGCAAGGTCGACGCGAAGCGGTACTTCGTTTTCAAGAGCCCGACCAATGGCGTCATGATCTTCCTCCGTGGCTTCTTCAAGTCAGTGGATGACTTGAGCCCGGGGGTAAAGTCGATCGAAAGCATCAAGATCTACCCCCTCCAGGGCGATAAGCAGGAGATGAAGTTTGCCCACGTCTCGGACGTGCCAGCCAGCGCGCTCTTTGCCCACGACGCGAGTTATTATGAAATGCTCGATCGCTTGATCCAGAGCGAGCAATTGGATCAGATCGACCCGTACATGCACGGTGTGCTCGCCGCGCTCGGCATCGAGAAGGGCTCGGCTTTCACGCCCACCCACGAACAGAAGAAGCTCTTGGAGCAAGCCGCCAAGACCGCCTGGAAAATGGCGAAGAACGCGGCCGCCGAGTACGATCGCGAAGACAAGGCCCTGTGGTGGAGCGATCGCAAATGGGTCGCGCACGCCAAAACCGAGCTCAACGACTTCATGCACACGCTACTCGATGAACAGTATCGGGATCGCAAGACGGGCTATGTGGACGTGAACGCCAAGCTGCACATGTTCGTCAATCACTACTCGATCAGCACGGGCATGATGAGCTCGATCGTCGGGCTCGGCGCCAAATACGCCGCCGCCTACAAGGACAGCCAGGGCAATTATCTGCGCGGCGAGCACAGCTACAAGATCGATCTCCCGCCCAATCCACCCGCCAAGATCCTGTGGTCGCTCACGGTCTACGATGCAGAGACCGCAGCTGGTGTCGATGCGCCCGGCCAAGTTTACCCCTCGCTGAACTCACTCAATCAGCTCGAGCACAACGCGGACGGTTCGATCACGTTCTACGTGGGGTCGAAAGCACCCGAAGGGAAGAAGAACTTCCTGAAGACCGTGCCGGGCAAGGGCTGGTTCAGTCTGATTCGCTGGTATGGACCAGAACAAGACTTTTTCGATCGCAAGTACAAGCCGGGTGATTTCGTGAAGATCGATTGATCGCGGCGCGGCTCGCACCCACGGACGACATCGGGTTGCGCGGGGTAGCATAGGAGCGCCCTGTTGCACCCGTGCTGGGTGCGCCGGCCGCTCCCGTGTAGTGGGTGCGTCAGCCTGGTTTGGGGCTAGTATTGTCGGATGCGCGCGAGTCGTCGTGTGGCGTTGGGCCTGTCGCTCCTGGTCGCGTCGTTCGCCTTGCCTTCGGCTGCGCGCGATTGCGAAGGCGTGAGCATGCCTGACCAAGTTACCGTGGACGCCAGCAAGCTGGTGCTGAACGGGATGGGCGTGCGCGAAGCGACGCTGCTCAACATCAACGTGTACGTGGCTGGGCTCTATTTGCTCAAGCCATCGCGCGACGGCGAGAAGATCGCGGCAGCAGAAGAGCCCAAGCAGATGCGCATTCAGTTCGTGCGTGACGTGAGTAGGAAGGACATGGCGGACGCCATTCAGAAGGGCTTCAAGCGCGCGACCGGCGAAGGCTATGGAGCGTTGAAGGCACGCGTAGAGCAGCTGATGGAGCACTTGCCCGAATTCAAGAGCGGCGATCGCTTCACCATCACGTATCGCCCAGGCAGCGGTGTGGAGCTCAAGAGCAACAGCGACAGCACCACGATTGCCGGCGCGGACTTCGCGCACGGCCTGTTTTTGATTTGGCTCGGCAAGGAGCCGCCCAACGCCGGACTGAAACAGGGCCTGCTCGGCGGCAAATGCGGTTGAAGCGAGCGACCGGCACGGCGGCAGCGCGCTCGGCGCTCGGTTCACAGCCGTAATTTCACGCCGATTTGCAGCATGCGCGGCGCGTTGGGGCGTGCGCCGAAGGGACGGCGGGAAACGAGGTCGAGCTCGTTGAATAGGTTTCGCACGTTGCAGTAGATGTCCAGCCAGCGAAGGATGCGGTACTTCGCGCCGATGTCCACGACGAACTGTTTGTCCGTGGCCAGCACCTGATTGAGTGGAGCGCTGCCCGCTTGCTCGCGCATCCCCGAGACGTACGTCGCTGTGCCGTAGGCGCTGGCGGGACCGTATTCGGCGGCCAACAGGGCGTTGAGCTGGTGGCGCGGGACGTACGGGATCTCGTCACCCTGCTTCACTTCACCGAACACCGGGTCTTCGGAAGAAAAGCTGTTCTGAAACTCGGTTCGGGTCAACGTGTACGCCAGAGACAACGGAAACTTGACCGCGCCGAGCTCGGGTTCACTCTGCACGTACGCCTCGAGCCCGTAGATGCGCGCTTTGCCGGCGTCGTACTGCTGGTCCAGGCCCGCATCGACGCAACCGCTGGATAGCGTGCAAATGTCGGTCAAGTTCGAGTAGTCGTTGTAGTATCCGATCACTTCGGCGCGCACGCGGGGAGACGAATAACGCATGCCCGCCTCGTAGTTCACGCTCAGTTCCGGGGCCGCGCCCGCGCTGCCGGGGGCGGGCGGACTGAAACCGCGGTACACCCCGCCGAGCACGCCGAAATATTCGAACAATTCCTGGTACAGCCCGAGGCCCGGCAAGACTGCGTGCGCGATGCCGTGGCTGGTCGTCGTTCCCTCCAGCTTGTCGAGGAACGTCGAGCGCATCAGCTCGAAACGAATGCCGGGCGTGACCGTCAGCTTGCGGTAGCTCACGGCGTCGATCGCGTGCATTGAGAAGGCAAAGGTCGAAGCATCGTTGAAGGCTGTCACGGTGGTGGGAGTGCCCTCCGGCAACAGGTCGCCACTGCTGACGACGAAACCGTCCTCGCTGTGACGGCGCTCGATGCTGTCGTGGTGAAAGCGCATGCCGTATTCGACGCGGTGCGAAAGCGGGCCGGTGTTGCCCGCCAGGGTCGCGCGCGAATCGATGCCTTGTGCCACGAACTCGCGCTGATTGGGCCCGATCAGCAACACTTCGTTGGCATTCGAGGTGTCGGCTTCGCCCGCCAAGATCGCTCGATACACCGCGTTCTGTGAGCTCTCCGCGTCGCTCAGCACGTCGAACAGGTTTGCGCCGCGAAAGCGATTCACCTTGCGCCAGGTGCGATGGAAATCGTGGCGATAGGCGTTGGTTGTCACGGCCATGCCCCGGACCGGGTGCATCACGTGCGTGAGCACCGCAGAGGTGCGGTGATTCTTCATTTGATCGAGCGCGCTGACGGGGTAACGCATTAGCGGATTTTCACGAAGATCCGCGTCGCTCAGTCCGAGGTAGGTCTCGTTCGAGACTTCTTCGGAGTATGTGAGCTTGAGTTTGAGCTCTTGGCGGTGCTCGGAGTGTGGATCGAACACGTGCTGCGCTTTGAGCATGAATTCGTTGCGATAGAAGCCCGTGTTCGCGCCGTCGTTCAGCTCTTTGAAGCCGCTGCTTTGCAGGTGGGTTCCGGTCAAGAGCACGCCATTGTGATCGTCACTTCCGCCGTAGTAGCCGTCGATTTTGGCGTAGCCGTAGCTGCCGCCGGCCACGTCGACCGCGCCCGAGAGCGCGCTCGGAATCGGGCGCGTGACGAGATCGACGGTCCCGCCGATGGTCTGAGGGCCGTACACGATGGCGCCCGGGCCCTTGATGACCCGCACCTGCGTCATGCGCGTCATCAGCGGGAAGTAATAAGCCGCGGGCGCTGAGTATGGCGCGGGGCCGAACGGCACGCCGTCCTCCATCAACGCCACCTTCTTACTGCGATCCGAGCTCGTGCCGCGCAGACCAATGTTGTTGCGCAAGCCGAAGCCATCTTCGCCGCGCGCGTACACGCCGGGTACGGCTTGCAGTACTTTGGCCGGATCGTCGTACTCCATCCGCTCCAGATCCTTGTTGCGGATGACGTGCGCAGAGCCCGCGGTGCGATCCACGCGCGTGCCGACGATGCTGACCTCGGTCACGACCTCGGGGGCTGGCTTCGATGACGGTGCGCGCGAGGCTTCGGCAGGAGCTTCGGGCGGAGTGGACTCGGAGCGCGTAGACTCGGACGGCCGAGCCGGCGCGGGGGCGGCTCGAGGGGGCGGGGACGGCGCCGTCTCGGACGGAGCGGGCGCGCCGTTCGCTTGGGCGAGCGCCGGGGACACCGCGCAGCAGAGAGCGATCGCGCTGCGCCCGTGCCGTGCCCGCTGTCGCTCAAAATACCGAGATTTATTGGAAAATTTACACGGAACCACAACGGTGGTGTCCGCATACCATGAGCTAACTGATATTGAAAATGAAAATCATATTCAATAAGGTGCAACGGGTCGGTCACCCCGCGGGTAGCCCAATCAGCGATCAGTAGGTGAGCACGGTGCGGATCGACTCGCCCGAGTGCATGAGCTCGAACGCGTCGTTGATGCGCTCGTGAGGCAAGGTGTGCGTGATCAGCTCGTCGATCCGAATCTTGCCTTCCATGTACCAGTCGACGATCTTGGGCACATCCGTGCGACCCCGCGCGCCTCCGAAGGCCGAGCCCTTCCAGACGCGCCCGGTGACCAATTGAAACGGCCGAGTCTTGATCTCGGCACCCGCGGGTGCGACACCGATGATCACCGACACTCCCCAGCCCTTGTGGCAGCACTCCAGCGCCTGTCGCATCAGCTCCACGTTCCCCACGCACTCGAAGCTGTAGTCGGCGCCCCCGCCGGTCAAGTTGATCAGGTGCGGCACCAGCTCTGCCCCGGCTTCACGCGGATTGACGAAGTGGGTCATGCCGAAGGATTCGGCGATTGCGCGCCGCGCGGGGTTCACGTCGACGCCGATGATGCGATTGGCACCGACGAGGCGTGCGCCTTGAATCACGTTCAAGCCGATGCCGCCCAAGCCGAACACCACCACGTTCGAACCCGGCTCGACCTTTGCGGTGTGAATCACCGCACCAATGCCGGTCGTGACACCGCAGCCGATGTAACAGACCTTGTCGAAGGGAGCATCTTGGCGAATCTTCGCTACGGCGATCTCGGGCAAGACCGTGTAGTTGGCGAAGGTCGAACAACCCATGTAATGGTACAGAGGCTCATTGCCGCGGCGAAAGCGGCTGGTGCCGTCCGGCATCAAGCCCTTGCCTTGTGTGGCACGAATTGCCTGACACAGGTTCGTCTTGGGATTCAGACAATACTCGCACTCGCGACACTCCGGCGTGTATAGCGGGATCACGTGGTCGCCCTTCTTCACGCTCTTCACCCCCGGGCCGACGTCGACCACGATCCCGGCGCCCTCGTGTCCCAAGATGCTCGGGAAGATGCCCTCCGAGTCCTGGCCGGACAAGGTGTACGCGTCGGTGTGGCACACGCCGGTGGCGCGGATTTCGACCAACACCTCCCCGGCGCGGGGGCCGTCGAGCTGAACGGTCTCGAGACTCAGTTTGGTTTGGGGCCCATGGGCAACTGCCGCGCGAACGTCCATCGAATGCCTCGCTGACTGGAGATGGTGGCGATGCGAAAGTGCGGGCCAGCCTAGCACCACGCGGGGCCTCGGCGCTGCTAGATCCGGAGTGCGAGCGCTGCTGCCCTAGCCCCGAACCGCGAGCGCCCACGATTCACGAATGTGTGACGGATGCGGGTGGGCGAGCTTATTCGTGACCTCGAAGCCGGCGTCGTGGAAGAAACGCTCAGCGTCGGCCCAATCGCAGAACTTGTTCTGCTCGATGCGATGCGCGTCGATGAACGCGCGTGAGCGGCCGTAGCCGACGGTCGGCGCGGACCCACCCGGATTCTTCAGATAGACGTCTGCCGTGAGCCAACGTCCGCCGCGCGCGCTGAGCGCCGCGCGCACGTTGGCCGCGAGCCGCGCCTTCTCCCCGCGATTCAGGTACACGAGCAAGCCTTCGTTGGCGATGGACAGCGGTCCATCGGGCATGGAGTCGACCGTGCGTTGGAAAGCTCGCTCATCGAGCGCGTCGAGCGCTTCCACGCGCAGTGTGCCCACGAGTGGCTCGGGGTGAAGTCGCGCGACGAGCTCGGCTTTGAGCCCTGCCAGGGCGGGTAGATCCGTATCCACGTAGTAGGTGGAACTCGTGCGAGCGAGCTCCAAGCCGCGAAACGACAGCCCGGAGGCAATTTCGAGCACGTTGCGACAACCGGCCTGTAAGAGCAGGCGATCCAAACTGCGGTAGCGATTTTCGAAATGCCGCTGCCGGCGGCGCTCGTTTTCGGCGGTCAGCGCGTGCGCGAGCTCTTCGGGCACCGAATCGTTCCAGAGCAGAGAAGCCGCTTGCTTGGCGAAGGCGATCGACGTGCTCGACTTCATCAGCAACAGCGAAAGCGCCGAGGGGCTGATCGTGGAGTAGTCGCGCGGCGCGTCCGAGGCACGCGTGTTCATCATGGCGTCGGTGGGCGCTCGGGCGCAGCAGCGGCGGGGACACAAACGCGATCGGCTCGGCATACCTGCCCCGCGCCGCACGCGGGGTTGCACAAGGCCTGGCAAACGCCGGCTTCGCACGCATAGCCCGGCGAACAGGGTGGACTGCAGTCGAGCGCGGGGGCGGGGACCGGCAGAGGGGGCGGAGAGCTCGCCACGACTATCGGCGTGCCCGCCAGACGATAGCTGAGTCCCTCCATTTTGAATTCGCGGTGGGTGCAATCGTGGCCGCTATAGGGCTCGACGACCTTGGTCACCTGCACGAAGTTGGCTCCGCGCTGGGCGGCAGCGTCTTTGAGCATCGCCGTCGCGCCTTCTCGCGTCCCGTGGTCACCGGAAAAACTGCAACCTTGCCCGTGGGTCACTGAGATCGCGCCGAGCGCGGTCGCTCCCTCGGGGGGCTCGCGATCTTCGACGCGCACTTGTTGCGCTTGTGGGCTGAGCGCGGGGACGGCGGCCACGCCGTTGCATGCGGCGAGCGAAAGCAGCGTTGCACTGGCGAGCAGTCCAAAAAACGGATGATGGGTCACGGCTTGCGCATGGAATGCAGCATCTGTGGGCGGCCGCAACTGAATGTCGACCTGTGCCGAGGGCGCGCTGCCCCTTTTCGGGGTCACGTGCTCATGCTGAGATGGTTCGGGTGTCGAACTTCGACCCGTACCGCCCGCCCGCCGCGCCCATCGACCCGCCCATCGAAGGCGCGAGGTACGCGAACTGCCCCCGCTGCGGCTCCGACCGGGCGACTAAGGTGCGTTACAACTGGTGGGGTGGGGCACTCGGACCCAAGCTGTTTCACGTCGTGAAGTGCGTCAATTGCCGAGCGCAATACAACGGCCGCACGGGGACCAGGTTGACGGGGGTGATCATCGTGTATCAGGCGGTCGTCTTGGTCGTCTTGATCGGGGCTTGGCTGGCGCTGCGCCCTTAGAGCCAGTCCTAAAACCCCCTCCCGTCGCGCGACGCCGCGACACGACGCCGGCACGCGATCGTCTCAAAAACTGCCGCCGAAGTGCAGCGCGTTGAAGGCGCCGGAGCCGAGCCGCGCACCAACGCCGACCGACAGCGTGCGCCCCCAGCCGAGCTGTTTGACGAGATCGACGCGCGCAGCCGCGGTGACGCGCGCTGCGGCTCCTCCGCCCACCGAATTGGGAAGAGCATAGAAGCCGGCGCTCGGTACGAGCCACAGGCTCTTGCGCAAGGGCACGGCATAGGTGAGCCCGCCGCCCATGCCCGCGTCGATCGCGCAGCCGAGCGTCGAGAAGCCGTGTAACACGAGCTGCGGAGTGAGGCGGATGAAGCTGTAGTACTGCGTCGCGAAGCCGTTGACCGCGTTGCCGCTCGCGTCCGCGGGTGAGTCACAACCCGGAAAGAACCTGGCCTGCGGGAACAAGCCGCTCGTGAGCGACAGCCGCAACGGGGCGAACGCTGCCGTGACCGATGGCCCGACGCGGGCCGCGTACAAGTCATCCCCTTTGAGAGGGGTGACGACGGGCACGAGCGGCGCGAGCGATTGTCGTGCCGCCGTGGCAGCTGAAAGGTTGAGTTGGGCTCGGGCGGATGCTGACAGGGTCAGCAGCGCCGCCGCGCAAGCGAATGCGCTGGCCCCTTGCCATCTGCGGGTGCACGAGGTCCGCAAACCGAAACCGCCCATGTCCGAAACTGTGTGCTTCCCAGGGGCGAAGTCAAGTTCGCGCAAACCACTGAGGTCACTGCGGCCCTGGCGCGGAGCTCGGGCGTTCTTCGGTCAATCACAGGGGCAGCATGCGTATTGGTTGCCGCCCGGTGTCCCGCTCAGACTGTGACAGCCGGCGGGCACGCCTTGATAGGCGACATTGCCGTTCGGCCGCGGCGGGCCGCCGCACGAAACGGCGTATTCGTTCGCCGCGCACTTGCTTTCACAGCTCAGTTGCGCGTTCTGGAAGGTCTCCGCGCAATCGGGGCATGTGGTCGGGTCGTCCGAGAGGCACAGGCAGCCCGCGCCGCTGGGCGTGTGGCACGTGACGTATGCACGCGCCACGGCGCACGAACCGGGCCCCGCGTCGAACGAATCCCGGGGTATGCTGCACGCACCGTGCGTTGCCCCCGCCGAGCCGGCCGCGGCGAGCGGCGTTTCGTTCGACAACGTGGTCTTCGAGCTCCCCCCGCAGCTCATCGGCAGCAGCGCCCCCACCAAGATGACCCCAATACGCATCCCAAAAACGTAGCTTGACCCGTCAGGCGCGCAAGCCATTTCTCACGCGAGCGTGCGCAGCGCTTTCGGCAAGTGCAAGACCTCGTTGAACGATGACAAGATCTCTTCGGCGTCGTTCTTCACGATCAAAATGCTGATGCTGCAGTGATGAATGCGCATCTTGAGCCAGGTGACCGGCTTCACCTCCAGCGCCAGGCACACGAACGAGCGGATCAAGTTGCCGTGGGCCACGATCAGTTCACAGCGGTCCTTGCGCGCGGGCCGCGCCAGACGCGCGTGGGCGCGCTGCATGCGGAGCAGGTTTTGGCGCAGCTCGGGCAGTTGCCCGGGCTCGGTCAGACCGGGCACGGGCGTGGGCAGTGCCTCACACAGGAGCCGGCTTCGCTCGAGCTTCAGTCGCGAGCGCAGACCGCTCTTCAGGATGTTCGCCGTCTCTTCCGCGCGCACCATCGTGCTGCAACGGATCGCGTCGAACTCGTATTCGCGCAACGCGCGCACCGTCGCCGCTGCTTGTCGTCGCCCGAGCGCCGTGAGGCGTCCCGTCAATAAGTCGTATTGCCCATGCCGAACGAGAATCAACTGGCGCATCGGGAGCCCACGATAGCGCTGAACGCGCTCGAAGCCGCGTAGTTGAATGTACGGAAACCGTGCTTCCCACGCGCCGACCAAGGTTTCGAGCAGGCTTCGGGAAGAGATGACTCGCAGACCCGCCTGCGCTACGTCGCGCTGTGGATGCCGCAAAAACTCGCATGAAGCGCCCGGATTGGTTTCTGCTGGGGATGGTCCTGGCCGTACTGCTGGCTTGGCTCCTGCCTGCGCCCGGTGCCAAGGGCGGCAGCTTGCACCCCGAGCTCCTGAACAAACTCGGCGTGTCGCTGATCTTCTTTCTGCACGGGCTCACCTCCTCGTTCGCCGCGTTGGGTGCGGGCGCACGCAATTGGCGGCTCCACCTCCTGGTGCAGGCTTGCACGTTCTTGCTCTGTCCGTTGCTCGGCGTGCTGCTGCTGGCCGGCTTCGGTCGGCATTTGTCCGTCGACCTGCGCACGGGTCTGTTTTTCCTGTGCGCGTTGCCCTCCACGGTCTCCTCTTCGGTCGCCCTCACCGCCACGGCGAAGGGTAACGTGCCAGCGGCGGTGTTCAACGCCACGCTCTCCAGCCTGCTCGGTGTCGTGCTCACGCCGCTTTGGCTCAGCCTCGTTCTCGGGGCGACCGGCCAGGCTTTGCCGATTGCGAGCGTCATCCTGGATCTCGCCCTGTGGCTGGTGCTGCCGCTGTTCATCGGTCAGCTTTTGCGCCCAATGCTCGGTGCCTTCGCCACGCGCCACAAATCACGCATCAGCGTGCTCGATCGTCTGACCATTCTGCTCCTCGTCTACACCTCTTTCTGCGACTCGGTGCAAGACGGCGTGTGGCGAGCAGGCGGCGGCGCGCTCCTCGTGTCGGCGTTGGCGTCGGTCGCAATCCTGGCGGCCACGATGCTGAGCGTCTGGCAGCTCAGTCGCGCGCTACACTTCGCGCTGCCCGATCGAATCGTGGCGCTGTTCTGCGGCTCGAAGAAGACGCTCGCTTCGGGCGTGCCGATGGCCCGTCTCATCTTCGGGGCTCACCCCGGCCTGGGGATCATCTTGCTGCCGATCATGCTCTACCATCCGCTGCAACTCGTGGTCGGTGGCTGGCTCGCGGGACGCTTTGCCCGTTCGACGACCACGCCGCACGTCCCAGCGAGTGCGGATCGATCCTGAAGCGCCGGTCTGCCTCGACCCTTCCGGCCTTCCTGGAGTGGTGTATGCCGAGCGGGGTTCGTGTGCTGCAGGCGCTAAAATTGCCGGGCTTTTTCGGGCCTGTGCGCGGGCTAGACAGCGCCTTCCAAGCAGGAAAGAATAGCTAACTTGGACTTCGAACGAGGCCGAGTCAGTGCACGAAACCTAGTGGGCTCCGACTGGCGAGCGCCGAGCGGTCCGGGCGAGCTCACGCTCACGAGTCCTTGGACAGGGCAGGTGCTCGGCAGTGTCGGGATGTCGGGGCCCGCGGACGTCGCGGCGATCGTCGCGGCCGCGCGCGAGCCGGCTGCTCGATGGGCCCGCACTCCAATCAAGGAGCGCGTTCGGCCACTCACGCGCTTTCACGAGCTGGTGACGCAAGCGCTGTCCGAGCTGTCCGAGACGGTTGCGCTCGAGTCGGGCAAGACCGAGTCGGAGGCGCGCGCGGGCCTCTTGCGTGGGCTGGAGGTGGTGGAGTTCGCGCAGAGCTTGCCGAATTTGGATCGCGGGGGAGCGCTGGAGGTGTCGCGCGGGGTGACCTGTGAATACCGGCGCGAGCCGCTGGGCATCGTGGCGGGCATCGCGCCCTTCAATTTCCCAGCGATGGTGCCGATGTGGATGTTCCCGATCGCGCTCACGCTCGGCAATGCGTTCGTCTTGAAGCCGTCCGAGAAGGTGCCGCTGACGGCTTGCCGCTTGGCCGAGCTGATGCTCGAGGCAGGCTACGCGCCCGGCTTGTTTTCGCTGCTCCAGGGCGGTCGCGGCGCGGTAGAAGCGCTGATCGATCACCCGGAAGTGCGCGCGGTCGGCTTCGTGGGTTCGACCGCGGCGGCCCGTGCAGTACATGCGCGAGCCACAAGCCTGGGCAAGCGCGCGCTGTGCTTGGGCGGCGCGAAGAACCACCTGATCGTCGCTCCGGACGCGAACGAGGCGCTCACGGTCAGGTCGATCGTCGACTCGTTCACTGGTTGCGCGGGGCAACGCTGCATGGCTGGCAGCGTGCTGGTCGTGGTGGGTGAAGCCGAGCGCTTCGTGAGCAAGGTCGTCCAGCTTGCCAGCCAGCTCGAGCTCGGCAAAGACATGGGCGCGTTGATCGATCACGCGGCCTATCAACGCTTGACCGATGGCATCGCGGAAGCCACGGCAGAAGGCGCGCAGATCTTGCTCGACGGCCGTGCTCGACCCGCGCCGCTGGGTTTGGAGGCGGGCAATTGGCTCGGCCCGACCGTGATCGACCAGGTGACCCCGAACATGCAAAGCGCCAAGGTCGAGCTGTTTGGGCCGATCTTGTCGGTCATTCGCGTCAAAACCTTGGATGAGGCGCTGGCCCTCGAGCAGCTGAGCCCCTACGGCAACGCCATCAGCATCTTCACCCAAAGCGGTGCCATCGGCAGCTACGTGGCCGAGCGCGCCTCGAGTGGCATGGTCGGCGTGAACATCGGCGTGCCCGTTCCGCGTGAACCGTTCTCGTTCGGCGGCACGAAGGACTCCAAGTTCGGGCAAGGCGACATGACTGGCCCCGCGGGAGTCGAGCTGTGGAGCAACTTGAAGAAGATCACTACCAAATGGGCGCTGGCCGAAGACGCGAATTGGATGTCATGACGATGACGAGCTCGAAGCGATGAACCAAAAGACGCAGCACAAGCGCCCAAAGGCGATTCAGCTCACCTCTCACCCGGGCGGCCCTGGGCCGAAGCCCTTGCCGGTGGTGTGGGGCGCTCGAGAGCCGATGCAACGGGGCCCCTTGATCGGCACCGTGACGAACACCGCGCACCGGAACGTGATCGGCACGCACGCCGGCAGCTACTCGGTATACCGAGCCGTAGCGGTGGCCGCCGGCGCGCTCGACCCCTTGCGCAAACCGGATCTGACCAACACCGCGCCGACGCACGTGATAGGTCCCTTTGCGAGCTGGTTCGATCCGACCAAGATCGTCTCGCTGGACCCGTTCGGAGCGCTCGTCAGTGAGGTGTTCAAGCCCTATTTCGAGCAGGGCTACGACATTCGGCCGACGATCGCCGTCACCCGCGCACACATTCAGCTGCCGGAGTTGGAGGACGCCATCGCCGCCGGCCGCCTCAAAGTCGACGGACACATTCTCAAGCCCGGCGGCTCGGTGGTGGTCGTGAAGGCCGCGCTCGAACCCGTTTGGTACTTGCCCGGTGTGGCCGCGCGCTTCGGCTGTGACGAGGCCGACTTACGCCGAACCTTGTTCGAACACACCGCGGGTATGTTCCCCGAGCTCGTCACGCGCACGGATTTGGACGTGTTCATGCCGCCGATCGGCGGCGCGACCGTGTACATGTTCGGAGACGTCGCTGGCATCTCCGATCCGAACAAGCCGCTCGCCGTGCGCGTGCACGACGAGTGCAACGGCTCGGACGTATTCGGCTCCGATATTTGCACCTGTCGGCCCTACCTCACGCACGGCATCGAAGAATGCGTGCGCACGGCTCAAGCCGGCGGGACGGGCGTGATCGTCTACAACCGGAAAGAAGGCCGCGCGCTCGGCGAGGTGACGAAATTCTTGGTCTACAATGCCCGCAAGCGCCAGGCGGGCGGCGATCGCGCCGAGCAATATTTCGCGCGCACCGAGTGCGTGGCCGGCGTGCAAGACATGCGCTTTCAAGAGCTGATGCCGGACGTGCTGCACTGGCTCGGCATCACCAAGATCGATCGCTTCGTCTCGATGAGCAACATGAAGCATGACGCGGTGGTGCGTGCCGGCATCCAAATCTTGGAGCGCGTGCCGATCCCGGACGAGTTGATTCCGGCCGACGCGCGTGTGGAGATGGACGCCAAAATGGCCGCGGGCTATTTCACCGAGGGTGCGGTACCGGACGGCAACGAGCTCGCGAAGCCCAAAGGTCGTGGTTACGAAGGGGTGTGAGCGTGAGCGTAGCTTCCAGCGAGCAGGCCGAGTACGAATACCTGCAAACCACGCGCGCCATTCGGGAACGCTGTGAGCGAGTATTCGAAGCGGCGCGCGCGGGCGAGCTCGAGCACTGGCTACTCGACGAAGGCAAGTTGCCCGAGGTGGCAACGCGGGTCGCGAAGCTCACACAGCACAACTATCCCGACCTGACCCGCATTCCGTACCACGGGCGCTATCGTCACTTCGATGTCGGCGGCGTGCCGAGGCTTTCGCAATTCGACGCCAAGATTGCTGGCTTTTCGCGGGAAGAGCAGCTCGCAGCGCGCTTCGAATTGGTCATCACCAGCGTGCTCTTGGACGCCGGTGCCGGCGCGACCTGGCGCTATCGTGCTCTCGATGGCGCTTCGTACACGCGCTCGGAGGGCCTAGCGGTTGCCAGCTACGAGTTGTTTCTGGCGGGCACGTTGGGCGGTAGCCGTGCCGCGCCCCGCGCCGATGCGGTCGGCCTGACGGGCCTCAGCGCGCGAGTACTGGGCGACGCCTTCCAGGTCAGTGACGACAATCCGCTCACCGGGTTGGAAGGCCGCGCCGCCTTACTGCGACGTCTGGGTGACGTCGTCGCACTCGCACCGGAGTACTTCGGCAGCTCGGAGCGCGCGCGGCTCGGAAACTTGGGTGTGTGGCTCTTGCACTCCGCACGCGACGGCCGGCTCGAGGCCAGCGCGATCTTGGCCGTAGTGCTGCGCGAGCTCGGCCCGATCTGGCGCGGACGGCCGCACCTGGCCGGTCACAGCTTGGGCGATGTTTGGCCTCACTCACGCTTCGGCTTCGTGCCCTTTCACAAGCTTTCGCAGTGGCTCAGTTACTCACTGTTCGAGCCGCTGGAAGCCGCCGGGCTTACAATCGTGGGCGCAGACGCGCTCACGGGCTTGGCCGAATATCGCAACGGCGGCCTGTATTTCGACGCGGGCGTGCTCAATTTGCGCGATCCGAACGCGGCTGAACGCGTGCACGCGGCCTCTTCCGATTTGGTGATCGAGTGGCGCGCGCTGACCGTCGCCCTGCTCGATCGCACGGCCGCGTTGGTGCAGAAGCTACTTGGTGTCGGGGCCGAAACCTTGCCGCTCGCGCGGGTGCTGGAAGGCGGTACTTGGCGTGCCGGTCGCGCCATTGCCCTCGAGCGACGTAGCGATGGTCGCCCTCCCCTCCAGATTGACAGCGATGGTACCGTCTTCTGATGATTGCGAAGTGAGCCCATGAATAGCAACGTTACGGTCATCGATCACCCGCTCGTACAACACAAGCTCAGTTTGCTTCGTCAGAAGGACCGCAGTACCAGCGGCTTTCGCACCTTATTGGCCGAGATCAGCATGTTGCTCGTGTACGAGGTGACCCGTGATTTGAAGCTCACCTACACCAGCATCGAGACCCCGCTCGCCACCATGCAAGCGCCGAG
>DASSMT010000482.1:0-28924 GCA_035688655.1 Polyangiaceae bacterium | reverse complement strand
TTGCGGCCAGGCCCACGGCCACGCCGACAACGAGCGATTTACCGATCATGAGCAAGAGTCCCGCGCTCGCGGCCTTGCTCGCCACCGCAGCCGAGCCGATCTGCGCCGGCACCGAAGCAGAAGCCGACAAGGCGTTGCTTGCGACGCCCGTGCTCAGCGCTCCACTGGCGGCCGCGCTCGTCCCCAATGCGACACACAGCGCCCGCCAATTCGCATCGACCATGCCCTCCGCGGGCCGTGCTGATTTGCCGACCAGGAGCAGCTCGCGCTCGCTCGAATCCGCAGGGAGCTCGTCTAGCCAACGCTTGGTATTCGTCATGATTCGCCCCCCGCGGCGAAGCGAACGGATTGGTTCTGGCGCAAGCTCACGCTCTTGGAAAACGCACGGCGAGCCAGGCGCAAACGCGAACGCACGGTCCCTTCAGGTACGGCCAGCAACGTGGCGATTTCCTCGCCCGACAGCTCTTCGAGCTCGAAAAGCACGAAGACGGTGCGCTGCTCAACCGGCATTTCCGACAAGATTTCATCCAAGATCGCGAGTCGTTCTCGCTCTTCCAGGCGCCTGAGCTGATCGGCCTCGCGGCTGGCGTCACAAGGTGTTTCCGCCACCAACACTTCGCGTCTCGAAACCGCGCTGCGGCGATAGTCGGACGCGACTCGAAGTGCGATCCCGCAAAGCCAAGTTTTTACCGTGGAGCGACCGTCGAACATCGAAAGCCGACGGTGTGCGATCAGAAATACCTTCTGACCCGCATCCATCGCATCGCGCTCACCCACGCCCATGCGGCGCAGGGTTCGCCACACGAAATCATGATGCGTGCGGTAGAGTTCCTCGAAATCCAAGCAACACCCCGCTGAGTGGAGGCTTGCGCAGCGAGCGATCACCGCGCGCTCAAAAAGGCCTAAAAAAGAGCTTGCCGAACGCAGGGCCGGAATTTCGCGGCGCCAAAGAGCCGGGCACCGCCAATCCGAACCTCGCTCCGGACATCATCCGCCGAGCCCACGCCAAAGGATAGGGCTCGGCGGCCTGTGCAGCCGGGGCGCTCTCGGGAGCTGCGACCAGCGACCCTCGCCGCGCCGAACACTGAGCGCCGAAAAGTTCTGTCGAGCTGCATTTATTGCTTAAATCTGGTCGTGCGCTCGGCCTGGCCTGTCCACACGCTGTGCTAGTTACTGATTCAGCAATGCGTACTCATCCTTGGTCGAAGCGAGGTCTTCAACTCTTTTCCGTCGCGACTCTCCTCAGTTCGGTCGCTTGCAGCTCGGGGAGCCCGGGTGGCGAGATTGGGAATTCCAGCGGTGGGAGCAGCGTCGGCTCGGGCGGGGCTCCGGTAGCCCACGCGGGTAGCAGTACGGGAAGCGGGACCGGTGGCGCGACCGTGTCGGCGGCCGCCGGGGCTGCTGGTGGCCTACTGGGCAGCGGCGGGATGAGCATTGCCGCGGGCGGTTCGTTGTCTTCCGGGGGCGGTTCGGCCGGTGCCCCGATCAGCAGCATGGGCGGCAGCCCCACCGTCGATCCGTGTGCCAGCGTGACCTGTGGCCCCGACCAGATGTGCAGCAACGGCACCTGCATGTGCAAGTACGCCGGCATGTCTGCTTGCACGGACGGCTGTTTCGACTTTCCCAACGACCAAAATCACTGCGGCAACTGTACGACCAAGTGCGCGGCGGATGCCGCGTGTGTCGATGGCGCCTGCCTGAGCCCGACGTGCAAAGCCGACACCACGACGTACAACGGGCACGTCACGCACTACTCGCTGGCAACGGGCATGGTCGCTTGCCACTACCCGACCAACACCCTGCCTCAGTACTACGGGGCAATGAACCAATACGATTGGAATGACTCGGGTGTGTGCGGCGCCTGTGTCGAGATCACCGCCAACGGTAAGAAGCTCGTCGTGCAGATCACGGACGAATGCCCAGACGTGGCTCCCAACACGCAGTGGTGCTTCAAGGGCAGCCACCACATCGATCTCAACAACGCCGCTAACGACGCGCTCAGCGCGAGCAGCAATCCGGCCGTGACCTGGAAGTACGTGGCTTGCACGCCGACCGGCAACATCAAATACTACTTCGACAAGGGCACGAAGCAGTACTACCTCGCCGTCACGCCGATGAACGCCAAGAACTTGGTCGCCAAGATGGACGTTCAGGTGATGGGCAAGTGGACCGCGCTCAAGCACACCAGCTACAACACCTATGAGCTCTCAGGCACGGACTACGGGACCGGCGCGCTCAAGTTCCGCACGACCGACATCTACAACCACGTCGTCATCGATTCGGTGACCCCGGCGGCGGACAAGGTTGTCGACGGTACGAAACAGTTTGCTGCTTGCCCGTGAGCTCGAGCAGCGGGCCGTGCTACCGGAATTGTACCGCCTGGTAGATCGGCCCCACCGGGAGCCGCGTTCAAGGCTGCTTGTGCTTTGAGAGTGCTCCGACTCGGGTTTGCAGCCCCGGGGGATGGCACCACGAGTCTTGCCGACTTTCGGATCGGCGACAGGCGCAGTGCTTCCTGGTGAGCCAGACGCCAGGCGATCCGCTCACTCGGGCAAGCACCTTTCCCAAGGACACACGCCGCGTGCCACTGCTCGCTCACGACAGACGCGATATCACCCGTGGATTGCGCGCGGATCGCTTTGCGGGGAAGCGAGCCGCAAGCTAACCTGGGCGGATGCGTGGCTTGTCACTTGGTCTGTCGCTGGGCGTTGGTGTGGTGTGCGGGATCGTTGGTTGTAGTGCGACCAAAGATGGCGGCTCGGGAGTGACTCCGAGGCCCGTCGGCAACGCGGGCAGCCCGGGCACGTCGACTGGCGGGCAAGGTCACGGAGGCTCGTTCAGCCCGCTGCCGGGTGGCGGCTCCGGCAATGTCGGTGAGATCAGCACCAACAATGGGCCACCCGACGCCGGTCCGGACGCACAGGTCGACGCCGGTGAGTGCGCGACGCTGAGCGTGCAGACGGTCGAGTTGGTGGCCACCGTCAGCCTCCTGGTCGACACCTCTGGCAGCATGTTCCAGCAACCTGCGCCGTTTTGGACTCCACTCCACGACGCGCTGATGGATCCGACCAACGGCGTCGTGAAACAACTGGAAGCCAGCACGCGTTTCGGCTTCACCAGCTACACCGGCGTGGGTGATTCGTACGAGGACAAGAGCACCTACAAGTGCCCGATCTTGAAGTCCGTCCCGTACGCGTTGAACAACTTCAGCGCCATCGACGCGATGTATAGCGGGATCAAGTACAATAGCGAGGCCTGGGAAACGCCCACGCACGCGGCCATCGACGCCGCCGCCGCGGATTTGGTGGCGTTCAAAGCCACGCCGGACGGCCCGAAGTTCATTCTTTTGGTCACGGACGGCAATCCCGACACCTGCTGGGCAAAGAATCCGCAGTGCGGTCAGGACGCGGCGATCAAATCAGCGCAAGCCGCCTATGCGCAGGGCATCACCACGTACGTGCTCGGCATCGGCAGTGTGTTGAGCAAGGACGCGGCAGCCCAGGGCTGCCAAGTGGGTCGCTGTGGCCTCGACTACCTCCAGGACATGGCAAATGCCGGCTCGGGACAACCCGTGGAGCCTTACCCGGACAAGGACCAGCAATATCAGTACTCCGCTTGCATCGCCCATAGCCCGACCCCGGGCGTGTTGACTGCAACCTACGCTGCAGTCGGCGGCGGCGCGAAGGCTCCCTATTCTGTCGTCGACGGCAAGGGGACGTCAGCGGATGTGACGCCGCTCGTCACCGCCATCAAGCAAGCGCTCGTCCAAACCCGCAGCTGCACCTTTGCCATGACCGCGACCCTGCCGACTGGCACAGTCACGGGCGTCAAGATCACGACCAACGCGGAGAAGGGCAAGTTCAACTACAACGGCAATCCGCTCGCGTACAACGATCCCAACGGTTGGACGCTCAGCGCGGACCAAACCGGCATCACGCTCAACGGCACGGCGTGCAATTCGTGGCGCACCGCCGGCGGCATGCTGAGCGGCTCCTTCCCGTGTGAAGTGACCTTCGACGAGGTCCCGCCGCCCCCGCCGCCAAAGTGAGCCGAGCTGGGGCGCCCTAGCTCGGCTTTGGCTCAGGGCACCAAAATGACGCCCTCACACTCCGACGGGAGCCCGAGCGTGCCGTCGATGATGGCTTGATTGACGTCATCGCACGGAGGATTTTTGAGCTTTGCCATGCACGCGTCGTAGCTCGACGTGACGCTGTGGGCTTTCGAGCACTCGGCGTCTTGGCTCACTTTGCTTTTGCAAGTGGCGTTCTCAGAGGCTTCTTCCGATTCATCGAGCAGGCCGCCGCTCACCTCACAGGCGATCGCGCTCTTACAGAACTGGGTCGCTAGATCTTCGCACTTCTGCTTTGCGGCATCGCTGTCATCGGCGCTGCTACATCCGAAGGCTGCCAGCACCAGCAAGCCGAACACGCTCGGTTTCCAGATCTTCATTCGCAGAGTTCTCATTTTTTCGGGCATTGTTCGCAGCTCTGTGTTTCGCCAGCCGTTCGGCTGCGGCTCCGCACCGTGTCTGACTCGACACCTGGGGCAGCTTGCCGGGAACGGCATGAGCATTTTGTCGCTCGCCGCGTGCTCGCTCGGAAAAAGGCCTGAGCTCGGCGCCTTGCTGGCGGTGCTCAGCGGGAGTTTTCGTACCAGACCACGTTGTTCGTCGGGCTGCCGCCGATGCTCACGATGTCGAGCGCGCCGTCGCCGTCGATGTCCTTCACGTCGATGCCGGACACTGCGACGCCGCCGATGTCGAGCTCGATTTGATCCCACGCGCCCGAGCTTGGCACATAGCGAAAGATGTATTGAGCCAGCTTGCCTTGCCCACCCCCGCCGACCACTTCATCGAACCCGTCGCCGTTGAAGTCGCCGGCAGCCAGACCATGTCCGTGTTCGAAAGGCGAGCCGAGCACTTTGCGATTCCAGAGCTCGCTGTCCGTGCTGCCGGGGGTGTAGATCACCGCGTCTGTTCCGTGCCAGGGCTCGATGGTCGCAAAAAAGCGCGCTGCGCCGAGGCGGCCGAGCGCGACTTCACTCGAGCCCTTGTTGGGCGCCTGCCCGTCTTTGCCGGCGCCCAAGTGCACGGGCCCCGCGCCATGAGCGGGGTGAAACAGCTCTACTCCGTCGTTGGCTGCAGTCAGAAGATCGTCGGCTTTGTCGCCGTCCCAATCGACGACTTCGAGGCCATGGGCCACTTCGAGGTTTTGGTCATCGAGCACCTTCGAGGTCCAGGTGCCCGCCTTGGGATCTGCGGGAATGAAATAGGCTTTGAGCTGCACCGCGCCGGCGTGCGCGGTACCGCTCGAGCCCTTGCCGAAGAGCGGCAGAACGATCAGCTCTTTCTTGCCATCGCCGTCGATGTCGGCCCAGCGCAGGCGATGAGAGGTGGGGATGGCATCGATCGCGTGCAGCGCCCATTCTTGGCTCTTCGTGGCATCGCCGGGCGCCTCCGCCCACGAGATCGTTCCCCCGCTGTTGGTGTCGTTCATGTCGAAGTCACTGACGAATGCGAGATCCACGTCTCCGTCTCCGTCCACGTCGTACGGCGTCATGAAGATCAGTTGTTTGGCCGTGGTCGTGATCGTGTACTTCGTCCAAGAGGGGTTCTTGAACCAAACCAAGCCCGCCGAGCCCGAAGACAGCGCCACGACGTCCTGCAAGCCGTCGCGATCGATGTCCGCCGCGACCACCGCGTAGCCCGAGTTGAAACTTGCAATCGTGTGCTTGGTGAAGGTCGGGAAAGCGCTGCTCCACATGGCACCGGGAGCGCCCGCGCCGTTCGTTCCCGCCGAGCCAGCGTTGTTGCCAGCATCGGCTCCCGCGCGCCCGCGGTCGTTGCTCGAGCCGGCGCTCGCGCTGGGCGCGCCGCCGGTGCCCGAGCCTGCCGCGCTCGTCGGCGCTCCCGCGCTCGTCGAAGCCGAGCCTGCTGTGATCGCGGCAGCTACAGCGGCACCAGCCGAACCCGACGCACCCGCCGGCTCGGGCGAAATCGGCGCCGCCGACTTCGCGCTCGAACACGCGAGCGGCGACAGCACGAAAAGCAGCGTCGCACTCCCCGCGGCCAGCAAGGGCTTGAACATCGGAGTGAATGCTACACAGCGGCTTGTCCTTCGGAAGCCGTGAAATGACGCATTTCGGCCAGCCGATGCCGCGAATTCCGCATTAAAAACATAATGTTACAATAGGGGCGAGAATTATCTCACCGGCGAATGGACGACCTGCACACCTATACTCACCCCCGCTCCGCTCGAAAGGCGCGAATCGTTCACGCGTCTTCAAACCGGCGGTGCCTACCGAACGCCATGCCCGCTCGAATCTTCGCTTCGCTCTTGGTCCTCGGCTCGTCTGCGCTTTTGCTCACCCACTGCGGGAGCAGTGACGGCCCCACGAATACTCCGGCAGCTGGGAGCCCCGGAGTGGCCGGCAGTGCTGCTGCCGGCACACCGAGTACTGCGGGCGCGGCCGCCGCAGGTGCACCCGCCGGCGGAGGCGGAAGCAGCGCGATCGGTGGCGGTGGCAGCGCAGGTTCAGCCGTTGCTGGCAGCGGTGGCAGTGTCGCGAGTGGTGGAGCGAGCGCCGGTGCGAGCCAAGGTGGCAGTGCTGGTGCGAGCGCTGGTGCCGGTGGCAGCGCGACGGGCGGCGGAGCGAGTGGCGGCACGACGAGCCAAGGTGGAAGCACTGGCTTCACGTTGTCGAGCTCGGCGATCCCCGCAGACATGAAGATCGCGACCGAGCTCACCTGCGCGATGAACAGCCACCCAAATCCCCCATCGCCGCCGTTCGCTTGGACTGCTGGCCCGAGTGGGACGATGAGCTACGCGCTGGTGATGTACGACCCCACGCCCAAATTCACGCATTGGGTGGTTTGGGACATTCCGGCGAGCACTCTGATGCTGCCGGCGGCATTGGGCGGGAGTGCGATGCTGACGATGCCGGCCGGCGCCAAACAAGCGGCTGGCTCCGGCATGGGTTATTTGGGGCCCTGTCCGCCCGGAAACGCGACTCACACTTATGAGTTTACGATCTACGCGCTCGATGTAGCGACACTCCCGGGAGTCACTACATCGACTACGACGGCAAACTTGGTCACCGCCATTCAAATGCACGACATCGCCAGTGCGATGTTCAGCGCGCCTTCGGACGGCAAATAGGCCGTAGCGAGTGTCGCGTGTGCTGGCTGTCACGCGACGAAGCTGGTTCGTGCGAAGCGCCCTCACCGCAGCTGACACAGATCCAGCACGTTCATGTCCGTATAGTCCTGGTTCTCGCCGCCCATCGCCCAGATGAACGAGTAGTTCGAGGTGCCGGCGCCCATGTGGATCGACCAGGGCGGTGAGATCACGGCCTGTTCATTGGCCATCACCAAGTGCCGGATTTCATCCGGCTGACCCATGAAATGAAACACGCGATTGCTGGGCGCTAGGTCGAAGTAGAAATACACCTCGGAGCGCCGATCGTGTAGATGTGGCGGCATCGTGTTCCACACGCTGCCGGGTTTGAGCCGGGTCAGTCCGAGCAGCAGCTGCGCGGATTTGCACGTGGCAGGCACGATGTACTGGTAGATCGTGCGTTCATTCGAGGTTTCGAGCGCGCCGCGTTCGAGCGGCACGGCCTGATTGATCGAGATCTTCACGGGCTCGTAGCGCGCGTGAGCGGGGGTGCTGACCAGGTAGAAGCGCGCGGATTGGGCGTCCGACATGGACTCGAACGAGACGTGCGCCGTTGCCATCGGCACGTACAGGCCGTCGTAGCGCTCGAGGTCGAAGGTTTGGTCATCGACGAACACTCGGCCATTGCCGCCGACATTGACGATGCCGAGCTCGCGCCGCTCCAGAAAGGGAGCGCCCAGCGCTTGCGCGGGCAACGCGAGCCGCTCGGTCGTGGGCATCGCCCCACCGATCACGAAGCGCTCGTTGTGAGCGTACGTCAGGGAGACGGCACCGGGCACGAACAACTCGCCGCTCAGGTAGCGATCCGCGAGTGCTTCTGCGCTCGCGCCGCGCATCATGTCTGGGTGGGTGGCTTGGAGCGTCTTCTTGAACATCGCGGCTCACTTGTAACGCGCTGCGTTCATTTCGAAAAGCCCGCCGCCAGCAGTGCGCGCTGGACGTTTGCCGCGCGCGAGCGTTCGCTTCCGTTTTGGCTCCGCATTCGGCATAAGGAATAGGCCGATGCACAGGATTCTGCAGGTTGCGGTGTGGGGGGCGACGCTGTCGTGGGGTTCTTCGCTGTGGGCGGCAGAAATTCGCTGGTTCGGTGAGAGCTCGTGCCGGCGCGAGCGCGAAGTCGTCGAGCAGGTCGAGTCGGCGGCGGGGCGCCCGCTGTCGAGCATCGAGAGTGCTGATTTCGAGCTGCGCGTGGAGTCGCTGGCCGCTGACCAATGGCGCGTCGAGGTCACGACCGTGCGGCGTGCCGACGCGGCCCGTAGCGTGCGCACGATCCGCGGCGCGACTTGCGTGGAGGTGACCGACGCGGCGGCGGTCGCCATCGCACTTTCGGTTGGGTCGGCGGACGGGCCGCTCGCGCCGACCGAGCAGCCACAGCCGAGCGCCGCGCCTGCCAATGAGCCTGTCGAGGGGCACGCGCCAGTTTCTGCGAAAGGGCCCAGGCGTTCGAGCTCGCTCGAGTGGTCTGTGGGCGCGGGTGGGGTCGTGGATTCGTCGTCGACGCCGAGCTTGGCGCTGGGCGCATTTCTGCGCTTTGGGTCGAGCTTTCAACCTGTTGCCAAAAGCCGGACGCGGCTTGGCTTCGAGCTCGAAGGGGCGTTTTTTGCGCCGACCGAGACGAGCGCGGTGGCAGGGCAAGCGGGAAGATTTCGACTCGCGTACGCGGCCCCGTTGGCGTGCGTTGCACCACCGCTCGAGCAGACTACGTTGCTCGGCTGCGCGGGTGCCGAGCTCGGGCAGCTCTCGGGGGAGGGGATTGGAGACGCGGTAACGACTTCCCACCCGAGCAAGACGTTTTGGTCCGCGCTGCGTTTTGATCTGGGGCTAGGGGTTATGCTCACGAGCCGGCTGCGGTTCATGGGCCGGGTGGGCGTGGCGGTACCGCTGATCCGCCGGGAGTTCGTGCTAGACGGACCCGAGGTGGTGTTTCAGACCGCGCCACTGAGTGTGCGCGGGCAGCTGGGCGTCGAGCTTTCGCTGTGAGTCGGGTGGAGGTCGAAAAACGTGACTCCCCAGCAACGGATTGACTCGGTGCCGGGGACTCATGGGGGGAAAGTAGTGGTGTCTCGAGTCGAAGCGTTGCCGGAGCATCCTCGGGCCGACCCCAAGGCTCGCGAATTCGAGGCGTTGTATGCCGAATATTTCGGCTTCGTTTGGCGCTGCTTACGGACCCTGGGCGTGCCCGAGCGCGCTCTGGACGACGCCGCTCAGGAAGTCTTCATCAGTGTTCATCGCGGGCTCGCTGGCTTTCGTGGTGAGTCGCAGCTCCGGACTTGGCTGTATGGAATCGTTCGCAATGTCGCCTACAAGCAAGCGCGCCGCGCACGGCGCAAGGATCGCGGCGAGCCGATCGACGACCAGCTCATGAGCTCGGAGCCGACGCCGGGTGAGCGCGCGGAGGAAGCGCAAGCAGCGGACTTCGTCCAGCGCTTTGCGGCCGGCTTGCCCGAGAAGAAGCGCGAGCTGTTCCTACTGGCACTGGTCGAGCAGCTCAGCATTCCGGAGGTGGCCGAGATGACCGGAGTCCCTCTCAACACCGCGTACACGCGTTTGCGCGCCGTGCGTGCTCAATTTCGCGCAGCGCTTTTGCTTCATCGAGGAACCCATGACTCGACTGGATGACGACGAAGCGTCGATCTTGGCCCAAGCGCGCCGCGCCCTCGCGCCGACGAGCGCGGATCAGGAGCGCATTTGGCAGCGGCTCGTGCTCGAGCCCGCGTTGTCTGCCGGCCCGAAGAGCAGCAAACCGCTGCCTGGGCGCGCTTGGTCGTGGCGTGTGCTGGGTGCGGTCGCGCTTGCCGTCGCGCTCAGCGGTGGGCTGGGGTACAAGTTGGGTTTTCGAGCGGGGATCGCCCAAAAAAACCAGCTCGTCGTGAGCACGAACGCGGTGCTACCCGTGCCTCCCGCCTCCGCAGCCAGTGCATCCGCGCCGACGACCAGCGAGCCTTCGACGTCGACCGCTGCCGAGCTTCCGCCCCCAGTGACGCCGAAACCCTCGTCTGCGGCCGCTTTCGCTCACCCGCGAAGCGTGCCATCGGCAGCGCCGACGGCGCTCGGGCTCGACGAAGAAGTGCGTCAGTTGCGGCGCGTGGAACGCGCGATTCGCGAGTCCAACCCGCGCTTCGCGCTGGTGTTACTCGAAGAGTTGGACCAGGCGATCCCCAAAGGTCAGCTGCTCGAAGAGCGCGGCGCAGCGCGCATCATGGCAAGCTGTCAGCTCGGCGCCGGTAGTGCGGTCGCCGACGCTCGCGCATTCATCGAACAGCATGCGGCGAGCGCGTACCGCACGCGCGTCATCGAGTTGTGCGGGCTCACAGGCGAACGGAATTCAGCGGCGCCGGGGACTCACGTTCCAAGATAGGGAGGAAGAAACGATGATTACCATTGCTAGAGGTGCCTTGCTGTTGGCCGCACTCTCCGCGAGCTTTGCCTGCTCCTCGGGAGAGGCGCCGGTGGATATCGGTGACGGTCGAACTGGTGAGAAACTGGAGGACTATGAGGGGCGTTGGGAGGGCTATGTCGAGGCGAACAATTTCGCCGATGGCTCGGACAAGGTGAGGCTCACTCTCGACGCTGCGGGCCAGGGGACGTTGGTGCTTGGAAACGACCACGAATATCCGCCGGCGAGCGATCCAAACGTCCTTTATCCACCTGGCGTCACTTTGAATACGTTCGGGGACCTCCTTCCGGGCTACCCCTATCCGACCCTTCTGCCAAAGGTCGATTCGGACCGGATTCGCTTCTCAATCAACCACTACGTAGTCGAAAGTGACTGGTGCGCGTTGCAGACTCCGTACGAATTTTTCCCCGGCGACTACAGGTGCGCTCCAAATGGTTCAACGAGTGGGGATCCTGCCGGCGACTGCACTACCACTGACGGCGTCGTGACCGTGACCATGAGTTGCAAAAGGTGGGATGTCTGCTCTAAAGGCGCTTGCGAGTGCGACGCGCAGCGGTGTTGGGAGTCTGGCCGCGCTGGCTCCCCGATGTTCGACGCCGCCCTCGACGATTCGGGCAAGTCACTCGTGGGCACGATCCTGGTCCCCCGTTCGACGACCGTCCGCTTGAAGCGTGTGTCGAGCAATTGAAGGCGCGCTTCGCTACTTCTTGCGCGCGGCAGCGACCGCGGCGACGAACTCTTTCGCGCGCTCGGTGAGCACGTGGGCGCGGCCGTCTTGCACCGCCGCAATGTCCACGAGCTCCGAGCCGACTCCGAGCGCGACTGCGCCGGCAGCCAAGAAGTCTTTGGCAGTGCTCAGGTTCACGCCGCCGGTAGGCATCAATTTGACTTGCGGCAGCGGGCCTTTGAGCGCCTTCAAATACGAGGCGCCGCCCATGGCCGACGCAGGGAAGATCTTCACGACGTCGGCGCCGGCTTTCCAAGCGGCGATCACTTCCGTGGGCGTGAGCGCGCCGGGCATCGCGGGGATGTTGGCTTCATGCGCGGTTGCGATCACTGCCGGATCGAAACCGGGGCCGACGATGAACTCCGCGCCGGCCTCGATGCACGAGCGGGCGTCAGCGGCGTCGATCACGGTGCCTGCGCCGACCAAGGCTCGCTTGCCGAGGCGGGTGCAGAGAGCGCGGATCACCGCGGGCGCATCGGGCACGGTCATGGTGATCTCGAAGACCGAGATGCCACCGGCCAAGATCGCCTCGGTCGCGAGCAACGCGAGCTCCGGCGAGGGAGCGCGGATCACGGGCACGATGCCCACGGTTTCGATGCGCTTACAGACTTCAGCTCGCGTCATGGCTCATCTTTCGATGCGTGCGCTCGCGCCTTGCATGGCGCGCAGGACCTCGGGCAGCGTGACCATGGTCGTATCACCGGGGGTGGTCATGGCCAAGGCTCCGTGCGCTACTCCGCAGCCGAGCGCCCATTCCGCGCCTTTGCCACTAAGCAGGCCATAGATGAAGCCGGAAGCGAACGAATCCCCGCCGCCCACGCGATCGAAGATCTCCACTTCGCGCGGCGCGATTTCGAAGAAGTCACCATCGTGATAGCAGAGCGCGCCCCAGCCGTTCACGCTGGCCGAACGCGCGACGCGCAGCGTGGTGGCTACCGTGCGAATGTTGGGGAAGGTGTCGATCACCTCTTTGATCATCGCGCGGAAGCTCTCGAGCGGTAGCTGCGCGTAAGAGTGATCCACGCCCTCGAGCTTGAAACCGAGCGCCGCGGTGAAGTCTTCTTCGTTGCCGAACAGCACATCGACCAAAGGCATGAGCGAACGATTCACCGCTTGCGCTTGGCTCGGGCCGCCGAAGGAGCGCCACAGCGAATCGCGATAGTTGAGATCGTACGAGACGCGCACGTCGTTCCGCTTTGCTTCTGCCATCGCGGCTTTGGCGACGGCGGGGGTTTCCGGGCCGAGCGCGCAGAAGATGCCGCCGGTGTGTAGCCAGCGCGCGCCTTCGCTCGCGAACAGCCTGTGAAAGTCTACATCTTGGGGCTTCAGCTGCGAGATCGCGGTGTGACCGCGATCCGAGCAGCTCACGGCGGCGCGCGGACCGAAGCCGCGCTCCACGAAGTTGAGGCCGTTGCGCACGTTGCGGCCCACGCCGTCGTACGGCTTCCACTGCAGGTAGGAGAGATCGACGCCGCCTTGCAGCATCAAGTCTTCGACCAAGCGCCCGATCGGGTTGTCGGCCAGGGCGGTGACCACGGCCGCGCGCAGGCCGAAACAACGGCGCAGACCGCGCGCCACGTTGTACTCACCGCCGCCTTCCCAAGCTTGGAAGGTGCGCGCGGTGTGCACGCGCATTTCGCCCGGGTCGAGGCGCAGCATCACTTCACCCAAACTGACGATATCGAAGCGACAGCTCGCTGCGGGACGGATTGGGAATTCAGACATGAATCAGCGTAACCCCGGGGCAATCAGGACGCATCAGCGCGCGGGCGGCCCACAAGAGCGGAGCCCGATATATCAGAATGATTCGAGCCAGGGGAAGCCCATCAGCGCTGGCGAAGGGCGAGCGAGTAGCGCGTTCGGGTGCGTCGTCGATTCGCTGTTCGTTTCTGTGACGGAACTCTGCTGCGCGCGCCACTGCGCGCAATCAATCCCAGCTTGGGCCGAGTGCGGCGGGCGAAGCTGACGGCGGCAAACGACTCGCTCTTCGGTTTCAATTGTTCAGTTCTTCGGCTTTTTGCCGCCAGCACCAGCGGCTAGACCTTGCTGGTGCTCGGGCGCCGCAGCGTGAACACGCGCGCGCTCTGACGCGAGCTCGAGAATCCTCAGCAGCGGCCGAGCTGCGTCCGTGCGGCCTCTCAAAAATGCGGGAACGCTCACAAGTGTTTATTTTGGTGACGGATCGCCGGAGCACAGGGCACTGCGGGGCACTGCCGGTGAGATCTGCTTTCCCGTTTCGTCTTTGCGCACTGCGTTTCGGGCCGCCGCGCCGAGCGCACGCAACGCGACCTGGACAAGCGTGTCGCGCTGTACTTTCCGGCAGTTTCGAAGCTCTTCTCCCCGCGCGAGCACGAGCACCAAATCTTGCTGCTCATGCCATGGTCATCATTGCTCGAAATCAAAAACGAAGCATGCTGTGCGTCGCCAAGCGCGACTCTGCGTGCGTCGTTCGCACGGCATCACGAACCCCCAACTCAAAGCAGCAAGAAGCCCAGAGCCCGACCCCAGCGCGGGTTGACTCCATGAAGACAAACATGGTGTTATCTCGCCGTTTTCGGGGGTCGAGCTTGCCCCGCGTTTTCACGACGCGGCCACTTTTAACCCCAATTTTCGGAAAGTCGAGCGCGCCAGCGTGTCCTCAACCCTCGATCTCGGAATGAAGCGAACTACGGTCCTCTGCTCCGCCTGCCTTGGTGCATTGCTGAGTTTGAGTTGCTCACAAGGCGAGGCGCCGAAAACGTTCGTGGGCGCGGCCGGCATGCCCGCCGCCCAAGGCGGCACGGCTGGGTCGGTCGTGGCGGCCGCAGGCTCGGGGGGGACGGTGATCCCCTCGTCGACGGGGGGTGGCGGCTCGGCTCCAGTTGCCACGGGCGGGACAGGTGGCGATCCGGTTGCGGCGGGCGGCTCGGCTGGCTCGATCGTCGCTGCGGCTGGGACCAGTTCCGGCGGCGCCCCCGCGACCGGCGGCACTTCGACCGGGACCGGCGGCACCGTGGCCGCGGGCGGCGGCGGCGGCGGTCTCAGCGCCGCAGATATCGTGCCTGACCTGCAAGGCTATTATTGGGAAGGGACTTGCGCCGGCACCATTGCGGTCGAGGGCCACAACTGCCCCATGAGCGACAGCAACCCGTCGTGCCCGTCGGACGGTGTCAACCGCCAGAAGACCGTGATGGTGAAGGGCGTCAGCGGGCAGGCTTACACCATCAACATCGAGGTGCGCGGCGTGATCGGCACCCGTTGTTATACGGGCGGCACGCGCGCGTCGTCCGATCCGCTGAGCGAAAATGGCACCAACAATTGGTGGTACATCGGCGGCTCGTACGCAAACCCCACCGGTTGGTGGAACTCGTATGAGCTCCACGTGAACCCCTCCGCGACCAAGACCTCGGGCGAGGACGTTTATTACTTCAACGGCTCTGGCGTGCAGGGCGGGAACGACTGCGAGCGCGAGGCGACCTACCTGGTGAAGTACAACGCGAGCTTCAAGGTGAAGGGCGGCAGCACGCTCACGTTCAAGATCCACGATCAGAACTGCAAGGGGCAACAGAACTGCGGCTCGAACCCCGACGGCAACTCGGCTTGCGCTCCCCGTACCGTGGATCTGACGGGCATGGTGGCAAAGCCACCTGCAAGCTTTACTCAGCCGCCTGCCAATGGGAACTACAAGCCGCAGTGGATGTTGATCGGGGTGACCTCGATCACCAGCCCCTGATCCGCGTCAGCGAAGCGCACTCCCGGCCGCCCCCTCCATTCTCCCCTCGCTCTTTCTCTGCCTCGCTCGATCCCGACAGTAGGAGACCAGTTCAATGTCATCGCGTCCGCGGCTGCTCACGGCCTGCATTCAGGTCTTGGCCGGTTTGTCACTTGCGACGTCGCTCTTTTTCCCTCGCATCGCGCGCGCGGAGAAAGTGCTCGTCAAAGGCGACAATTGGGACGTGTACACCGACGGTCGGGTCGGCGCCTTCCTCAGCTGGGTCGTCGGTGACGCCCTGCCGGTCGCCGGGGGCCGGACGGTCATGATGCCTGACGGGTCCGTTCAGCCCGTGGTCATCAACGGCGGTGGCTTTCTCGTGAGCCCACAAGACGGCGGCGAGTTGACACAGGGCACCGTCAACACGATGCGCGTCCGCAGCGGCTTCATCGGCAACACGCTGGGCCTGGGCGTGCGCAGTGAGATCTACCCCGGGCTCAAAGCGTCGAGCTATTTCCAGATCTGGGCCGTCATCGAGCCGGATGGCAGGAACAAGGGCACCGGCATTCCCGCCGATATCCGCCAGGGTTACGCCAAGCTCGAGGGCTTTTGGGGAAGCGTGCTCGCGGGCAGAACCAGAACCTTGTTTTCGCGCGGGGCCACGGACATCAACGTGCTTTACGCGCACCGCTGGGGCGTGGGCTTTCCGAACAAGATCGACTCCACTGGCCCCACGAACGGCATGGTCGGCTTCGGCGTTCTCGGCAGCGGTTTCGGCCCCGCGTTCATCTATGGCAGTCCGGTACTTGCCGGCTTCCAACTCAACGTCGGCTTGTTCGATCCCGCGACGATGTCCGCGGGCCGTTTGACCCGCACGAAGCTTCCGCGCGTCGAGGCCGAGCTCACCTTCGAGCGCGCTTTCGGCACCAAGGGTAAGGTCGTGCTGTTTGCGAACGGGGCCTATCAAAAGGTCTACCAGCCGGGCGACTGCGTGGCGTCCCCGGCGACCGGGCCGTGCGACCAGACCGTGCAAGGCGTTGGCTATGGCGGTCGACTCGAAGTCGGTCCGGTGCACTTGGGCCTGGCCGGACACTACGGTCAGGGTCTGGGGCTCAATTACGCGCTCGAACAAAGCTTGCAGGCGATCGATCCGCTGAGCAACCTGCGCACGTTCGACGGCTATTACGCGCAGGCCCAGGTCGTGCTCGGCAGATTCGATCTCTTCGCCGGCGCGGGCATCACTCGTCTATTCTTGACCGACGTCGATCGGAATTTGCCGCAGTACAGCAACGTCAAGAACCAGATCGGCATCAACGGCGGTGTCGTCTACAACCTGTCGGACAACGTGCACCTCGACTTGGAGTACATGCGAGCCGAGTCGAACTGGTGGCTGGGCGAAAAGCAGGTCTTGAATAATTTCGCTTCTGGCATGACCGTGAATTGGTGAGCGCGGAACCAGTGGGGTCGCGCTAGCCGATGCCTCGAACGTCCGAATTCGTCGGCCGATACCGGTGGCTGATCTGTTTGCTCCTCTTTTTGGGGACGTCGATCAACTACATCGATCGCCAAATTCTCGCGCTCTTGAAGCCGAGCCTCGACGATCAGCTGCGCTGGACCAACGAAGAATATGGCAGCGTCAACGCGGCGTTCCAGGGCGCGTACGCGATTGGGCTCTTGCTGTTCGGTCCGTTCGTCGATCGCGTCGGCACGAAAATCGGCTACGCCGTTTCGATTGCGGCTTGGAGCTTGGCCGCGCTCGGACACGGCTTCGTGGGTAGCGTGGCTGGCTTCTTTCGCGCGCGGGTCGCGCTGGGGCTCAGTGAGGGTGGCAACTTTCCGTCGGCGATCAAGGCCGTGGCGCTATGGTTTCCCAAGCGCGAGCGCGCGCTGGCCACCGCGCTCTTCAATTCGGGCGCCAACGTCGGCGCCGTTCTGGCGCCGGCGATCGTGCCTGTCGTGGCTGCGACGTGGGGCTGGCAATCGGCGTTCGTGCTGGCAGGTTGCGCGGGCTTGTCTTTCCTTTTGCTTTGGTTCCCGCTGTATGACCTTCCGGAACGGGTCGAGCGTTTGGGTGCGCGTGAGCTCGAGCACATTCGCGCCGACCGGGACGAGCCGAGCGCGCGCGCAGCCAGCAGCGAAGTGCCGCGCGCGGGAGCCCGACATTGGTTTTCGCTGCTGCGCTACCGCCAAGCCTGGTCGTTCATCGTGTGCAAGCTACTGACCGATCCGGTGTGGTGGTTCTTCCTGATCTGGCTGCCTGACTATTTCAAGAAGACGCGCGCGCTCGATCTCAAGGCCAGCTGGGTCTACTTGGTTTCGATTTACTCGATTGTGACCGTGCTCAGTATCTTCGGTGGCTGGCTGACCGGCTATTTGGTGAAGCAGGGCCTGACCCCCGTGCGCGCGCGCAAGCTGGCGATGCTCGCGTTTGCGCTGTGCGTCTTACCCATTCTGTTCGTCACCAAGATGAGCACTTGGGGCGCGGTCGTGCTGATCGGTATCGCCGGCGCTGCTCACCAGGCATGGTCGGCAAACCTGTTCACCACGGTGTCGGACATGTTCCCCAAGCGCACGGTGGGTTCGGTGGTCGGGCTCGGAGGCATGGCCGGCTCGCTCGGCGGCATCGCTTTCCCGATCCTGGCCGGCAAGCTGCTCGATCACTTCACCTAGCAGGGTGACATCACCGCCGGCTATGGCATCCTCTTCGCCTTCTGCGGCTTTGCGTATCTCCTCGCCTTCGGCATCAGCCATTTGCTCGCGCCGAAGTTCGCTCCCGTCGTCGAGCTGCAGTAGGCGAAGGTGAGAAAGCGTGTCGATCGCCCCCTTCTCGCAGCGTGGCGCCAGGGGCCGGGGTTGCAGTGACGACCCGTGGTGGCGTCAGTGCATGCCCGGACAATCGGCGCGCAGAAGGGCGTTCGCCGCCCAGATGAGCGCTGCCTGCCCGTGGTTGTCCTGCGGCTGATTGAAGGCGATGTTCATGTAAAACTGCTGCTGTTGCGCGAGACTGCCGGCATCCGCTTGCCCGGTACCAGGGCAGACCTGAGACAGCTGCCCATTGCTCACGCGATTGGCGGCGGCGAGCCAACCACTGCGCGCGGCGGTCGCGTACTTCGAATCGGTGAGCCAGCCGTTCTTGACGCCGGTGGTGAGCGCTTTCGTGAACATGGCGGTGCACGACATCTCTGGCTTCAGTGTGGTCACGTCCAGCACCTGATTCCAGGCACCGGGATCGGTTCCCGAGGTGAGCTGAACCTTCAGCAGGCCATCCATCTGTTTCTTGTAGCCCGCCATGATGGCGTCGCGGTCAGCGCCCACGGGGAGCTCGAGCAGGAGGTCCGACATTCCGACGGCCACCCAGCCATTCGCCCGCCCCCAATAGGCCTTCGATTGCTTGGTGTGCCAGAACAGCCCGTCTGCTTGTTGGAGGGCCGAAAAATAGGCCTTCATGGTGACGACCATGCGATCGAGGTACTTCTTGTCGCCTGTCGCCCGATAGGCATAAACCTGCAGGCCGGTGATCATGAACATGTCATCGGCCCAGTAGCGCGCGTCCCTGGTTACACCGTCCGAGCCCGCGCCCATCCATTGCATGTCGGCACGGTCGAGCCCGAGCTTTTTGGCATTCGCGTCCTGGCTTTGCAGGAAGACCTCGAACGCTGCATCGCCGAAGGCACGCTTGTCGCCACCCGGGGAGTTCGGGTCGGGCGTGGGGTTGGGCGGCAGCGTGTTCGCTTTGATGCCTGCGGCGAAGTCGCTCAGGAACTTCGCGTTCGTCGCCGTATCGCCCGTGGTCTTCGTGAACTGCAACGAGCCGAACATGGCGAACGCCCAAGCGTAACCGTCTCCGGCCGTTCCGTCTTTGCCGTAGACATCTTGGGCATGCGGGGCGAACGCACTGACGGCGGCTTTTCCCACGTCAGCGGGCCCTTTGCCCGTGGGCCAATCCTTGAACTCTGCGATCACGGGACAAGAGGCCGAGCCGCCAGCCGGCGCTCCGCCGCCAGTTCCCCCGGGTGCGCTTCCACCGCTTGCCGTCACGCCTCCGGTGCTGGGACTCGAGCCGCCGCTGGCGCTGGCCCCGCCGGTCGCGCTGCCACCGCTACCGCTGCCGCCGGCTGAAGGTGAGCCCCCTGCGCTCGTGCTCCCGCCTGCGCTCGTGCTCCCGGCTGCGCTCGTGCTCCCGGCTGCGCTCGTGCTCCCGCCTGTGGTTGCGCCGCCCGTGCCGACGCCGCCGCCAGGAGGGGCGCTCGAACTGCAATTCACGAGCGTCGTCGAGAGCAGAAGGGCGACGACGGCCTGCAGCGCAAAACGAGGGGTCTTCTCTGATCGCATGCGAGGCTGTGGTCCAAAGTCAAAAATTCCGTCGGCCGAATTCCTTTTCGCGACAATAAACCATGGCCGCGGAGCGCAATCTTCGCAAAGTCGTCGCATCTCGGACACGACTATTGTGTCCACACTACGATTTTGCGCTCGAGCAGGCAGAAGTAGCGTGCCAGAACAGCGATTGGAACATGATCAGCATCACGCCGCCCCGCAGCGCGCATTGTCCAGCCAAGCGTTCGCCCATCGCAGTTTGCTCGGTCCCAGTGCGCCGCTTGACCGCGGCCCGCGCAGCTCGCGGGCGCGCTGGCCCGACCGTCGGCGCCACGACGCATACGCTTGCCACGACAAGAAGCGCACGCTCGACTCAATGCCGTGCACTTAAGCTGCGTCGCCAATGATTCTGCGTCCGGGATAGGGTTGATCTGCAAAAATTGGAGTTCGTGTACGAACTCGGACGATCGTGAACCGCGATCTCGGTTGCACAGACCCGGTGCGACGGTGCAATCACGACGGGTCGAGTCAGGGAGCCGAATTGCGACGGCAACGGCGTGCTCTGTGAGGTGCGTGGCTGGATCAGGATCGCCCCCATCCTCCGCAAGCGCTCAGCGGCCCATCCAGCCGCCGTCGACGGTGAGTACGTGGCCCGTGACGTAGCGCGCGGCGTCCGAGCACAGGAACACTGCAGCGCCGGCGATGTCGTCGGGTTCGCCCCAGCGACCCGCAGGGATGCGCTCCAGGATTTGGCGGCTGCGGTTGGGATCGGCGCGTAACGCTTCCGTGTTCTTGGTGGCGATGTAGCCGGGCGCGATGGCGTTCACGGTGACGTTCTTGCAGGCCCACTCATTGGCGAGCGCCTTGGTCAGCTGAGCGATGCCGCCCTTCGACGCCGCGTAGCCGGGCACGAGAATGCCGCCCTGAAACGAGAGCAGCGACGCAATGTTGACGATTCGCCCGCCGCCCTGCTCGATCATCAGTTTGCCGATGCTACGCGAGAGTCGAAATGGCGCGGACAGATTCACTTCGAGCAAAAAGTCCCAATCCGCGTCGGTGTAGTCGACCGCGGGCGCTCGGCGAATCGAGCCCGCGTTGTTGATCAGCAAATCGATGCGGCCGAACGCGGCTGCGGCTTTCGCCACGAATGGCTCTTGAGCCGCGCGGTTCGAGAGATCCGCCGACAGCGCGACCGAACGCACACCGAGTTTGCGGATCTCTTCACTCGTGCTTTGGGCTTCTTCGCCACGGCCATGGCAGATGACGTCGGCGCCGGCGCGCGCGAGGCCTTGGGCGATCGCGGCGCCGATCCCGGTGCTCGAGCCGGTGACCAGCGCGACCTTGCCTTGCAGATTGAACCAGTCGAGGGACATCTTCTTACTTCTTGCTCGCTTCCAGGCCAGAGCCGGCTTGATCGAAGCCGGGTTGAACGTTGACCACCCCGAACTGGCGATCTTCGACCTCGCGATGAGCGGCCATCATCCAGACGAAGTTGATGCTGTGACCTGGGGCCGCCACGTTCGGGTGGTAACCCGCCGGCATCAAAACGGCGTCGCCGTCACGCACCAGGCTCACGAACTCTGGCTGATCGGGCTTCGTGTACACGAGCTGAATGCCAAACGCCGGCGCGGGCATGTCGAAGTACACGTATACTTCTTCTAGCAGCTTGGTGTGCTCGTGCGGGGGCCAACTGGTCCAGTTGCCGGGCTGCGAGCGCGTGAAGCCGGCCAAGAGTCGGCCTGCATCGACGTTCTTGCCAATGATGATGTTCAGGTCGCGCGTCGTGGCCGCGCCGCCCGCGGTGAACTTCAAAGCCGAGTTTTGCTGGACGTCCGCGTAGCGCACGACTTGCAGCGGGTAGTCGCCTTCCACATCTGCGGAGCACTCGACCAGATCGACTTCGGACGTGGTGGAGACTTGCACCGACGAGCCGCGCGGCACGTAAATCGCATCATACGTGTCGAGCTCGTACGGAGTGCCGTTGACCGCGACGCGACAAGCACCCTTCATGCACAACAACGCCGTCTCGCGCTTGCCGGTTTCGAACGAAACGCTCGCCGCGCTGCGCTCGAGTCGAATACGCCCGTAAGCAAGGTGCGAGAGGCTGCTGTTCTCGGGCGTCACGGAGATGAAGCGTCCGAGTTTTTGGGCTGTTCCCGAGAAGATCAACTTTTGAGGATCGAGAATGACGTCGTTCATGGCGAGGCACTTTCGTCTGCGATGCGGGGCCGGAGTCTAGCCCAATTGCGCGCCAATTGGCGCACTCGGCCGCCTTGCTCGGCAAGGAACGTTCGTGATATTGCCGTGCTCGAAAGACGGGCAAATCAATGACGAGATTTCGATTCGGATTGGCGTTGTCGGTTGCGGCTTCTTTCGGGACCTGCGTGACTTTTGCGCTCGCAGCCCCACCCGCAGCCGGCGCGCCTGCGGCGGGTGCCAAGCCTGCGCCCCCGGCCGCTGCCAAGCCTGCGCCCCCGGCCGCTGCCATGCCCGCGCCCGCCAAGCCAGCAGACGCGAAGCCCGCGCCTACCAAACCGGTGGATGCCGCCAAGCCGGCACCCGTGAAGCCTGGCGACGCGACGCCCGCAGGCGCCAAACCTGCGAACTCCAAGCCGGCCGTCATTGGCAATCTGGTCAGCATCACCGCGGCCAATCCTTCGGCGTTCGCCCGAACGCACGAGACGCTCGCGCTCTCGGGTTCGGAGCTCGTCAAGCTCGCGCCGGGCTTCGAGTTGAAAAAGGCATTGGTGGTGGATGCCACGGGTCGGCCGGTTCTTTCGCAGCTCGTCGACATGACCGGGGACGACGAGCCCGACGACTTGGTCTTTCAGGCGGACTTCGCGCCAGGTGAGGTGAAGCACTTCAACCTGCGTCTGGGCGAGCGCCCGCACGCGGTCGCTGCGCAGGAATACAAGGTGTACGGTCGCTTCGTGCGCGAGCGGCACGATGATTTCGTGTGGGAGAACGATTTGGTCGCGCACCGCGTGTATGGGCCCGACCTGGAAACTTGGGCCAAAGATCCGCTGGTATCGAGCGGCATCGACACCTGGGCCAAGCGCACCAACAAGTTGGTCGTCAACGAGTGGTACATGACGGACGACTATCACCAAGACGCTGGACAGGGCGCTGACTTCTACGCGGTCGGCAAGTCGCGTGGTTGTGGTGGGCTCGGCATTTGGGCGGGCGGCAAGCTGCACCCGTCACGCAATTTCATTCGCTCACGGGTGCTGGCAAACGGCCCGATTCGCCTGGTTTTCGAGCTCACTTACGCACCTTGGGAGGTGCCGGGCGGCGCGCACGTCAGTGAAATCAAGCGCGTCATTTTGGATGCGGGTACGCCGTTCAATCGCGTCGAGAGCTCGTTCACCGGCGGCAAAGCTCCGCTGTCGGTGGGCATCGGCATCGCCAAACACGCGGGCGCTGCGCTGCAGGTCGACGCGGGCACGAGCTCGATGCGCGTCTGGGAGCCAGTCAGAGACAGCAAGGGAACTCCGAGTGGCAATCTGGGCTGCGCAGTCATCCTGAGCGCGGGTGCGCCGCTCGAAGCGCAAAGCAGCGACCTCGACTATCTCGCAGTCACGCCCACGGATGCATTCGGGCATCTGGTGTACCGCGTGGGCTCCGCTTGGGATCGCGCAGGCCACGTGCACGATGCGGGCGTTTGGGCGAAGGCCGTGGAAAACGCGGCCGCCAAGGCGGCGGTCCCGCTGCAAGTGCAGCTGGCGTCGGCCACGGCCAAATGACGGGGCCCGCTACATCGAGAAGCACGCGCTCAAAGCGTCGTTCTGCGCTTGGCAGGCGTCGCCGGGGAAAACGCCGATCCCGTCCAGGCACAGCCAATTTGCCGGATCGGAGGAGAGCGCGGCGGTGCAAGCGTTGAGCGCGCTGTTCTGGTCCAAGCAGTACGGATAGATATCGATCACGAACTGCGTGGTTCCGAGGCACGTACTCACGCACGAGTCGAACGTGGGTTGATCGGCGCAACCGGCTTGTCCGCTGGCTCGACAGGCGAGCGCGCATTCGCTCTGAGCGGCTTGCTCGGCGCCGCAGCGGCGAGAGCTGGCATCGACGGTGAGCGTGGTCGGTTTGCCGCCGTCCGGGTGCAACGTCCAGCTCACGCTTTGACGGCCGCTGAAGTCGACGCCGAAGCTGAAGTCATGTTGACCGGGCATGAAGCGGGTGGGGCGCTGGCTCTTGCTGTCGAGCGCGAGTTTGTTCTTGCCGCCGTAGGGCAGGCTCACGCTCACGCCATTGTCGTTTTGGTAGCCGAAGAAGGCGGTAAGCGAGCCCTCTGGGTTCGGCGCCACGCAATCGAACACCGGCTTCAGGCGTTCCGTCCCGCTGCCCTTCTTTTCGGCCCGATCCAGGAACGGTAGGAACGCGTTGGGGCGTACGTACAGGCTGTAGTCTTGGCACGACAAGCCACCGAAGTAGTCGATGCCGGCGACGTAGGTCTGCCCACAATCTTCGATCAGGATCGGCCCGCCAGAATCACCGAAACAGCCGTTGGCGTACGGAGCTCTACCGTCGGTCTTGATCAAGTTTGCGCGATTACTGGCGCTGTTCAGACCCGGATTCGGATCTTCGGGATGATTGTCGGCGAGGGTCGGTGAACCCAGCGTGCGCGTCTTGCCCGTGCGTTGCACGCGCCCGCCGGCACCCGTCGTGGGTGTGGGTGCGCTGTTCGCTCCCCAGCCGGAGATCGTGACTTCTCGATTCGATTTCAGCTCACGACGGGAGATGGGTATAGGCGAAAATGGCAGCTTCCGATCCAGGTAGACCACGCCCAGGTCGGGATAGAACTGGGTTGCGTCCCAATCCGGATGCTGTTCGAACGAATCGGCTTGGGCAAAATGCGAGGGCTGACCCGGCGCGGGCGGGAGCAAGCCATTGGGGCCCGGGCCGAGCTCCGCGAAATCAGCTGCGAAATCATCGCCGAAGTAGACGAACAACTGGTCGGCGAACACGTTTTGCAGGCAGTGCGCGGCCGTGACGACCACACGCGAGGCGAAGTAAGTACCCGAGCAAGTGCGGGTCCCGAGCGTGCCATTGGCATTGACGACACTCGCATACAGCATCACCACTTGATTGGGACCACTCGGCTTGGACGAGCCGATGATCGCTTCGCTCGCCGAGGTCAGGTCCTGATCACCCGCGTCCGTTCCGCTTGCGCACGCCGCCAGAACCATGCTGCCGAGTAGAACCGAACCGAGTGCTCGTCGTCTCATGTGCTCACCTTCCCGAATTGGCTTCTAGCGAAAACCCAAAACCATAGATCGGAATCGCCCACTTCGACCAGCCCATTCACTACGTTCGCGGACGAATGCGCGAGATGTGCAGCGGGGTACACGTGTTGATCACGTCATGCACGTAGTGCGCGTCATGCGCAGTGGGTGATTGTGTCCGCGGTTTACGCAGGTTCGTTTACATGCTCGCCTGCTAATTCGAGCGCGCGCCCTTGTCCTAGTGGTGTCGATTCGAGACCATGCGCTTTCTCGAAGCAAGACAGCGCAGTAGGTAGCCGAGTGCTCGGGAGGCAGTTTTAGCGGCTCAGTCGCTCAGTCGCGAGTTGGCCTCCAGCTTGCACTCTCGGGCGGCGTGGATCTTTATCAACTCGACTCTATGAGGCTCTTTGAACGTATTGCCATCGTGCTCGGCGACGCGCTGGCGATTGGCTCTTTGAATCGCAAGACGGGCGCGCTCAGCGCGGCCTTGCCCCGCACGGAGCTGTGGGCCGCGCTTTTGGCGCCGGCCGCCGCTGGCATCGGGCCCGTCTTCCCGGGGGTGCGCCTCGCCACCGTTGCCACGCTGATCAGTAACGTGTGCTCCAGCACCAGCCAGAACCCGCGGCTCGAGGAGGTCTCGTTCGTGGCGGAAGACGCTCGGGTCCTATTTCAGCGCTGCCCTTGGGACGAGCGCGAAGTGCTGTTCATGGTGCTGCCCGAAAACGCCGGCGCGGACACGAACCTCGCGCTCTTTCGCATGGTGCTCGAATCCGTACGGCGCGACGTCGCCATCGTGCGCGCGCCACGAGTGGAAGAGCACTTCTGGAACTAGAGCGCCGAGATTCAGGCGATTTGCAGCGGATCGCGATCGCGCTCCGAGACCAGCACTCGTAATTGCCCTTCGCTCGACTCTTCGAGCCTGCGCGCAAATTCCGGCAAGTAACCGCGCTCGGTGTGGGTGTGCTCCGAGAGAATCACGCTCGAGCCAGCGCGCACTCTGGCAAGCACGTCATGGTGACGCATTTCGCCGGTCACGAACAAGTCCGCGTGCGGCACCTGTTGGAACAGGCTGCCGCCCGCACCTGCGCACAGCGCGATGCGTGTGATCGCGGCACCTGCGGCGTGCACGCCGGCTGTCGCGACGCGCACACTCGGCAGCTCGAGGTGGGTTTTCAGGCGCGTTACGGCCTCGCCGATGGAAATCGGCGTGGCCAGCTCGAGCAGCCGCCCCGCGCCGACGTTCGCGCGCGGAAGCGTGAACAGCGGGTAGAGATCCCACGCTGGCTCTTCGTACGGGTGGTGCGCAGCGATCACCCGGGGCAAATCCTTCAGCGCCGCCGCGGGGCAGCGCATTTCGAGCCTGGTTTCGCTGACGAACGAAAGCGTGCCGCGTTCGCCCACGCGCGGCGCGGACGCTTCATTGCCGAAGAACGAGCCGCGCCCTTCGAGCTCGTAGCTGCATTCGGAGTAGTTCCCGATGCTGCCCGCGCCGAGCTCGCGTGACAGCGCGCTGCGCAGCTCCGCCACGTGCTGCGAGGGCACGAACACGACCAGTTTGAGCTCGGCAGCAGCGGAACTCTGCGCGGCCGCGACGAGCGGCGCGCTGCGACCTGGACCAAACGCCCGCGCGAGCCAGTCGTTCACGCCGCCTTCGGTGGCGTCGAGTGCGGTGTGCGGTGAATACACACACAGTCCGGCCGCGAGCGCGCGCAGCAGCACGCGCTCTTCCGGCGAGCGCGCGCGCAGACGCTTGAGTCCACGAAACAGCGGCGGATGGTACGCGATCACGAAATCTGCGCTCCGCGCGATGGCCTCGTCCAGCACGACTTCGTCGAGATCGATGCACAAAAATGGGCGCTCGATCGGGCGCTCTGCCGCGCCTAGCGGCTCCAACAACAGCCCGGTGTTGTCCCAGTCTTCGCTCAAATCCAGAGGCGCAATGCGCTCCAGCAGCGCGATCACTTCGGCCAGCGTTCGGCTCATGGCCGGCCAGCATAGCCTGCTCCGCCGGCGCGCGAGCTCAATCGCCGAAGCGAATGTTGGCCGAGGACGACTGCGCCAGGCGTTGCCGCGTCACCGAGCCTGGATATTCCAGCAGTAGACCCTCGGTCGGCACGTTCAGCAGCAGGCGTTCCAGATCCTTCGCCGAAGCGGGCCGCTCGGCCGCGCGCTTGCGCAGGCACGACATCACGGCCGCGTCCAACGCCTCGGGGAGCTGCAGATCTGGACGCGCCACCCGCATCTGACGCGGGATCTCGCGCTGATGGAGCTCGAGCAACTCACGGCGATTGCGGCCGCGGATCGGCAAATCACCCGTCAACGCTTCGTACATCAACACGCCGAATGCATACAGATCGGTGCGCGGATCGACGGGCGCTCCGATGCACTGCTCGGGTGCCATGTATTCGGGCGTGCCCAGCGTGTAGCCGTCTTGGGTCAACGATTCGGATTCACCCAATTTGCTCATTCCGAAGTCGAGCACCTTGATGCTGCCATCCTCATTGATGAAGATGTTTCCGGGTTTCAGATCCCGGTGCACGATGCCCAGTTGATGCGCCGCGCTGAGCGCGTGACACACCTGAACGAACATCGGAATGCCAAAGCCGGGAGCGACTGGCCCCTGTGCCTTCAGGCGTTGCGCGAGGCTCATGCCGTGCAGGAGCTCCATCACCACGTAGATCGAACCGTCGGGCATTTGATCGAGGTCCAGCGTCTTGACGACGTTGGCTTGTTCGATTGAGCCCTGCACGCGCGCCTCGCGCCGCAGGCGCGCGATCTCGGAGGCATCCACGGCGGCCGCGCCGCGCAGCACCTTGATTGCCACCTTGGCGCCGATACCGACATGCTCCGCGGCATACACCGCGCCGATGCCACCCGAGCCGATCCGGTGCAAAATGCGGTACTTTCCGCCCAGGGTTTCGCCCGCCAGGTCGCCGGCTGCGTCGCGAAAGTGGCCGCGCGCTTCCAGCCCACGCTCCAAGGCCGCGATGCGATTCTTTTCGAACACGCGCGAGGCGCGCTCTTCTTCGACGCGCTCGGTGAGTCGGCCGATGGCCGCGCCTGCTCCCGTACCGATCAAAGCCGCGATGGCTGCCCCGAGCTGACTACCGGTGGCGAGCACGGCCGCGCCGCAGCCGAGGCCGCCGACCAGCGCACCGAGCGGCACGCGTTGCCGCCGTGGCGCTGCCCAGCGAACTCGGTAGCGGCACTCGCTCCCGCCTTTGGCCAGGCACACGTCGTGTTCGATGCTGGCCTCGCCCAGGCCCCAAATTCGCGGCACCGAGCTGAGCTCGGCGCGCCGAGTCATGCACAAGAGCGGATCGGCTTGCTCCGCCTCCAGCTCCGGCTTCGGACGATAAACGATTTCGGCCTTGCCGCGTTCGAGCTGGATCAGCTCATACGTGCCCACGCGCGTCGACTCGGCCGAATTGGCGGCCAGATAGCGATAGGCGTCTTCGGGTGCCGAAGCGACGCGCAAGAGTCGCACGTAGGCGCCCAATGTTTCCGGATGCGTCATCCAACTGCCACGGCTCGCCAGCGCGCCCTCGCCCAGCGCGGTCGCCAACGCGGCCAACGTCCGTCTCATGGCCGCGAGCGACAGCCACGCCGAGTCGTCGTCGACCAGCGACGGCGGAACGCCGACGGTCGCAAGCAGAGTGGTCACTGCACTGTCACCGCGTTCGTCGCGCAGGCGGAGCAGGTACGGCTTGAGCAGCGTGATGCGCAGCTCTTCGCGGCCTGCGCCCGAAGGGGGCAGCACGCGCTCCGTACGAGTACTCCGCGTCGGGCCGTTCAAGCTTGGCCCTCGGACGTTGTCTTTGACGCGCGTCGCATGCTGGTGAGCGATCCTAACACCCATCCTTGGAGCCGCTGTTTGGGTCAGCCCTGGGGGTTACAAACGGCAGCATAGCTTTCGGCAGTAGCCCTGGCCCTTGAACGAAAAAGCTTTTTCGTCGGAAAACGCTGTTGCGGTCTGGTCTCCGGCCGGGCCGCGCGGCCAAGTGCGCCAGCCCCACCCTGCCCGCTTTGCCGATTTTGCTGAACGGGCGCGGAGCTTTACGTGCGCGGGGACTTGGCACAATCTTCCGCTACCGCCGCAGCAGTCGGGGCTGGCGAGTCAGCGAGGAAACAAGAACATGCAGCTCGGAATGGTAGGTCTCGGTCGGATGGGCGGGAACATGGTCCGACGCTTGATGGACAAGGGCCATCAATGCGTCGTCTTCGACGTCTTCGAGGACAGTGTGGCCAAGCTTGCAGCCGAAGGTGCAATCGGTGGCCATAGCCTGGCGGATTTCGTTGCCAAGCTGAGCACCCCGCGCGCCATCTGGTTGATGGTGCCGGCAGCGCACGTCGACTCCACGCTTACCCACCTTCTGCCCTTGCTCGAAGCGGGGG
>DASSMT010000479.1:0-2952 GCA_035688655.1 Polyangiaceae bacterium | reverse complement strand
CGTTTGGCGCCCGGTACGAGCGCGCTCGGCGCGTTCGGTATCGCGCTGGCCACGGCCGTACTCCTGTGTGGGCTCGGCGTTTTTGCCGATCAGTTGTTGAAGAGCGGCGGACTCGAGGGCGCGCTCGCGCGCGAAGCTTTCGTGGCCGATCTCGCAGGTTTCCTGCCGAATTTGACGCGCTCGCCGCTCGCTCCAGCTGCCTCGACGCCGAAGCTTGCACCGCTCGCGATTTTCCAAGGCTTCTTGCCGCGCACGACCGCGGCGATCGTGATGAGCTTGACCGCTGCGACACTCAGCTTCGTGCTGATGATGCAGTGGCTACTGACGACCGATCACGCGCATGAGCTGGCAGCGCACGCGCCGCGTCTTGCCGATCAGCGCCAGTACGCGTCGAATCAACCGGCGCCTCCGGTCGAAACCACTCCCACCACCAGTGCCAGCGCGCCGACGGTCACGAAGGCTTCCGCACCAGCGACGCCTGCATCCGCGATCGCGGACGCTGCGGCTGCTTGTCGCTGCCGTCGCTCCGACTCTTTGCTCTGGCAAGATCCAATTCCGCAATTGAGCGTGCTCACGATGTCCAAGCACGTGCGCCGAGGGCGCGAAGAGGACGAGCGCAAAGACAAGATGTATACCGAGGCAGTGATCGGCATCGTCAACAATTCGAGCGATCCACTGCGTGATGTCGCGCTCTCGGTCGAGTTCTTCGAACGCGATCCGCCGCCATCGTCCAAACGCTATTCGATTGCCATTCGCCCTTTGTTTTACGAGGGCCCGTTGCTCCCTGGGCAGGCAATCAAGTGGGACGTGGAGGCTCGCGGCACGGAGTTCGAGGTGCACAATGCGCTGACTGGCAACGTGGGCCTGGATGGTGAGTACGCGGCTCCGACCAATCTGCTTGCGGAGCTGCTCCACGCGCACAATCGCCCCGTGCGCATGCACGGCGCGATGCTGCTTTCGTTCTTCGGCGATCCACGCGCCAAGGACGCGATCTTGGAGCTTCGCGAAGCGCTGCGCGAGGATGAAGCTCCGTACCTGGATCGGCTGCTACAGGCGGTGGCTCCAGTACGCGTGTGCGCGCTCAAAGTCAGCGAATTCGGCGACTCTCGCACGGCCTCGGCGTGTGTCTTCAATGCCAGCAAGGAACCAGCGCGCGACCTCGGGCTGCGCCTGCGCGCGCTCGACAGCGGCGCTCTGACAGAAAATCCCTCAGGGACGCCGCCGACGGTGCTCGCGGAAGCGACGATCCCAGTGCCCGGGACGCTCGCGCCGGACACCGGCACGCGCATCAGCAGCGAGTTTGCGCTGGCCGGTACCAAGCCGGTCGCGTTCGAGGCCTTCTCCGATCGGATCGATTTATTGCCGCGCTAGGTGGTTGACCAGATGCCGGCTGCGCAATCAGATCTGTTGAACGCGTCCGCGCCCCGACACCGGAGCGCGGATAGCGCTTTCGTCCGCTCAACCTGTGTTTGGTCCGTACTGGATCTTCAAGGTAGTCGCGTAGGTGGTTCCGCATTTCACCTTCGAGGTGCCACCGGCCAGGTAAGCCCAATTGCCATAAGACGTGGTGTTGCAGTAAGGACAGCACACGGCGGTGACTCGAAACGTGCCGGTGTTCAAGTAGCCCGAACACTTGCCGACGCCACTATGGTTTCCGTCCGCTAGGCTCGTCGAGCACGAACCCAACCCTTCCTCGGTTTGCGCCACGTCGGATGAATCGGTGCTCTCTGCAGCTCCGCAAGCGGTGGCCCCAACGAGAACTAGGCCGAAGAGACAGGCAATCGCTGCTCCCTTCACGCGCGCGGACGGCTTGATTCGATGATCAATGGACAAGGGTATCCTCCTTCGATTTAGCACCGAGTCGTTTGCGCATTCGCCAACGCCCCGGCTCTTTCAAGCCATTAGAGGCGCGCGCTCCCCGACTCTTCACTCCGTGCTCATTCCGCGGACGATTTTTTTGAGGTGAGCGGCTAACGGGGCAGTCGGCTCGCCGAGCTGCCGGGTCGCGCTCGGCGAAGAGAGCCCCACCGGTGCCGGAAACCTGGACGCCAAGGCCGAACGCTCCCCCGCGAGCGGCGCAGCGGGCTCGTGTCTTCGCAAAGATGCTGTGTTCGCAAAGTATCTTTTGCCTGACGCAAACGCGCCCCGGGGCGAGACCGCGAACATGTTGGTCGCCACGGCTTCACGCGATGACATCCCGACCAGAATCATCAACGGTATGTTGATCAGCGAGTTTGCCGCCGCTGATCCCTTTTCGCTCTCGAAGTCGGCAAACAGTTCTTGGCAACCGCGTTCCCGCGAGCGGCTTGCGTGCGCTCGCCGCCTCGATCCCCGGAACGCCAGGCAAATTATCGGACGGATCTGCGCGCCCTCGTCACTTACGTGGCGTTCCAAATGCGTGCTTTCGCGAATGGCGGGGAACCGTGCGTGCTCGGAGGTGCGCTGCTGGCTAGCGGGCGCCCACTCTCGAGACAGGCGGCAAATGGGCTCAGAGCTCGGCTTTGGCGGCGGGCAGGGCGATGTTGGCGGACTGAAACATCTGCGTCAGGCCGGGTTTGTCGTTGGCTTTGGCCAATGCTTCTTCCGGGGCGACCAGACCTTCTTTGACCAGTCTGAACAAGCTGTCGTTCATCAATGCCATGCCGAGCTTGCGGCCCGTTTGCATGATGGAAGGGATCTGAAAGATCTTCTGCTCACGGATCAGGTTCGAGATGGCGGGCACGCCAAACATGATTTCCCAAGCGGCCGCTCGACCTCCGCCGATCTTTTTGCACAGCATTTGGGCGAGCACGCCCTTCAAGCTATTGGCGAGCATCACCCGGATCTGAGCCTGCTGTTCGGGCGGGTACTGGTCGATGATGCGATCGATGGTGGCGGGCGCGGATGACGTGTGCAGCGTCCCGAACACCAGGTGTCCGGTTTCGGCAGTTTCGAGGGCGATGGCGATGGTCT
>DASSMT010000381.1:0-34979 GCA_035688655.1 Polyangiaceae bacterium | reverse complement strand
CATCAGCACGATCCCGAGCCGCCTCAGCCGCCCAATTAAGCCTTCACTACCCACTTCGACGGTAGGTAGCCACAGTCACGCCGCTCAGTCAATTCGGATCGGCGCGCGCAGACGCCTGCTCCCGCGTCGCTTCGTGCGCAGGAGTCGGCGTGACAGTGCAGCGACGCGACCTGCACGGCCGTACGTACGCGTCATTTGACGGAGCGCGTTTCGTGCGCCACGTTGCGGCGTGAGCTTAGTGGGAGTTGGATTTGAATGCGCCGTTCGTCAGCTGTAAGCGTTTGTTTTTTCGCAATCTCGATTCTTTCGCTCCTGAATTTGAGCGCCTGTAGCGACGACGGATCGCCCGGCGCCCCGGGCGGGAGCGCAGGTCAGGGCGGCGGATCGGCGGCACTACCAGGAGGCGGTTCGTCGAGCGCTGGCGATGGTGCGGCTCCTGAAGGCGATGCCGGAGAGGCGGGCATCGCTGGGGAAACTTCGTGTCAGCCGCGCAGCTGTGCGGATCTGGGCGCCTGCGGCGGCCAAGTGCAGGATGGCTGCGGCCATGTCCTCGAGTGCGCGCCGTGTGGCGCTACTTGTGCCAAGACGACCGCGGTTGCCTACTCGCGTGCCGCCCGCAGCGCGGGTTTCAGCGGTACGGACCAGCAATATACCGAGCTGTACGCCGTGACCTGCAGCAGCATCGGCGATTGCGCGGTGGCCTGCGCCGCACGCGGTGGTTCCGCGGAGATGTGCGCCGCTTCGGAGTGCGTGATGAGCTCCCCCAATTATTGCCTCCCGGCCACGGCCTGGAGCAACCTTGAAGCGCTATCGAGCAAGGGTGAGGAGCCGTCGGTCGACGGCGCCACGCTCGTCCTCGTAGCGCTTCCCTACCACGATGCGCTCGTGGCCGATCACTTCCAGCTCGCCTTGCCCGCTGACGCCAGGATCGAAGGCATCGAGGTCACGGTCCGTCGCGCCGCCGACAACGCCGATGCTGCTGTCGACGACAGCGTGCGCTTGATCAAGGGCTCTCATCTGAGCGCGACCGATCTGTCTAGCCCCGAGAAGTGGCGGGCAGGGCCTTTTAGCGAGGTGACGTACGGCGGAGCCAGCGAGAATTGGGGCGAGACCTGGACCGCGGCGGACCTGAACCAAGGCGACTTCGGCGTGTCACTGTCTGCGCGTTATACCCAGACAGCCGGCAACGCGCGTGCCTACGTCGACCTGATTGCCATGCGCGTCCACTATCGCACGAGCCAGTGCGATTGAGCTGATGCGCCGCGCTCCCGCGACCCCGGCGGCGCCGCTGTACTAAACGGCGCCGTGCGCGAGCGCGCGCACGCGCTCTTCCGCATCGCCCGCCGCGATTTTCTGTAGCACGCTCCGCAATTCGGGGCGCTTGTCCAGCCAGCGAACCATCAATTCCACGCATCGGTAGCGAACGTTGGCCTCAGGGGACTCGACGGCGGCAGAGGCTAGCGCCTTTGCCAGCACATCACTGGGAGTACGAATCCGCGCAGCGTCGATGGCGGAAGTGGCGACGTCCTGATCTTTGTCGGAGGTGAGCGTCGCGGCGATCAGCGGATCGACTCGGGGATCTTGCATGGACTGAAGAGAGCGCACTGCCGCTGCTCGCACGGCCCCGCGAGTATCCCGCAAGTGAAAGGTCACGGTCTCGAGCGCAGGCACGTAGCCGGAATTGGTGATCCCGCCCAGCGCGACTACCAGTCGCGGCACGAGGTCGTTCGTGTATTTGAACTTATCGATCAGCAGCTCACCGATGGCTTTGGCCTGCGCCGCATCACCCGAATCACGGTAGTGACGCGAGTAGGAACCCAGGCCGTAGAGCGCGCTCGTGTTGAAGGGATCCCGAGCCAGCTCTGCCTTCAACGCAGCCACGGCCGCGGGGGTTGGACGCGGTGTTCGCGCCAGGGCGGTGAGCACTCGCTGCCGCAGCTTCGGATCGAGCCCTTTGGTCGCAAGCATGTTCGCGAGTGCCTGATTCGCGTTTTCGCTGCCGCTGGAGCCCAAAGCATCGATCAACGTGTTCGCGACAGCCGGATCAGTGCGCGCTTGTCGCGCGGCCTCGGAGGCGGCCTTCGGGTCCTGACGAAACACCGCGGCGAGGGCGACGAACAGACCCGAATTCTCGCGCGCCAGCGCTTCTTGCTTGGCCTTATCGGCATCGCTCGCGGCCGCCTGCGCGTCAGCGAGGGGGGCCCCGCCGTTCGCTTTGGCGAGCGTGTGAAGCTTGCCGACGATTGCGTCGTAGGTCAGACCTTTGATTCGCGCCGCGTCCAGCGCTTCGACATTCGCTTGACCCGCGTACGGCTCGTCTGCCGCGAGGTGCTCGAGCTTCTCCGGCAGGCTCCGGAAATCACGCACCTGAGCGGCGTGCGAGACCCCGTTCGAGTCGAGCGACAGGCGGTTTTTGGCATGCACGGGCATTTGGGCGCCATCGATGCGGAGCTCTTCCTCCATGCGCACCTGGAGTGGCCTGCCCTCTGGCGTGAGCTGCACCTGGCCGGAGGCGGAGACGACCCGCGGTAGCACTTGCTTCAAGGCCGCGGGAGGCGCGCCCTTGGTCGCCAAAATCGCGCCGTAGCTCAGCTTTTGCTTGCTGAAAAGTGCGGGGTTTTGGGCGTCACGCACGTACTCCGCCGTGTATTGCCCGGTGCCGTCGTACTCGTCCACTCGGTAGCGCGGCGAGTGATCCGGGGAAGGGGCGAATTGGAGCGCCGCGCCCAATTGACGATACACGCTGATGGTGATCGCCGGCAGACCGGGAGCGAAGTACATATCCTTCACTTGCCCAGCGGCGAGAGTGAAGTAACAGCCGTAATTCGCCAGTTGCTTTGCGACTTTATCGAGCTCTTCCTGCGATCCAGAAATGCGGCTCACGAACTTCGGGTTCACCAGCGCGACGAATAGCGTCGTCCCTTGCGCATCGATTGCGGTCGGCGCCGCGACCAGCTCCGCGTCCAAATCGAAATCGAACGAGTTTCCCTGATCTCCGAAGCCCAACGCGCTCGTCAGCTTCAATCGATAAGAATAGCGATTGCCCATTTCCCAGCCCGCGGCGCGCTGGTCAATCGTTGCCGAAGCCACCGGAGGCGTTGCGCTGCTGGGGCTGGCCTCGGCGCTCCCACTCGTGGCGGACGAGCTCGTGCTCGCCGCGTTGTTACAAGCAATCACGTTCAATACGAGGCACGTAACCGAAGCACCCCGCAGCCACACTGCGGGGATGCTCTTTAGCGCCGACTGCTTCATACGCCGAACCCGATCACCGTATCGTTGCATGCCGCAGATCCCTCAACCCGGGTTGGGGACTGGTGGCGTCTGACAAGTTAACTTGTCGGGATCGCAGGTGAACCCCAAGTTTCCGCAGCAATCGGCGTCAGTCATGCAGGGGCCGTTCTTTAGATTACACCTTTCACAGGTATTCATCGATCCACACTGGATCGGCCAGGTGGGCGATGACTGACAGCAGTCATTGGAACTCGTGCAGTGCGCACCCGTCCCAAGGCATGCAAACTGACAAACTCCGTCAGGCTGCACGCCACCCGAAGGCGGTGGCGCCGCGCAGATGGCGCCCGCGCAACATTGCGGACGCCCCTTCTCACCCGGCTGGCAGCTCTCGCCAATCTTGGAGCAACAAAGGTTGTCGTATGAGAGCTCTTCGACCTGCGACTTATTGAACTCGACTTCCGTCGGCGTACTCGTGGTCGGCAGATCCGGTGTCTTCAACACCATCAGCGGGATCTGTGACTCTTGAACGCCCATTGGAGTGGCTCCGCCAGCGACGTCGGTCGTGGTCCCGACCGTATCTACCTTGCCATCCGAGGTCTTCAGGTGCGCGGGGACGGTCTCGCTACTCGAGGACACGGCCAGATCGCTGCCGCCCTTGACGAGATCGTAGTGGTGACTCCAGCCGGTGAAGCTGAGGATGCGTTTGCGCCAGGTTCGGCTGAAGAAAAAGAACTTGATCCGGAGGCGGCCATTGATTGTGCCCGACAGCACATTGTTGACGTCGACGCCCGCGCCGTACTCGTAGTTCACGTGGAACTTGAATGCGGTCGGAATTCCGAAGTGAAAGCCAGCGACCGCGCCGAGCAGGTCGTCTGGGATCGGACGGACGTCCTTGAGTGCCTGCACGTCGAGGCCGATCCCCGCATAGATGGGGGCAGAGAGGTCCGCGAGCGTCAGGGCGCCCTCGATGCCGATCGATGCGTGGAGCGGACCAAGATTGAATCCGGCACCCACGAAGGCCGAAAGCCCAGCGGCAGCGAAGGGAACCACTCGTGCGGTCGCCTTGGCTACGGGCACCGGAGGTTGAACCTGGGTTTCGTCCTCTGTCGGGAAGACCAAACCAACTGGCGGGGTGAACTTGAGCTCGAAGCCACCGCCAATGCCGTACTGCGCGAAGACGTCCACCTGCAGCAACATCGGGATCGGGCCGATGAAGAACGTCACGTTGAGAATCGTTTGCGATTCCTCACGCGAGAGCCCGTCGAACGCCAGATTCAGCGAAGGGATGACGTTCGTCAGGTTGGCCGTCGCTTGCGCGAGGCCCTGCTGGGCGCGACGTAGCTTGTCGATCTGCCCGCTACCCGGCAGTTGGTAGTAATCGAGGAAGCGCCCAATCGTGATCGCTGCCGGCTCGTGCGCCGGACAGTCATCACCTCCGGGGAAGTCGTCCGTCAGGGCCGCGGTGACGTGCACCGCGTTGCAAAGATTGCTGCTTAGTATTTGCCCGACTTTGACCGCGTCATTGTACTGCTTGACCAGCTGCTGACCGTCTCGAAACGCCTTCTTGGCGCGATCGGAGTAGAGTTGGAACTTGTCCAGCGCCTTGGTGCAGGCGGTACTTGCGTCATAAAGTTGCTGCCCGCCTTTGTTCGGGTCGGTCGAGTCGATGACGGGCAAGCCGAGGTCACTCGGGCCGAGCAAGTCCTGACCAAACACCGAGAATTTGGTGTCGGAGTCGTTGAGGGTGCAGCGCTCCACCGCCATGCCGATCGAGGCATCGAAGATCGGTGCGTCGAAATTCTGCCCGAGGAAGCCATTCAGAGTGACGTTTGCACTGAGCCTGGCGAGCGCACGCAGATGGAGATTAGTTTCGCCGTGGGCAATCGCCGCGGGGTTGGCCTCCAACCGAAGATCCGGCGTGAACGCGAATTTGACCGGAGTGTTCGAGCCGCTTTGCCCGGTCGTCGGCGGCAAATTCTGCACGGCCGGCGTGGCCGAGGTCGACTTGTCGGAACACCAGGCGTGATTTTTCCCCTTTTGGTCGCCGTTCGGGCCGAAGGGCGGGTCGACGTAGGTCGCCTTCGGCGTGGTGTTTGGTTGGGTTCCGCCAAAGAACGAAGCGGACTTCAGCTCTTGCGCGTCGAATGCTGACGGGTTTTCGAGCACCGCGGTCGCGACGATCGCGTTCGGATTGCAGATCTCACGCTGATCACAGGGTTTGTCGCCGACGGGTGGGCACACGATCGTGCCGCACAGTGCTTTGCCGAAGCAGCTGCCGCTGCCATCGGGATTGAAGTGACCGACGTTGCCGGGTTGACAAGCCTCCAGCGCCTTACGTTCGCGGCAGGCCAAGCCCGGTCCGTATTTGTCGCAATCGGCGTTGACCCAGCACTCCGAGCCGGCGACGGGGTTGGTGAACTGGCAGCCTTCGCCCTCGACCTTCGTGTAGCTGATGCCGTTGGCGAGTGGATCGTCGGGGCAGGTGCCCGAGGTGGGCGGGTTCAGGAACGGTCCGACCGGCGTTCCGGCATCGGTCTGATCGTACTGTTGTTGGAAGAGAACTTCTTGCCCTTCGCCCGGCAAGGCTGCCGCCGTTTCCGAAATGCACGGCCCGGTCAATCCTGGCGGCTGATGCGGTAAGCCCGGCGGCTCGATCGTCCCGCCTTGCCGCACCACCGGGACGCGATACTCGCAGATATAGGGGAGCGCCTGAGTGCAAGGCAGATCGCCCCAGCGCCCATCCGCGCCCGGCAAAATCGCGCCGCAGCGATTCGTTGCCGTGGGCGCGCCGGACTTCCAGTAGTTGAATAGCGCGCCGACGCGCGTGCCGGTGGCAGTGCCCGTCCAGAATTGAGCGCCGTTATTGCTGTTGACCAATGACCAACGCCAGGTGCCGTTCGTCGTGATGTCATTCGCGCCGATCCACGTCGGGCCGGTGATGAGGCTCTTGATGAAGCGATTTTCGATCAGCGAGTCGATGCGGACCAGCGCGAGGCCCTTTGCGCTACACGCTTGTTGGGCTGCAGCCTGAGTGAGCGGAGTGGCGCCTGCGCCGCTACCGCTGGAGCCGCCGCTACCGCTGGAGCCGCCGCTACCGCCGCTACCGCCCGCGCCGCCGCTACCGCTGGAGCCCCCGCTGCCACCGGAGCCGCCACCACCGGTACCCGAAGGCTTGCATATCCAGTAAGTGGACTCGTGCCAAGACTCCGGCCGACAACCATCCGCAGGTTTGAAGGGGCCACGTGTGCCGCACACGCCGGCGCCGTCGCAGGTCGCATTGGCTTGCGGACCAGCGGTGTCATTGCAGCTGGTTCCCGCAGGCTGCAGGCTGGGCGAGCCCACGCAGCCGCATTGTCCGGGAGCGACGTTGTTGGGATCCGCTGCGCAGTCGTCGATGCAGTCGGGAACCTGGTCGCCATCGCTATCGGTTTCAGGGACACCGCAGCCGCACGTGCCGGGCCCCTGCTTCACGGCGTCGAAAGGGCAAGGATCTAGGCAGTCCTGCACGCCGTCGTGGTCGGTGTCTGCGACGGAGGCGCAAGCTCCACAGTAGCGGGCCAAGCTCGCGGGTAGATCAGCGGCAGGCACCAAGGCAGTGATCAGGCTGGTGCAGCTGGTACCACCGGGATTGGCCGCCTTCACCACGGCCAACGGCGCGCGGTATTTGACCTGAGCGTGGGCATCCAGAACCTGAAAATCCTTCGAGTAGAAGAAACCGGTATGAATACCGGTGACCGCGCGCATGACCATCGTGGCCGAAGGAGCAATCACTGCGCCATTGAACAGGGTTTCCAGCGAAAACGCGGTGGTCCCCAGGTAGACGATGGCCAGATCCGGAGGATCGCTAGTTAGTGACGCGATCGTACCGCGCAAGGCCATTGCGCCGGTCTCGACATAGATGATGACTGGTCCGTCTGCTTGATCGAGATTGATGCGCGCCTGCGACTCGACAACGAGGTTGTGCAGGTAGTACGTGCCCGACTTGAACGTGATCGACGTCTGCGAGTTGAGCTTGACGTCGCCGTATTGACCGGGCGCAAGTGGAGGCGCTGTTTCACCCGCATTCACCGTGATGGGCGCGCCGAGCGCGGCGCTCGGATACTTGACCGTCCAAGACAGCGTGCTCAGCGGATCGAACGCCGGCGCGAGATCCGAGGAAGAGATCTGCACGTTGTTGCCGAGCGTCCGGTTGGCCGCGTGCAAGGTGCCCCGAATCGCAACTCGATCGCGCAGATCGGCGGTACCACGACTCCACGTTTCGTTGAGCAGCGCGTCGGGCTCGGCGTGCACGCCGCCGCCCGCTGAGCCGAGCGCAACGACCTGCCCTGAAACGACGTTGGCGCCCGCGCCAAGAAAAGCCGAGTTTCCGACGGTAATTACCGGAGTCAGCGGCGCTATCGAGCTCGGAGCGGAGAGCGTGATGGTGACTGGGGCATTTAGGGACTCCGCTTTTGCGGCGGCTCCAGAGCTCGCACCGTGATCGGCGCCGTCGGTTCCGCCGCAGCCGACGAGCACCGTAGCCGACGCGAGAGCGATCGACGCTGCGCATGCGGCTCGAGCAAACAGCGAGGACTTTCTCCGCCAAAATCCTGTTGTTTGCGACGCAACGTCCAACCCAGCACGTCCCTTGACCCAACCCATGCGCTCCCTATACCTGAGCGCCCTCTTCCCCAACAAGAAGAATCTAGAAACGCGAGGCACGCGGAACGACTTTCTGTTCGGGCTTGCAGCGCAGTCGACAGAAGCGTGCAGCTTCGTCGTGCGATGTGCATCGATTCTTCACCCTTCGGAGAGAGCATTCTCGGAAGCGACGTGCGGCGATCTTGTGCGCAGCATGCGCGCGTTCTCTTTCTGCTTGTGCTGATGACTAAGAGAGAGCTATGAGCAGCGAAGTCAATCTTGGCGGGAGAGTCGTGATGGCGGTCAGGGCAGGAATAGAGATCGGGGTAGCCGGAGCGACATTGGCTGCGTTTTTTGCAGTAAGCGGTTGCGCCGTGAGCTCGTCACAGGACGATGTGCAAGTTTCGCGCGACGGAATTCTCGTTTGTGGGCAAGTCGACGTGCCCGGTGCCGATGGCTCGGTCCAGCAGAAAACCGAGTGGTATTCGGTGACCGCCATGAACAACAAGCTCCGGCACTACCCTGAGTTCGCCGCCACGACAGACATCGCTCATGTGGAGAAGTGCTCCGAAGCGCGTGAATTCTACGACGCTTACGTCGCCTACGCGAAACAGCACCCGAAATTCGACGCGGATGAGCCGTTGGAAAACCTCGTTCTTCCCGAGCCAGAGCTTTCGGAAGAAGCGGTTCGCGACGCGGCAGACAGAGCCCTCGTCCCAAAGATTCTGAATGGTTCACCCAATCGCCTGTCGCCGGTCGTGCGACTCATCAACGATAGAGGGCAGTCATGCACAGGCACGTTTATCGCCAAGAACTGGATTGTGACCGCCGCTCACTGCGTAGACGTCGATCCCAAATGGGTTCGGTACCAAGGGTGCGCGAGCACGAAGCAAGCCGCTGGCTGCACCGATCCCGCAGTCATTCACACATGGTATAGCTACACGGTCGTGTTCCCCACCTCGGGCGGGCAGCAAGATCCGACGCTGCATCCGCCCCTGTCTTCGCCAGGAATCCAGTTCACGAGCGTTCTTCAGCATGTCGATCCGGCTTACATCGGCGACAAGCCGACACTCAGTGCAACTGAGGTGACGCTGAGCGGCGGACCGCACGACGTGGCGCTGCTGTTCGTCAATGAAGCCTTCAATGATTTGCTTCCCGACGTAGACAAGTCGCTCAACAAGATCACCGATCCGGCGATCACTGATCCGGACATCTCCGATCCGGCGAAAAAGCTGACAACCGGTGACTTTCCGTTCATGCGAATCTCGCTGAAGGACAGCTTTGTCGACCCGTACGTCTGGGGCTGGGGCTTCCGAACGGAAACGCCGGCGCCGAACGCGCCCTTTCTGCTCACATACGGGCATCTCACGGCGTACTCACTCTTGGCGGTGCCAAATGGCTATGCGACGTACCAAGCCCCTCCGCCGGCTTTCACGGGCTCGGTGCCCTACCTTTGCAAAGGTGACTCCGGCGGGCCGCTGGCGGAGCGACTCAATATCGTCACTTCGCCTGATCCGACACCGCAACCTCAATGGGTGATTGGGGGAACGTTTAGCGGATTCGAGACCCAGCCTGGTGTAGCTGACGCCAACTGTGGCACCCTCGATAAGGCTGATTGGGACGTTTGGGCTCGCCTCGCGCCCATTAAAGACTGGATCAAGAATACGGTCGCCAGCTACCCGAAAAAATTTCGCTGTATCGAAAAGATGAGCAGCGGCAGCTCGACGGCTGACTATATGGAATGCTGGGGCCCACCCTGCACACGAGCCACGGAAGCAACGGATTGCGGATCCGGCGCGCACTGCTACAAGCCAGGGACCGAATACACCAGCCAATCCGGTTGCATGTACCGCTGCCCTAAACACGACTGCAGCTGTTTGCACGGAATGTGCGTTCCGGATTGAACAGCGTAAATTGAACAAATGTGGTTGGGACTGCGTCGCCGACTCCTGAATGTGTCGATCGCAGCGCGTCTGGCCGTACTCTGTGTGCTCTCCCCCGCATGCGACCGCTTCCGGTCGCGCGGAGAGCCCGCGCCCGCGGAGGCGCGCCCGCTGTCGACGGCAACCGCGGCGGGGAGTGCAGCTTGGTTGCGGAGCACGGGGTCGCCGGCCGAATGGGCGCCGAACTGCCGACTGAACCTGGGCTGTCCAGCGGTCACGCCGTTGCCGACTTGTGACGGCGAGAGTATGGGGTTGCCAGTAACGGACCTGGCTCGCCTCGCACCAGCCCTGGTCGGCAAAGTGGTTTCGGTGCGAGGCCCGCTCGCCGTCAAGGGCGGATTGCAAACGATGAAAATGTGTCCAACGGCAGAGGGCGAGCGCGGCCGCGCCTGCTGCAACAGCAGCTCCAGCTCAGTAATCGTCGGTGAGCCGCCCGATGCCGTGATGGGAGCTGGAAGGTGTGGCGGGGATGAGTCAGCACAATGTTGCGACCTGCCTGCGTTCGGGCAAAACGTGATCATGACAGGCAGGTTGGTCCGACTCGATACGTGGCCGCCATTCTGGACCATCGAGAGCGCAAAACTGTGCCAGGTTGCGAACAATGCCAGCAAGAGATCGAATTGAATGAAGAACAGGGCGGCCAGTTCTGAGACTTGGCTCAGCGCTCGGTACTTGCACATCGGCTGCGGATTGCTGACCGCGCTCAGCGTTCACTGCGGTGGCGATTCTACCGACACGACGGGCGGCGCCGGCGGCACCGGTGGTGCCAGTGCTGCTTCAAGCGGGGATGCGGGCGCCGCATCGCCGATCCAAGGGGTGACCTCGAACGCAGGCAATGCCGGGGACGCAACTGAGGCAGGCAGTGCCGGTGCACCGGCGTCGGATCAACGTGCGGTGGTAACCGGCGTGGTGCGTGAGTTGGGCAGCAGGCTTCCACTAGCCGGGGCGACGGTGGTCATTGCGGACCAGAGAACCTCCACGGATGCGAACGGGCGCTTCACCTTGCCGGTCAGTACCCCGACCTATGATGTGCTGGTGGCAGATGCCGACGCCACCAGCGCATCCGTCTATCTCGGTCTTTCACGCTCGGACCTAGTGCTCGTTCATCGTCGTACGACCGATACCTTGCCGCCGCCTGGCTACGCGCAAGTTCAAGGGCTGATATCGGGCGGCACCGAGTTTCCCCTGAGTGACCCGGGGGACGTCGTCTCCGTCTACGTTTTCAGCGACCTCTGGAGTCAACATCATCTAATCGGAGCCGGCTCACCTCCTTATGGTCCTGACTACGCGCTCGGAGTCCATTGCGCGACTGGCGCGACGAATGCATTGCTGTTCGGCATTGGCACGTTCGAGAGCACGCCGGAGAGCGAGCGCGCGCCCGCCGCTTACTCGGCGGCCAGCGTTGCTGTGCAGGTGTCGCTTGGAGACGGGGAGTTGCTGACACGGGACGTGGAACTGAAGCCAACACCTACCGGCACTGTCCAAGGTGTCGTCCATCTTCCGCAGGGCGCGTCGCTGAGTAATTTCTACGCTTACGCGCGCTTTCCCTATCCCAACGCTGCAGTAACTTTTCCCGCCGTGCGCACCGTACGCAAGAATCCCTTCACCGACAACGGCGCCTTCCTTCTGGACTTGCCGAACCTCGAGCAAGCAGGAGGCGAGCTCTGTCTCTACGCTGCCGCGTCATCGGGTCCAGAGATCTTCACCCATCTCTGTGGCTTACGCCTCGGAAAACAGGGCGCGTTGCTGGTCGTTCAGGAGCCCCCAACGCTTTCGAGTCCCGCTCCGAGCACCGTGCTGGCGAAGGATGCGCATTTCGCTTGGTCCGCGTTCGAGGGTGGGATCGCCGTTCTCGAGCTCGAGCCCGAGCAGCCGTCACCCGCGGTGCCGGCAATCCGGGTGTATACGACGCAGACGGACGTCACTTTGCCGGACTTGAGCGCGCTTGGTTTGACCTATCCGAAGAACACTGCATACCAGGTGCGAGTCGGTGGACTGGGTCCGTATGCGGATACGGACGAGGCGCTCGGTCCGGAAGGCATCGGCTCGTTCACTACGAGTGAGAGCCGCATCAGCTACAGCGAGTTCGTGCAAGTGACGACCGCTCTCTGAGCCGCTGCCTCGGTTCGAAGACCGGTTGACGCAGTGGTGGACCTGCGGCACAGATGGCCGATGCTTGAACTCATGCTTCATCGCACGCTCACCGTGAGTACCTTACTCACGGTTGCAAGCCTTGCCGGCTGTGGCTCCACTGATTCGCAGGCAAGCAACGGAGGTGCAGGGGCAGGTGCGGGTGAGACCAGCAGCGCCGGCTCACCCGCGTCCGGCGGAGGTTCGGATTCGAGCGAAGGCGGTAGTAGCACCGTGGCTGGCGGGAGCCCCGCAGCCGGCGCTGGCTCGTCCGAGGGCGGCTCGACAGGCGCTGCCGGCGCGAGCAGCGCAGGAGCCGCAGGACTACCGCCCATCGAACCGAGCACTAAGTTGAGCGCGCTCACTCCCGACCAGCAGGCGCTGTATTGCGACTGGGCTGCCGCGCAGCTGGGTGGATACGGAAAGGTGAATCAGTGCGCGGGCTCGGGCAGCGTCACAGTCTACAAGGATCGCGCTGATTGCGAATCCCAGGCATTCCTCATCACCTGCGGCGACAAACTCACCATCGGTCAGCTCGAAGAATGCACGCAGGCTCAAGGCCCGACTGGGGGGTGCACATTTCCCGAGGAGCACTGTCACTGGTTGCACTGTCGCTGAGAGCTCGATTCAGACACGGACAACGCGATCGGCCTGCAGGAGTCAGCCATCAGAGTCACTTCGCGCTGCTGTTCTATCCACCCGCCCGGCAGCGCAACGCCTCCACGCAGTTCGGAAAATCGGGCCACCCGAAGTTGTCAATTCCCTCCACTCTCGCCGCTAGTGCGCGCCAGCGGCCCTGCCGCGCCTCGGACCTAGGGCGCGCATCAAGCAGCAGCCCGCTCAGCGGATAGCAGCAGTTTTCAAACGTGGCTCGAACTTGGCCGTGCGTCGCTCGGCAGTGGAGGAAGGTTTCACTGATTGCGGCTGTCGACCAATGCTACCGTCGACGGATGGCGAAGCGGGTCGGTGCTCGAATGGCGAGCTCGTTCGTAAGTCGCTGGGTAGTCTGCCTGTTGGCTGTTTCGGCCGCCGCTTGCGCGAATCCGCGGCGGCAGCCGGGCTCGAGCCGGCTCGGCGCGCCCAGCCCCAACGCGGAGTCTGTGCCCCCAGCGGACGTCAACCGCGTTTATCGAGCGTACCTCGCGAAGCAACGAGATCTCGATTTTCCGGCTCTCGAGCGTGAACTATCGCTCGCGCGCGAGGTAGACGGCCCGCTGTCTTTCGACCCGATGGCTGCGCGCTACGCGGCCTTGGCAACGAGCAAGCTCGCCCTGACGCCGGATGAACGTGCGGCCTTCCAGCGAGACGGCGTGGTCAACGTCGACCATCAGCAGCGCTACAGCATGGCATCGGCCTATTACGCTATTTTTACGCGGGATCTACCGGTTCTGATCACGACGGATTCGATCTTGCACGCGCTTCATCGCTCGTACGACTCCATCTTGGAGAGCCTAGAGAGCGATGAATTTACGAAAACGCTGAGCGCGACACTCGAAAAAAGCCACCAGGCAATGCGCCGCGCGAGTGTCAACACGCCCAAGCTCAGAGAGAGCTATGGCGACGTCGACTTGTATCTGACGGTCGCACGCAACTTGCTCGCCCCGGCCAAGTCAGACGGCAAGCTGGCGGTTCCGTCGCTGCTGGGTAACGACGCGAAAGCCAAAGTGCTCTTGGACAAGGTCGCTGCGTTCGAGCCAGAGATGTCGCCCGCGTTCAGCGAGCTTTACGGCGGGCACCGCCCGATCGACTACTCGCAGTTCAAGCCGCGCGGACACTACACGCAGTCGCCCGAGCTCACGCGCTATTTTCAGACGATGATGTGGCTCGGCCGCGCCGACACGGGCTTCGTGCTCGCTCCGCCCGAAAAGAGCTCCGGCATCCAAGCAGATGCCGAACGAGAGCTGCGCAGCGCCTCGTTGCTCGCTTCGCTGGTCGAGCAGAGCGGAGAGTTACCGGGCTTCGAGAAGATGGGGCAGACGATCGATTTTCTGGTCGGTAGCTCGGACAATCTGACCATCCCGCAGTTGCTGAAAGCCTGTCGGGAGGCCGGCGTTTCTGAGCCCAGCGCGCTCGAGCAAACCAGCAGCGTGGTCGCGCTTCAGCAAAAGGTCGCGCAAGCCGCGCACCAGCAAATTCGCTCGCAGGTTTTGACCCCGCCCGAAGCGGCAGAGAAAGAGGCCCAGCCGCCCGCGCTGTTTCAGCTGTTTGGGCAGCGGTTCTCGCTCGATAGCTTCGTACTTTCTCGGCTCGTGTACGATTCGATCTGGTTCAAGGGCGTGAAGATCGAGCGCGCAATGCCGAGTGCCCTGGACGTGATGGCCGCGTTGGGCAACGACGAAGCCGCGCGTCTGTTACGTCCGGAGCTCGAGCGCTTCAAGTACTCATCCAACCTGCTCGCGCTGCGCCGAACCGTAAACGACATCCGCCCCGAAGTGTTCGAGCGGGATCTTGCGAGCCTGTGGCTCGATTCACTCCGAAAGTTGGCTGACGCTCCAGCGCTCGGTCACTTCCCGGAGGCGATGAAGCGCACGCCCTTCTTGCGCAAGCAGCTGCAGACGCAGCTCGCGTCATGGGCAGAGCTGCGGCACGATACCGTGCTCTACGCCAAGCAATCCTACACGGCGGGGAGGTTGTGCGAGTATCCCGAGGGCTATGTGGAGCCGTACCCGGAATTCTTTGCGCGGCTTGCGCTGCTCAGCGAACGCGCGGGGCAGCGGCTGGACGGGTTCGGCTCGGGCCACGTCAACTACGGCCAGTTCTTCGCCGACTTTTCGAGAACCATGAAGTACCTCGAGCTTTTGGCGCGCAAAGAGCTCGAGGCCAAGCCGTTTACTGCCGAAGAGAGCGGCTTTCTGAAGAAGACCCTCGACGATTCGGGAGCAGGCTGCGGAGGCCCGTACTACGACGGTTGGTACGTGCGATTGATCTACGGAGGCAACCCCGCGCGCTGGAAACCGACCGTGTCGGATGTGCACACCGACCCGACCTCGGGTCAGGTTTTGCAAGAAGGCGTGGGGGACGCAAACTTCTTGCTGCTCGCCGTCGACAATCAAAAGGACCGCGCGGTCTACGCCGGGCCAGTTTACTCGTATTACGAGTTTACCCATGGCGCCTCCGATCGGTTGACCGACGAACAATGGGGTGAAGCCATCGAGAAGAGCGCGCTCCCCGAGCGGCCCACATGGTGGACCAGCGCGTTTCCAGCAAAAGCAAGAAAGCGCACGCTGGCTGACGCAAGCGAGCACCCCAACGAGACCGACCCGCGCGCGCGCGCCGCTCTGCGATTGTACGAGAGAGCCAACTCCGCGAACGGAGCGGCGCGTCAACGTCTGGAGCAAGAGGCGGAGGCGCTGACGAACGCCGCGAGAAAGCCTCCACTCCCGGGCCCGAAAAAAAAGCCGTAGCCAAACGGCCGTTTGGCGGTTGCCGTTTCGCGACCGTCCAGCGCGGTGCCATTGGTCCGTCGATGGGCAAAGTCGCCGCTTACACGAGCGTAAACTTGGCAGTCTCACGCGCGTGGTCGAAGACCTGACTCTGGAGCCAAGCCGTACTCAGATCGCTCTCGGTCCGTGTTGTCGGACCCGCGGCGCCGTGCTCGGCGGCGCGCAGCGCGTCGGCCGAATGCGCGATCATCACGCTGACGTTGGGATCCATCAGGATATTTCCGTGCTCTCACTCAGGCGCGTGGTCGGAGCTGGAATTCCCAGTGATCCCCGTTTCGGACCCCGGTCAGAATGGCTGCTCCGGAGTCGGTGGCCGTGCGGTAATCGCGCCCTGGCAGGATCCACTGCACGTTGGCGTTGCCTGCATCGCGGTCGACCAGGTCGTCGTAGCGGGTGTCGAAATTGGGGACCGCAGGATCGCCCGCGGGTGCGGAATAACTGCCCGCGGGTGCGGAGGAACTGCCCGCGGGTCGATTGTAGTGAGTAATGGTGACGTTGCCGTCGGCGCCGGTTTCGATGCGCACCGCACAGCCGGTGAGCGCCGCGGTGGTGAAGTGAGTCACGCCGGGGCCGGGCGTGTAGCTCTCCTCGCCGTTCTCCTGCCAATGGAGGTAGTAGCCGTTGGAGGCGCCATTGCCTGGTCGGAGGCGGACGGACACCTCTCTTCTTCGTCCGGGCCCTCGCCCTGGCCGCTCGGTGATATCGTACTCGCCGCTCGCGATGGGGACCGGATCGAGGCGCGCCGGTGTGCCGCCTTGAACCGTGTTGGTCCCCAGGAAGGGATGGTCGACGGGCGCATTGTTCAGCGGTGGGGGCGGCCCTCCGGGAGTGTTCCTTCTGAATGGATTGTCGAATGAAATCTTGGGGAGCTTGGGAAGTTTCGGGAACTTGAATGGCCCACAACCGTTGTGGACCCAGAGCGAGGTGGCTCCAGCGAAGTAGGTGTGCGTGCCTTCGACTTCCAGGTTGTACGCGGTCGCGAGCTCAGCCAATGCTTCGACGCGCACGACGCTGACTTCAGCGCCGTCGACATCGACGAGTGTGTCTCCAGCGAGCAGTTCGTCCGCGCGCACCCAGGTGTCGGTCGGCGTCCAGAAGAGGTGTCCGCGGCTCACGCGGATCGTTGCCGGTGCGCCGCTGAACGAGACAGTACGCACGTCCAGCATGGCGCTGTTCGCGGTGGCGAAGGTGGCAGACACGCGCTGCATGGAGAAGTTGCCCGTGCTGTCGTCGCGAGAAAGCACGAGATCGCCGGGAGCAACCTGCTCGATCGGCGTCGAACCGAGTGGAGTGGCGACCGGCGTTCCGGCGGCGAAGCAATTGCTGCCGTCCTCTCCTGGCGTGCAGATACCGTTTCGGCACACGCCTGAACCGGACGAAGTTTCTTCGGTCTTCGGTGGGTCCTTGGTTCCACTGGGGTCTTTGAAACTGGAGGAGTCATTTAGACTGGAGTCCTTCGAGGCGGGTAGGTCCTTCGAACCAGGCGGGTCCTTCGCGCCCGATGGGCCCTTCGAACTGGGTGGGTCCTTCGAACTGGGTGGGTCCTTCGAACCGGATGGGGCTTTCGAGCTATTCGAGTCCTTCGAACCCAATGAGTCTCTCGGCGGTTCGCCGTATGGAGTGTCGTTCGGATCCACGCTGCGATCTGGAAGCGCGGAGCCGTTCGGTTGTCCGTCGTCGAAGCCGGAGTTGGCACGGCCGCGCTGTTTCTTTCGCGCACCTGCCAGGCCCAAGGCACCCGCCTTGGCGGCGAGTGCCCATGAGCCTTGGACGACTGCCGTCTCCATGCCGGCGCTGGCGACCTCGGCTGCCAAGGAGCCCTTGGGCCCGTCGGTCTGCTCACCGTTCGACTCCGCGGTCGCCAACATTTCCGCGCGCACGCCACGCCGAATTGAGTCGCCAAACTGGCTGAAAGCGACGCTGCCGGTGAGCGCGACCAGTCCCAACGCGGTCACGTATTGAACCATCGTTGCGCCTCGCGAACACGCCACGAAGACGCTCCACGTTCCGAAGCCAAACCTGTTGCCTGCCATTGCCGATCTCCCGGATGGCGCCAGCCTGCGCCACGCATCGCTTCAGCAAGTTCCAGGCCGGTGCCGCGCGAAGGCGGAGTATTGGCTATTTCTCGGAGCTTACCGACGCCGCGCGCCGACAAGCGAGCGCCCGGAACGAAGCCCAGCATTCAACGGGTACGTTTGCGCGTCTTGCTCGTACGCAGCCGGTCGGCTCCGGCATTCCTCAGGTTCTCGCCCATGGCCAAGGCGCGTTCCGGAGCTTCGGCGCGCTGCTCGGCGGCGCGCAGGGCGTGGGCCAAGTGTGCGGTCATCACGCTGACGTTGGGATCCATCAAGAAGTTCGCGTGGTCGCCAGGGACCTCGATGACTTCGAGATCGGGCAAAAATTCGTCCCAACCGCGCTTGTCACCCACGTGTCGAAAAGGGGGATCGACGAGGGCTGCGCGATAGAGCAACGCTGGGCCCTCGAAGCGGCTCGGCCGGTAACGTTCCGCGGCATCGCCCAAGCCCCGCGCCAGCGAGTGCTCTCGCAGTTCGAAAGGCAAGGGCTGCCGCCTCAGCCGATGCAGGCGCACCTTCAGCTGCGCAGCGAGAAAATCCCACTGGCGCTTCAGGCTTGCGAGCGCGCGGCGCACGAGATAGCGGGGTCCCTCTTCGAGCAGCCCCTTCACGTGATCGCTGAACGACGTGGAGAGCGGCACCACACCGGCGCAGAAGGTATCGAGCAACGCCAGCACTGGGACCTCGTGACCGGCGGCCCGGAGCTGCCTCGCCATTTCGAAAGCAACCACGCCACCGGTCGAATAGCCAGCGAGCAGGTACGGTCCGTTGGGCTCGAGTCGCAAGATCTCCGCGACGTAAGACTCCGCCATCTCCTCGATCGTGCTTTGCGTCTTCGAGCCGTCGACACCCTGCGCTTGCAACCCGTAGAATGTCTGGTCGGGGCCGAGCCGCCGCGCGATATCGCGAAAGTTCAAGACGTTGCCGCCCGCGCCATGGACACAGAAAAACGGCACGGTGCGGCCTGCTTGAATCAACACCAGTGCCGACTGCCGGTCCTGGAGCTTGCGCCGAAACGCGGTGATTTCGAAGCGGCCCGAGGCCGCATCCGCGGAATGCGCCGAGCTCTCGCTGAGTTGCTCTTCGAGGGCCTGCGACAGACCGCGCACGGTCCCAGCGCGAAACAGCGTCGCGAGGGGCAGGCTCGGGCCGAGCTGTTTTTCGATTTCCGCAAATAGGCGCACCGCAAGCAGCGACGTGCCGCCGAGATCGAAGAAATGTTCATCGATGCCGAGCTCGTGCACGCCCAGAAGCAGCTTCCAAATCTCGACCAGCCGCTGTTCGAGATCGGTCGTGGCAGGGCTCTGCTCGCGCGCGGCCCCGCCGTGCAAGAGCCGAGCGACCACGGTGCGATCGGCGGTTCCGTCTGCCGAGCGAGGCGTGGTTTCGACCTCCCACAGCTCGAGCTCGAGCCGGTTGCCGAGGCAATCCGACGCGCCGCTCGGTAGAGAGACGGGCTCCGAGGGGCCCCCACCTGGCGAACGTGCGAGCTCGACGATCCCGCGCAGGGACGCCGCGGGCTGCGCGCTGCCAGCGATCAGGCGCATCAACGCACGATGTTGCACGTCGACACCGACGACGACGGTATCGGCCGGGCGAGCCAGCAGCGCCGCCAGTGAAGCCATGCCGCGACCGCTCGCAATCGCTGACAATCCCTTGGCGCGCAGCACCTCGCTCGGCGCCGTGCGAGCGCCGAGACCGAGCCCGTCCCAGACCGACCAGTTCACCGCGTAGCTCTGCAAACCGTGGCGGCGCTGCTCGGCAGCGATGGCATCGAGGACGCGATTGGCGGCGGCGTAAACGCCGAGGCCGCTGCCGCCGAAGCGCGAGGCGACCGAGGAAAAGTGAACGGCAAACGCCTGCGGGCGCTGGGCGAGCGCGTCGCCGACGGCGATGGCGCCGTCCACTTTGGCGGCGAACTGGCGCGCGAGCGACTCACTCGATTCCTCTAGCGTGGAGCCCTCACTGTAGCTCGACGCGAGGTGAAAAAACCCGTCCACGGGTTGCCCGCAGTCTCGCTCGAAATCGGCGACGGCGCGCTCGAGAGCGCGCGGCCGACTCACGTCGGCCACCGCGTAGCGCACGCTGCCCAATTGCCTGAGCACTCGTAGCTCCGACTCCACAGCCGACGACTCCGATCGGCCAACGAGGAGCACGGTCGCTCGCAAATGCTCGAGCAAGTAGCGAGCGAGTGCGACGCCTACCCCACCGAGCCCGCCCGTCAGCACGTACACGCCGGCGCTGCGCAGCCGGGAATCTTCCGGCACTGCGGGCCAGCGCACGCGCTCGAAGCCCGTGCAGCTACGCTGGTCGCCGCGATAGGCGACTTCCGGCTCGTCCGGCTCGGCGTAGGCTTCCAGCGCGAGTCGTTGTGCGACGCGCACGAGCTCCTCCTCGCCAAACGGGACGTCGACGTGCCGGCAGCGCACAGCGGGCAACTCCTGCTCGATCGCGCGCAGCAGGGCGGGCGCCGCAGCGCGCGCGGGATCGAGCTGGTCCGAAGTGCGGACGCGCTGCGCGTGACTCGCTACGACCAGGTAGCGCACGGGCGGCCCCTCGGCACGACGCATTTGGCCCAATGCGCGAATGGGGTCGATCATCGCTGCCAGGGTCGCAGCGGTGTGCTCGGCAAGGGTCGGCGCTCCGTCTCGACCGCGAGCTTCTTGCCCAAGAGGACCAAAGCTTCGCAGATCGAGCACGTCGCTGAGTGCCGTGCCGGCGGCGAGGAACGCGGACGTCGCTTCTGCCGCGGTCGTCCGCCAGATCGTGGCCGCGCTTGCCGAGAGCTCGTCCGCGAGGGCTCGCGAGAGCCCGTGCTCGTCCTCGATCAACAAGAAGCCACGTCCGGGTTGCGCGGGCTTGGAGCGACGTGCCCTCGGCAGAAAGGCCGGCGTCAGGAACCAATCGGGGATCGTGTCCGGGCCTTCGAGCAAGCTACACGATGCTTCGGCCGTGCCTCGGAAGGCACCGGATTCGAACCGCCGAACGAGCTGCTTTCTCTGCAGCTTACCGATCGCGGTCTTCGGGATCTCGTCGCGACTCACCGGCAACAAGTAGTCGGGCTTCGCGCCCGTCTTTTGCAGCACACTGCTCTGGATCCGCTTGAGGAGCGCCGCCAGCTCGGGACCGCGCGCTCGCACCGGCACGAAGAAGATCGCGAGCTGCTCCCCGCTCGCCCCTTCCGGGCGCACGGCGCAGGCCGCGGTGAACGACACGACGACGCCCGGGATCTGCTCCACGACCGCTTCGATTTCGGCGTTGGAGAAGTTCGCGCCATTGATGACGAGTGTCTCCTTGTCGCGACCGGTCAAGTACAGCTCGGCCTCGGCGATGAAGCCGCGATCGCCGGTGTCGAACCAGCCGTCTTCGGTGAACGCCAGCTGATTGGCGCCCGGATTCTTGTAATAGCCTCGGAACACGGGCCCGCCCGCGATCTGCAAGCGCCCAACCGTGAGCTCGGGCAGAACGCGATTGTGCTCGTCGACGATGCGCATGCTAGCGCCCGGAATGATCGGGCCCAAGCTAGTCACACCAATCGCCCGCGGATCGTCACTGGCGACTTCCGTCAAGGCTCCATCGAGCGAATCGCGATCCAGCGCACGAACACGGGTTGGGCGCTCCGGCGTGGGCTGATAGTAGTTCACCCCGGATGCGAGCTCGGCCATGCCAAACGCCGGGCGGAGCGCGGTTCGCGGCAGACCGTGCAGGGCGAGCTGCCGAGTAAACTCCTGCACCGTCGAGGAAGACACCGCTTCGCCCGCGGAGAGCAGGGTTTGGACGCAAGACAGATCCCAGCGCTCGGCCGTACCAGCAAGCGCCGCGCTCACGAGCCGGTAGGCGAAATTTGGCGCCCAGCTGTGGCTGACACGATATCGATCCATGACGCGTAGCCAATTCAGAGCGTCGCCGAGCACGAGCTCCTTGCACGCGTAAACCATGCGGCAACGAAGCTCCACGCAGCGCAGGTGCCAGTCCGAGATGCTACCGATGTGATCGAACGGCAGCCAATTGAAGACGACGTCGCGCTCGTGGTTGCCACAGGCCAGGTTCGCGCCGCGTGCGCGCGCCAGCACGTTCGCGTGACTGAGCGGGATCCCCTTCGGTAGCCCGGTGCTGCCGGACGTGAAGGTCATGAAAGCAACGTCGTCGGGCGAGGCGCGGTGAGCGCTGAGCTCGGCACTCGTCGCGCACAAATCTTCGAGCACCAGCAGGCGCTGAGAGTCGATGCCCAGCTCGCGGGAAGCCGCGCGGAGCGAGTCCCGAAGTTGGGACGAAGTGAGCACGAAAGGGCTCTGCAGAAGCTCGAGCACACCGCACAGCCGCGCAAACTCATTGGTCAGTGGTGAGTAACCCGCTGGCACGCCGAAGATGGCCGGCACCGCGCCTCGGTACAAACACGCCCAAAAAGCCGGCAACACTTGCTCCGGGCGCGAAAGCTGCAGCAGCACGTGCTGGCCGGGCATCACCCCGGCTCGAACTAGCCCCGCGGCGATTGCAAGCGCCTCCGCTCGCAACGCGGCAAACGACTGCTCGCGCGGAGAGCCATCGTCCCCCAAATAGACGATGGCAGGCACATCGACGCTGGTTGCCGCGCGTTCGAGTGAGTCGGTGAGCGTGCGCGGAGAATCCGGGAGCGAGACCAGTTCGGGACCATGCCGAAGCGCGAGCGGCCCCGACGGTCGCCGTGTGACGCTCGTCGCTCGCACAGCGGGTGCTTCTCGCGCTTCCACTGTTCGCTGACGCAACGACATGAGGCGCGCCACGGGCAGCGCCGGTGCCGATCGCGACGCTTGGTCGGCCAACACCACTGCGCTTGCGATCCGCGGATCGGCACGGAGCTGCTCCTCGACCTGCAACGCCAGCGCTTCGTCCACGACGGGCAGCGCTGTGAGGGCGGCGACGTCGACCACGCCTGCGGCCGTGCGCGGCAACGCCGTGACCAGCGCGTACGTGTCGGGCAGCGTCCGCTCAGGCGCTTGCTGAAGCAAACGACGGTTCGCATCGGCGCCAGAAAACGCCGCGCTCGCGACGACGTACGCCACGACACGCGAGCCGAAACCGTCCGCGTGACGCAATACTCTACATTCGAGGACGTTGGGCAACTCCGCAACGCGTGCCTCGAGGTCACGCAACACCGGCTCCTCCGCCGCCGAGTCTCGCAGCATTACGACTGGCTCCTTCTGCCGTTCGGCAGCCAGCGACTTTGCAATCGGCGTGCCCCCCAAAAAGCGCTCGGCAACGGCGCGCCTCCGTGCAGCAATTTGGCCAAATCGAGCGTATCTGAGGGGTCGCGTTGCGATTGCCTGGACGCGCCGAAGCGCGGCCCGTGCCCGGCACGCGTGCGGCCCGTGCCCGGCACGCGTGCCGCCCGACTCGTCACCTCGCGCGCTGGGGGCTCACTTCTCCGGATGGTCGCGACGCGACGCCGAAGGCTGCGACGCACTGCGACGAACCGTGTGACCATCAACCCAAAAACCTCGCCGCGCGGCGAATCCCTAGAAAACTAGGTGGGCGATTTGGAGAACGCGATGGCGCGATCCGCTTCGAACATCGCAAAGATCAGGGTGCCAAGCAAAAAAACAAAGCGTGCGCGCACGCTTTGTTTTTTGCGGGAAGGGCGGCCCATGCTCGAGCATCCCGCGTCGCCGCCCACGACTGTGACACCACTTTTGTACGTAAAGAGCTGTCTCGAGTGAACGGCATTGTCAAGTGAACGGCATTTGCCTCACTACGCCAAAGTTCGGCTGAGGAGGCCCCACGGATGTGGGGCCCCTGCGTGGCTCGAGCGAGTGAGCGTGCGCTGAGCGCGCCTACTTGGCCGCGGCGGCCTTTTGCCCTTCGACTTCGGCTTCCTGCTCGATCTTTTGGGCATTGTCCGGCGACACCTTGCGCAGCAGCTCCCATTCGAGCCCCAGATCGCGCTCGGTGCTGCCGGTGCTCCACTTGCCGTCCATGCGCTGCTGCTCTTCTTTCATGATCTGCACCTTGCAGGTGCGTTCATCGACTGGCATGCCCGTGAGCAGAAGGCGGTTCCGGAAGCTGTCACTCGTGGTCTTCCACTCGGTCTCCGCTGCCGACGCATCGGTGTCCTTCACCGAATAGCCCTTGGCGAACAACAGCTGACGCGCTTCGGGCCAGACGGCGTTGAGGGGCTTGTCGTAGACGTGCGATTCCGTCTGCGACTCGATGTAATGGTGCTTTGCCCCCGCGGCGCGCATCGACGCACAACCGACCGACCCCAAGCTCCCCACCCCGAGTAAGCATGCCAAAAGGACTGAACTGACTTTCTGATTCATCAACGCCTCCCAAATATTCCCGCGCATTTTTGGCATGCTCCTCGGTCCTCGTAAAGCGCGGCGCCTGGCAAGAAGTCCTACATCAGACCCTACCCGGGAGTGATTCTCCGCTCAGTCGATGCAGGACTCGGCCAACGGACGCGGGCGCCACCCCAAGCCCACGCGCCGCCCGTCGCTCCCACTCCGCGTTCGAACGCGCCAGCGCGTCGCCCAGAATCCGCAACAAATTCCGGCAAATCCCCGGCATTCCGGCGCGAGCTGCCGGCGCGCAACCGCCCACGTCGTCTATCGTTGACACGTCCCCCGCCGGCTGCCAGATTCCGCCCGCTTCGCGCCAAAAGCTTACCCGGAGAGGTGACCGAGTGGTCGAAGGTGCTTGACTGGAAATCAAGTGTACGGGCAACCGTACCGAGGGTTCGAATCCCTCCCTCTCCGCTGACGACTTCAACTGCGCCGAACCGCTGCGCAGCTCCACGAAACCTCGCAAGAGGGATTCGAACCTCGGGTGTCGATCGTAAAAGCTCGCCGGCCGCGAGCTGCTTCGCCGGAGGGTTCGCACCGAGCCGCCCGCGCCGCATATGCACGAAGCCCCGACGTCGCGCGCCGCGCTGCGCGTGAACCCGAGGTCCCGAGGAGCGCAGCGGCCGCAGGCCGCGAGCACCGCAAGGAATCCCTCCCTCCCCGCTGCTGCCCCCTCACTCCACGACGAAAGTGAGGCGTTGGCACCCGTCGGTGCTCGCGGCGTCGCCGCTGCGCGCCGCCGACCTCCCCCAAAGCCGTGCTCGCGGCTTCGCCGCTGCGCGACGCGCTTCGTGACACCCGCAGGGGTGCGGCTGGGGGAGGTCGTCGCTGTGCGCTGTCGCACTGGGTAACTCAGCACGCATAGGCATGGCTCCACGCCCCCCGGCGGGCGTGCACGGCGTTGTCCTTCTGTTCACGCTCGCCTCCTGCGTCGGCATCGGGCCGAGCCTCGCGAGAGGCGCACGCTCCGCGCCACGCCAGTCACTGTGAGCTCAATACTGCTACATTGCGCAACGCTGACTATCGCGTGCTCCGTCTCGAAGCGCAGCTCGTCGTGCAGTCGCTCAGTGAAGCAGTGGCGCTCGTGCGCGCCGCGATCCCGCCGCCTCGCCACCCGCTGATCCGATTCTACGGTGTCGATGGCAAAGACATGGAAACCTGCCTGCAGAAACCAAATCTGCTGGCACGCTCGGAGCGCGCCTCCACAACCTCCTGAACCGAGATTCGTAGACGTTGCTCTCTCTGGGGCGTCGAATTCGAATCGGGCAAGGGGTGAATTCGCGCCGATGTGCGCGCACGCGTGCGCGCACGCGCGCGTGCGCGCCGCGACCCGGGGCGGCCCCGTCGGCTTCCCAATCGGATCGCGCACGACAGCGTGGCACGGGACTTGATGCTCCTGGTTGCTGCTCGGGATGGGCCGAGCTGCACGACCAAAAAACAAAAAGGAGAGATGCGATGTTCTATCGTCTTGCCACAGGCATATTCACGTTCGCCTTGTTCGCGGCCGGTTGCGCCAGCCAGGCCGGGGATGCGGCTCCCGAGGGAGAACCCGGTGTCGAGCATGAAGCCTTGAGCAAATGCGGCTATCCGCCGCGGCGTCCGCCTGGCTGCACCGTGCAATGCGTGTGCACGGATCCGATCGGTCCCGATTGGAAGCCCTATTGCTACTGGGATTACACCTGCCCCCCGCCACCGGTGCTGACTCAGGGCTAGCGTCTTTTCCGCGGGCTGTGCCCGTCGCCGGCGCGGCAAGCTCCGAGTGGGACGGGGGCTTGCGCCCGTCCCATCTCGGGGCGTCGGGCGTTCAATTCGCGCCGGGGTCGTGCAGCTTGGGTAAGCAGCTCGTGAAGCGCGAGCCCGCACCTGGGCGACTGTCGACGAAGATCCGCCCGCCGGACTGTTCGACGATGGCGCTCACAGTGGCAAGGCCGATACCAGTACCGCTGGGCTTGGTCGTGAAGAACGGCTCGAACAGATGAGCGCGGGTCTTGGGGTCCATTCCGACGCCGGTGTCGGATACAGAGATGCAGACCTGGGTGTGCGCGCCGGTTTGCTCGGCGGCGGGCTCGTCCAGGGAACTTTCGAAGGTCCTGTGTGAAGTCCGAATGAAGATCGTCCCGCCACTCGGCATTGCATCGCGCGCGTTGGTGACGAGGTTTACGAGCACTTGAATCAGCTGGCTTCGATCGATGTTGATTTCACCAACTTCGGGATCCAACTCCAACACCAGATCAACGCGCGCCCCGCCCAGGCCTCGGAGCATGTCTGCAAGGGCTTCCAGACAATCGTTGACTCGAAGGACTTCGGGGTTGAGCACCTGCCGGCGGCCCAGCGCGAGCAGTCGTTTCACGATCGCCGCAGCAGCGACCCCTGCTTCCTTGATCTGCTGCACGCTCGTGGCATTGTCCTCGCCGAGGGCGGTGTCGAGTGACAGGAGATCGGCGTGCCCGAGGATGAGCATGAGTAGGTTATTGAAGTCGTGCGCCACGCCTGCCGCGAGCCGGCCGATGGCCTCGAGTTTCTGCGATTGCGCGAGCCTGGTCTCGAGTCGAGCTCGATGTATCGCGAGCGCGCCCCGTCGAGCGAGCTCCTCCGCGAGCTGAACGTCCGACTCTGCGAATCTGGGTCTGCTCCCGCCCACGTGCAGGGTTAGCGCCCCGAGTTTTCGACCGTGAGAGGTGAGCGGGACGGCGATCGTCGACCGATTCCCCAGGCGCCGCAACAGTTCGCCGTGTCGAGCATCCGCTTGCACTCGGCGGATCGAGGAATCGGTCACCTCGGCGAGCAACAGCGACTTGCCCGTGCGCAACGCCGTGGCCGCGGGAACCGATGAGTTTGCGGCAGGCGGGTAACGGTCGGAGAGCTCATCCAGCAACTCTTGCATGCGCGGATCGGCATGAACGCCGGCCATGCGATTCAGAGTTCCGTCCTCCACGAGCGCGTCGACGGTCGCCCAGTCGGCGAGGAACGGGACCGCAATGCTCGCCACTTTTTCGAACACCGTGTCCGTCTCATCGCGATCCGCCAGGCGAAGACTCGCCTCTGCCAGGAATTGCAGGCGAGCCTCGGCGCGCCGACGTTCTTGTACTTCGCTTTCGAGGCGCTCGAAGAGGCGCGCATTCTCGAGTGAGATCGTCATTTGACTCGATAACAGCTCGAGCACGGCAACGCGATCTTCGGCGAACGCGCCGCTGACGAGCCGGCTCTCCAGATAGAGCGCCCCGATGGTGTCATTCTCGCGGCATATCGGGATGGCCATGGCAGACTTCACGGCAGCGGACCGCACGTAGTCGTCCACGCCGTAGACGGGATCGTTCTGCAGGTCCCCGACGCGGATCGCCGCGGACTGCTCGATCACCGCGCGCAGCATTGCCCTCGGAAAGTCCGCGTTTTCCTCGAGCGAAGTTCGGAGCAGAACCACACCTTCGGAGGCGGAGCCACGCGCACGAACTTCGTAATTGCGTCCTTCGCGCAAGATCAGCACTGCGTTCTGGGCGCTCGCGACCTCGAGCCCCAGTAAGACCAGCCGTTCGAACAGGCGTTCGGGCACGAGCTCGGACGAGACGCTCTCGACCATCTTCATGACGCTCAATAGGTCGAGGTGCGCCGCCGTGACAGCGGAAGCTCCAACGAGCGTGGCCCCAAATGTGGACGGCTTCTCCGCGTAGCCAAGAAACTCGACCGCGAGGGCCTCCACCTTGCCTAAGCTTCCCCAGCGCGCGAAGAGGCGCATTGCATCGCGGATGGCCGCGCGCGCCATCGTCGAACGCCCGAGCTTCCAGTGCAATCGGCCGGCCAGCTCGATGGCGATGGCCTCGTCCGGTTGCGCTTGCTGCGCGCGTGATGCCGCTGCCGCGTCGGCGTAGCCGCGCATGGCCTCATCACTCAGCCCTCGAGCACGGGCAAGCTCGGCTCGAACGAGGAGCGCCTTGTGCGTGAAGTTGTCGGGGCAGCTCTTCGCCCAAAGCTCGAGACGCGCGGCGTGTTCTTCGACGACGCGAAGCTCAGACGCGGTCTCCTCACTTGGTTCCTCGACGACAGCGACGCGACAGAGCGCGTCATAGAAGACGTATGCCATCACAGGCAGCGTGGATGGCATCATGCGCAGGAGTGGCTCGGCCGTGCGCGCATAGCGGTTCGCCGCCTCCAGCCGTCGAAAGAGATAGCTCGCTCCCAGCATCCACACGCTCAGTCGAGCGAAGAGTTCGGTGCGGCCGCGAATCAAATCGGTGGCGTCGTCCGTCAGAAGATCGTGCGTGTCCGCTCTGCCTTGCAGGCAGTGCACCACGCCGCGCAACGCGGACAGGTCCTTCAGTATCGTCTTGAGCTCGTGGCGCTGCGCGAACACCCTGGCTCGGTCGAGCTCCCGGAGAACCGTCGGCAGATCTTGGCCCATGGTGAGGGCCGCTTCGATTTCTCGGTGACTAGCGAACCCGACGTAGGCGAACTCTCCACAGTCGACGCCAAGGTCGATGACCGCGCGAAATTCGTCGACGCAGGCCTGAAGCGGTAACCGAAGATGGCTGATGTGGAAGGCCATGCCGAACCTCGCGCGACAGCGCGTTCGGAGGTCCGTGGCTTCGAGCGAAAGCCCGAGCCCATGTACGCTGATCTCGTAAGCGGGTCGGGGATCGCCTATTGCGTCCGCATACATGGCTCCGAATCGCACGAGCGCACCGCCGGACTCCGGTGCGAGGCCTTCTTGGATGGTGATTGAGACCATGCGCGCTTGGGCAGCAGCAAAGAGCGCAGTGTCGCCGCGCAACCAGGTCGCACCGTTTGCGGCCGACAACACGCGCACCAGCAGCAGTAGGCGGCTATCCGTGAGCTCGGGCAGAGTCTTGAATCCGGCGGGTGAAAGCGTCGAGACATGATCTCCCAGCTCCAGCACTTCAGCGCGTACGCGCGCATTGTCGTGGCCCTCCGGTAAATGACAGCCGAGAATGAGCGCAGCCTGTCGAACGCACGCGATGGCATCCTCGAGCCGATCCGCGGAGGTCAGGCCGATGACGCGAAGTCGCAGGAGTTCCGCGCGGTCGAGCGCGTCCGAAAGACCCTGGCTGGCCTCTCTTGCGAGTCGATCGGCAGAGTCCACCTCGCCCGAGAGGAACCCGCAGCTGACAGCCCCATGCAGGAGTTCGAGAAAGACAGCGCGATGACTGAGAGCTGCATCTTCGGGCAATAAGGCCAGCGCGCTACGGAAATAATCATAGCTGGCGTTGAAGCCGGAAGACGCTTTCGCGCGCTGGCCAGCTTCCCGATATAGATCCACCAGGCGCAAGCGCGCGGCCTTGTCCCGCAGCAACCGGCTTCCCCGGCCCAGGTGATCGAGCGCCTCGAAGAGCCGCTCGTCCGTCTTTGGGTCTTCCAGCGCGTCGACCAGACGTAGCCCGATCGCGAGATGAATCTCGGCGCGTGACTCGCTGTCGAGGCAGTCGTACGCGGCTTGTTTCACGCGATCGTGGAGGAAACGGTAAACGGCGGCGGGCTCCCCCCGCCCATCCGAAGCAAGGAGCAGCAGTCCCTCGGCGCGCGCGGTCAGTAGGTAGGCCTCGATGTCGTCCGTTGGCTCGTTGGTGAGCCCTCGCAGATCCACGGCCGCGAATGTCTCTCGGAACGCGGCTGCGACCGCCAGCACCCGTCGAATAGGGGCCGGCAGCGAGCGCACGGTCAGGCCCATGAGATCCACGATATCGTCGGGGACTTCGACCGTCGCAACACGCGCGGGTGAGTAGGAGCATGTTCGTCGAATCACGTCCACGTGAATGGCGCCCGCTCGCTTCAGCTGCCACAGGAAGCGCTCGACGAACAACGGATTCCCGGTTGCCTTATCCGCCACGAGCGCTGCAAGGGGGGCCACCGTGCGTTCGTCCGTGTGCAGCAAATCTGCGCACAGGGCCGTGAGCGCGCTTGGCCCTAGGGGAGATAGCTTGAGCTCGCGGAACGGTCCATCCGTCGCATTCAGCTCTCGCAGGCGCGACAGTCGCGGTGAGTCGTTCAGCGCATCGGAGCGCGCGCTGCCGACTACGAAGAGGTGGGAAATGTCGCCGCCTTCGATGAGAGAATCGATGAAATCGATGCTAGTCGCGTCAGCCCAGTGCAGGTCGTCGAAGAAAAGCACGACGGGCAGCTCTGGGCTCGCGAGCGCACGCAACAAGGCCCTCAAGCTCAAGCGTGTGCGAGGGTCGCCCCCTTCGAAATCTTGAGCAGCGAGCGGAGGTAATACTCCGGTGAGCAGCTCGAGCTCCGGAATCAACGGGCGGAGCGTGCGGCCACCGCCGCTGAGGGCGCTGCGTGCGCGGCTCGCCACGCGTGCGCGAATCTCGATCGGCGCGTCCATCAGGCGGTGGAGCAGATCGCGAACGGCATCGGCGATGGTTGCGTACGGACGGCTTGCCTGAAACCCACCGAATTGGCTCGCCCCGACCCAGCTGTGGCCCGACAATGCACGTTGTGCGAGCGCGGTCTTGCCGATCCCGGCGGGGCCCGAAATGAGCATGAACTCCGTGCCGCCTCGCGTGCAGCGAAAGAGCGCTTCGTGGAGGGCCTGCTGCTCCTCCTCACGACCATAGAGCGCCCGTGGCTCTCCGAATTTTCGACCTGGATCCGTGAGCCCAAGCTCGAAGTCTTCGACTCCGCCAGAAGCATGCACTCGAGCCTCGGCTTCTTTCAAGTCGTCGGCCACTGCCGTGGCTGCTTGGTAGCGGAACTCCGGCATCTTCTCGAGGAGTCGCATCACGAGGTCGGAGACGACTTTGGGAATGCTCGCCTTCCTCACTCGGGGCGCCGGCGGCACGATCGCCACGTGCGCGTGAAGGACAGAGACCGGATCTCCGGCTGGGAAGGGCGTTGTACCGACGAGCATTTCGTAGAAGGTGGCCCCGAGCGAGTAGAGGTCGACACGGTGGTCGAACGGGATCTGCATTCGTCCCGTTCGCTCGGGCGCAACGTAGTGAAGCGGGCCGTCCGCGTCCGTGACGACGCGTGGCACCGCGTCGGTGGCGGTCGGTCGCGTGGAAGGGAGCAGCACCACGCGTACACCGGGCAGCTCGCCGTGCTCGCTCGCGTTGCGCGCGGGGCCGCGAACTACGAAACTTGCCGGTGTGACCTCCCCGTGAATCCATCCGCCAGCGTGGAACTCCGCAACCTGCAAGGCCATGAGCCGTGCGAGGCGCAAGAAGTCCTCGATGCGGAGCCCCGCTGGGTGCAAGGCGAGATACTCCGCGACCGGAATGGCCGTAGCGTCCTCCTCCATCCGAGCAGCCTACTGCAGCTGCCCGGGCGAGAGAACGAGGGGGCGCGCACGACTACGATCCGAGCGATCCGAATCGTTTCGGGCTAAATTTCTGGGCATTGGCGTGCAAAGTCGCGTGCCGCTCAAAGTTATCGCCAACGCCGCCCAGAGGGTTCGAATCCCTCCCTCTCCGCAGAAATAGACCTAGTCGAGTTCTTCGAACGTGTGCCGCGCAACGCAGGGATTCGAACCTCAGGTGGGTTACCCTCTTCGCCCAGACGACAAATTCACAGGCACGCCACACACTTCGCGCCGGACGACAACTTCGCGGTTACGCGGGAATGGAGGGGATGCCCAATTTGACGCTCCCCCGCGCACGACGCACGGGGTTGAATCGGCCGAACGCAGCATCGCGCGCGGAGCTCTATCGGTATGCAATTTCGTCGTCATTTCCAGTTCGCTTTGAGTAAGGCCGGCTCGTCGACAATTTTCGCCCTGTGCCTCAGCGTGAGCGCCGCTTGTAGCGGCCCTGGCGCCGACGGCGGGAGCGGAGGCACCAGCACAACGGCCGGCGCGGGCAGCGGAGGCAAGAGCGCAGCGGGTGGTACTGCCACCGGAGGCAGCGGTACCGGAGGCGCAGTCACCGGCAGCGCTGGCTCGCAGACCGGCGGCTCTACGGGCGAAGGTACGGGCGGCGCTCCAACAACGGGCGGCGCGGGCGCAGGCGGCAGCGGCGGAGCCGGCGTCGGCGTCGGCGGCAGCATAACGATGGGCGGTCGCGCGGGTGCTGGCGGCGGAGTCAGTGGCGGGCCTTCGATGGGAGGCAGCGCTGGCAGGGGCGGAGCGGGTAACGGCGGCAGCAGTGGGGCGGGCACTTTCGACCCCTGCCCAGCCAGCGACGCCTGCAAGATCCTGCCGCTCGGCGACTCGATCACGTTCGGGATTCAGTACGAGGGCGCCTGGCGCGTGGAGCTGTTCACGAAAGCGGTCGCCGCAAACAAGAAGATCACGTTCGTCGGCAGTCAAATGAACGGTCCCGCGATGGCGGGCGGCATGGCCTTCCCGAAGAACCACGAGGGGCATAGCGGCTACACCATCGACCAAATGAAGCCGTTCGCCATGACGACGGACGTGCCGTACATGCCGAACATGATTCTGCTCCACATCGGAACGAACGACACCTACGGGAGCAGTCCAGCGGCCGCCCCGACGCGGCTATCGAGCCTGGTCGACCTGATCACGAGCACGTATCCAAACGCGCTCTTGGTCGTGGCGAAGATCGTCCCCTACCCTTCGCAGGCGGCCAACGTGAAGATCATCAACGACAGCATCCCGGATCTCGTTGCCAAGAACCAGACGGCTGGCAAGCACGTGATCATGGCGGACTGCTTCACCGGGTTCACCACCTCGTCGATGCTGAGCAGCGACTCGATCCACCCCAACCAGACTGGTTACAATTTCATGGGTGACCAGTTCTATTCGGTCATCTCGAGCTACCTGCACTGAAGGGCTCCGCCGCCGCCCGCCAAGTGGCATCCACTTCGAGCGCGCAGCCAGGCGCGGGAACCATGGCGCGTCCCCCAGCCGAGGCGTCGCGCTTCGTCCAGCTTTTCTGAGCACGCCGCGCGAGACCAGACCATGTCGGGTGGGTGCGTCGGTTTGGCTGTGCACTGCGATGTCTTACGATAGCGGCTCGCCTCCCGCGTCGGCATCGGGCCGAGCGCAGGAGGCTCAGTCAATGCGTAGTCGGAGGGAAACAATCTCATTGGCAGACAGCTACGGCTTGAGCAGTGCGCTTGGGTGAATCGGCGCGTGATGACGCCTTCGGAGTTGCGGCTTTGGTCGGCGCTGAAAGCGCGCCGGTTGGGCGTGCAGTTTCGGCGAGAGCTGCCGTTGCTCGGGCGCTGCTCACAAGGCGGTGCGCTGGACGAGTGCTACGAAGTTTGCCTCACCCCTGACCGGACTACTCGAACAGAGCCGCTTCAGTTTCGGAGTCCGTCGGTGAGGCTGGCCCGCTGCCCAACAGGTCGACACGGAGGGCCGAGAGCCTTGGCAGCGCACGGGCTCGGAGCTCATCCTGCCCCGCCGTATAGAACAGTCGAGTCATCCAAGCTTCGAGCTTGCGTAGGCTGGCCGCATACACGCTTCGATCGAGCGCGTGGCGAGCCGCCGCTGCGTTCCAATCGCGATTTTCCAGCAGTCGCTCCCCGAGCGAGCGGGCGTCCATGAGAGCGAGAGAAAGCCCGCAGCCGAAGGCGGGGTCGACTACGCCGGCTGCGTCGCCGAGGAACACCAAGCCGCCATCGAGCGCGACGGTCTTGCATTCGGTGAGCGCCGTTTCGTAGGTCGCGAGCGGCCCGAAAGCAGCGGCGTTTTCGAGCCATCCTCGCGGCATGCCGAGCGTTTGGCACCAAGCAAAGAAGCTCGAAACCGAAGCCGCGCCGTTGAAGCGCTCGCCCTCGGCGTCACCTCGGCGCACACCATATAAGCGCACGCGCTCGCCCGGCAGCGGCACCCACAGGGCAAGCTCGCAAAACCCAAAGGGATGGAACAAACCGATGGTGGCGCACGGGCCACTGTGTCCGCGGACGAGCAGGCCCGAAGTCAGGAGCTCGGAGCGCTGGCCCGACAAACCCACGCCAGCAGCCCGCCGCAGTGACGAGTCGCGCCCGTCTGCCGCGACTACCAAGCGCGCCTCGAGCAATCGGTAACCCGCTCCTCGTTCGATGGTCACACGGGCAGGTCGGCCGCGATCTACCTGCGCGACCCGCGACCCGCGCCAGATTTCGGCGCCCGCGTTCTGCGCAAGGTCGAGCAACGCCTGCTGAAACTCCGGGTGGTGCACGTTGATGGCTGGTTGCCGAGCCCTGGAATGAGCCAAATTGCGGTCGAGAAGCTTCACGCCCGCCAATCGCAATTCCCAGTCGTAAACGGGGGCAAAGGTCGCGGTAGCGAGCAACTCGCTCAGGCCAAGAGCGGCTGCTTCCGCTACGCCCCACGGGTGAATGCTCTCGCCGCGCACGCGGTCACGGAACGTGACCTCGCGCTCGACGATGAGCACGCGCGCCCCGGACTGTGCCATGCGGAAAGCCAGCGCGGCTCCTGCAATTCCCCCCCCAGCGACAATTAGGTCGTACTGCATAGCCGCAAGCTATTGCCCGCGACCCCGCTCTGGCGATGGGACAGATGTCCTAGTCCCGGTGCCCTCGTCTCAACCCAAGTCGAGCCAGGCGCTGCGACCGACTGCTTCTGCGCGCGTCGAAACGCCGAGCTTTTCGAACAGCTGACTGAGCTGATTGCGCACGGTTCGAAATGAAGTGCCGAGTGCGATGCCAATTTCCCGGTTGGTGTATCCGAGACGCAGGTAGCTCAAAATCTCGCGTTCACGGGCGCTGAGCAACTCGCTCTCGACGGGCATGCGACGACCGACTGCCAGCTCGCAGACGGTGAGAACCGGCAGAGCCATGCTCAAGCGTTCGACCTCCGTGCGCTTGAAGCGCGTTCGGGTCCGCCCGAGCACCACACCGGTGACGATCTGCGAGCCTGCGCCCAGATAGGCGATGAGCGAGCTCTCCCCGTGATGTGGCTGCATCACCTCGCGATACACAGAGGTGCGCTCCAGCTGCCGCGCGCCCAATACTTCGCGGTCAACGACGACGCGCCCCACGCGCCGGGCGTGCGCTTCCACCAATCGAAAGTCTTCGCGGTACCCTTGCCATCGGCCGCGAGTTTCGGCCCGAACCGAACTTTGGAAGCCAGGAGTGACGGGGCCGAGCGAGCCGCTGCGCAGACAGAACGCCACCTCGAAGCCAATCGAACGATTGAGCTCGGCGAACAGCGCTGTCTCGTAGTCCGCAACGCAGCGAGCGCTGTTCGCAGCTTCGATTAACACCTCGTGCTGGGCCCTCATGTGGCCATGAGTTCAGCACGCCATCAGAGTTCTGCAACCCTCGGTCAGAACTGAGTGAAAACCGTCCATACCTCAC
>DASSMT010000425.1:0-28838 GCA_035688655.1 Polyangiaceae bacterium | reverse complement strand
GACGTGGTCAAGGTCTGTGATTTCGGCATCGCCAAGATCCTTCAGGCCGGGGCGGTCGCGACGAGCTCGATCAAAGAACCGCGGCGCAAGCGCTCATCGACAGGGCTGATCGTCGGTACGCCCGCTTACATGTCGCCCGAGCAGGCCCGAGGTGAAGCGCTGGATTGTCGCACCGATCTGTACGCCGTGGGCATCATGCTGTACGAGTTGTTGACTGGTAGCGTGCCGTTCGACGCGGAGACCCCGCTCGGTTTTGCGCTGAAGCACGTGAGCGAGCAGCCCGAGCGACCGTCGGCTCGCGTGCCTGGAGTCGATCTCGAGCTGGAGGCCATTTGCCTCAAAGCGATCAGCAAAAAGCCCGCGGAGCGCTATCAGAATGCCCGCGAAATGCGGCTCTCGCTGCTGAGCGCCGCAAGCAGGTTCGGCCCGCTTCCGCTCGCTCCCTCAGCCGCTGGCTCGTTGCCATCGGCGGCGCCCGTTCGTCGCGACGAATCGAGTAAGCCGACTTCAGTGGGCGTGATGCCAGTCACGCGCACGCCGCGGGGGCGGCGCCCGAGTGCGCGGTTCGTGTGGCTCCTCGCTCCGCTCCTTGGGCTCATCGCGTGGCTCCGCTTTCATTCCTCCTCTCCCTCTTCGCTCGATCGCGGGCGCGAGAATGTGGAGCGACCGTCGACTGCGGCAACCTCTGCCATGTTTGCCCTCGCGTCTTCGAGCGACGTGGCACCGGAGTCAGCAGCTTCGAGTGAAACGACGGATTCATCCGTGACTGCCACGCCCCAGCGCTCCGCCGCCAAGCGCCGCCGCAACAAGGTCGAGATTTCGACGCGCGCACCGCTGCCGCAAGCCTTGCCCGCTGCCGATTTCGGCGCAGTGGAGGCGCCGGCTCAGGCGCCGCCGCCGACCACGCCGGAGCCTGCTGCCCAGCCCAGTGCGCGCGCAGCAACGCCCGTCGAGTCGGCTGCGAAAGGCGCTCAGCTGGTGGCCCCGGCGCTGCCCGCGCCCGCTCCTCCCAGCTACGATCTGGCGCTGGCGCGCGTCACGATCGGGCCGGCCAGAAATGTGGTTGGAGCGACGTCAGGCAGCGTCACGCGCGCGATCACGGAGGCCAGCGCGCGGATCAGCGCCTGTTACAAGTCGGCGTTGCCCGGGCTGGCTGGAGCGGTGGAGGGCACGGATCTGCTGCATGTGGAGACGGATGGCTCTGGGATCATCACCGACGCTCGACTCAGTGGGCCGGTGCGTGGCAGCGCTGCCGCTTGCGTGGCGAGCGCAGTTCAAGGGCACCGCGTCGCCAATGTCGATACCGGCAACGCAAGCGCGGATATTCCACTGTCATTCAGGGCCCATTGACCACTCACCGCTTGCTTCTGGGAATTGCGCTGGCGCTGCTCGCCAGTCCAATCGCCTGTAGTCACGTGGACGAGCCGGAGACGACCATGCCCGTGCAAGTCCGCTCCGACTATGCCGTCTTCGCGCTGCGCTGTTCGAAGTGCCACTCGCTGGCGCGGCCGTTGAACAGCGGCATCGACAACGACGAGTACTGGAAACGCTACGTCGAGCGCATGCGGCGCCAACCCGGAAGCGGCATCAGCGTGGCAGACACCGTGCCTATTTTGCGCTACTTGCACGTTTATTCGATTGCTCTGCGCAAGCGAAAGCAAGAGCAACGACACCAGGACGGTGCGGCGCTCGATGCGCCCGTCGAGGACGGCGGACTTGCACCGACGGGGGCTCGCTGATGGCGCGGGGGATGCGGGCACGCACGCTGTGTTTCGTGCTCACGCTGCTGGCGCTATTCGGTCTACGCGCGGCGCGGCCGCTGCTGGCCGCCGAGGAATACAACTTCGCCGGCTCCGCGCAGCTCGACTATCACCTGGTCCCGAGCGGCCCACGCGCGGAGGTGACGCCTGGGCCCAGCACCACCTTCCAAGGCTTCACCCTGGAGGCGGCGCTCAAGGTTGCCGTCGACATTTCCGACCACCTCTCGGCCAACGTCAAAGCTTGCTACGGCTGCCATGGCTTCGAGGTCGACATGGCCTATTTCGACTACCGCGCGGTCGACGAATTGAATCTGCGCGTGGGTCGCTTCAGCCCCAGCTTCGGCTCGTTCAACTTGCGGCACGACCCCGCAAACCACATGCTGAGCGACAAGCCATTGCCCTATGACATGGGCCGAATGCTGCGAAAAGCCGAGTGGAACAACGGCGTGCTGCCGTCTCCATTTCCGACCAACGGCGTCGAAATCGACGGCACGCATTGGATCGGTAGCGTCGCACAATTGGACTACGCCTTGTATGCAGTGACCGGCTTCAAGAACGACAGCGACTCGAACCCAACGGACTTGAACTTTCAAGAATCCCACTTACCGTACTACGTGCACAATGCGCCGCGGCCAGCCGTCGGAGCGCGCATGGCTTTGACACTGAAGGGCAGCCCCAGTGTGGATCTGACGCTCGGCGCGAGCGGCATGCTGGGCAGCTACGCCTCGAGCCGCGATCTCGGCTACGTAATCGTGGGCAGCGACTTCACTTTGCGCGTGCGACGGACTGCGTTTCGTCTGGAGTACTTGATGCGCCGTCAACAGTTCGACACCAGAAACCCGGATATCTTCAAGTACGCCATCGCTCCGGAGGGTGGCGACTTCTTCACCAAGCACGGCGCATTCGCGGAGATCGAGCAGCCGATCACGAATGCGCTCGACTTCACGGGTCGCGTCGATGGCATGCTTCGGCGTGGCAACGTGAGCAACGTCCCCGTCGGCAGTGGCAGCGCTGCGCCGACGCAACTGAATCCGCTCGAATATCAATCGTACGTCGTACGCGAGACCCTCGGCCTGGCCTACGCCTTCGAGCGCAACTTTCGCTTGAAGGGCTCGGGCGAGGTCTGGCAATTCAGCTATCCCGACTCACTCGGACACAAGCTTTCGCTCGGCTTTCATTTCGGGGCCGTAGGGAGCTTTTGAGCGCATGTCTTCCGCTGCTCGCGTCGATCGCTCCTGGTGGCTCCTGCTCTTGCTCGTTGGCTGCTCGCTGGTCGACCCACAGGTGGGTTCGCCGCAGGCGAGCTGCGGGAATAGCGCCGGTGGCGGTCAGAGCAACCCGGGATCTCCCTACTACCAGCGCAGTCCCAATCAAATCGGCACTGTCCCAACGTGCGAATCACACGCCGACGGCAGCTGCAATGCTTGCGAGAGTACGCATTGCTGTGCAACCCGCAGCGCTTGCTACGGCGACCCCGTGTGTGCTTGTGCCGACTCCAGCCTCGACGAGTGCCTGGAAGAAGCAGAGACCCGAGCGACGGCGGAGCAGCAAGCAGCGACCAGCCGTTGCTGGAGTGATTTCGCCGCTCGCGGGACGGTCGAACAAGCGCGCTTGAGCTGCCAACGCGCCTGGTGTCAGAGCGAATGTGGCATTCCGTGAGCCGCGTTCCAAATTTCTAGCTCGATGCCGGTCGAGAGTGACTCACGGCACACGCGCGTCAAACGTCGGCAACGCGCCAGGCTTCGCGCGAGGCGCACGCTGCGGCGCCCGTGATCTAGAGCGCGATGACGTTGCGTGAACCAAAAATGCCCATGGCAGCTCCAAGAGTCCCCCAGGTAGCCTGAACTCGAACAGGGCCAGTTCGATATCGTGGTGCTCGGTGGCGGCCCCTGAAGCCTAACGCGCATCATGTATCCGTCGCGACTCCGAGAGCGTGCGTGCGCGGCACGTCCGCAGCGACGGATCTTCCAAGCGGAATCTCGTCGCCACGGCCGCGCCTCGCGTTTACTGGGTGTTCACCAGAGCGTGATGAAGGCCCACGGCTGATTGCCAGCGGTGGCTTGGACGCAATAGCCCCCATTGCGAGCCGGCGGAATCGTCGGCCAATTCAGGTTGTTGCACGGCCGCGATTGACCGTTCACTTGGAGCGAACGGGGGCTCACGAAGTTACCGCAATTGCCGCCGTGCACGACCTGCGTAGTTTGCAGGCATACCGCGCCCGTGCCGATGTTGCCTCCTTGATAGCTACCGCTCCAAGTGATGTTCTTCGGATTCGAGCACAGGCCTGCGCACGGGCCGCCGCCGCTGCTCGTGCCACCGCTCCCGCCCGCGCCTGCACCGCCCGCGCCTGCACCGCCCGCACCTGCGCCGCCGGTGCCACCAGTGCCACCCGCGCCACCAGTGCCACCGCCGCCGTCACGCGTGACGATGCAGTCCTTGGCGGTGTTGGAAAACTCTTTCTGCACGTCGTAGGTGACGCCGTCACTGCCAATGACGCTGCCCATTTGACCGACGCAGATATCGCCAATCTCGCCGAAGCTCGTATCGTACCAGGCCAGCGGAGGGCCAACGACACTGGCCAGCCCAACCTCCGGATCGGTCATTGTCTCGACGAGCTCGTGAGATGCCACGACGGTCACGTTTCCAAAGGCTGTAGCAGCCGAGCCGCAGCCGAGCTCACAACCGGAGCCTGGTTGAAAGTCGGGCTGAACCCCGTAATAGACTTCACCGAGGCCGCCAGCGTTGGCGATTGTGCCGTGATACGCGCAGAATTGCACGCACGAGGAGAAACCCTGGAGCGTGATTGTCTTCCCGTGCGGAAAGAAGATCGAGTAATAGGTGTTGTTGTTGCCAGCAGCATCGTGAGTCGGCGCCGGCAAGTTGCCCGCTGCTATCTGCGCCGAGAGCTCAGCCTGGATATTGCTGTCGTCGATCACGGTGCCATTGTTGGCTGCCGACGGCGTGATCACGACGCGCGTGAGGAAGCTGCCGCGGCCGATGACTTGGTCAGTGCGAGGTGTCGGCACAGGAGCGGTTGTGTTGTACTCACTCAGCCAGTCGACATGCGCGCTGTTGAGCACTCCCTGGTAGTAGCTGGGGACGTTTGGCGGCGTGTTGTTGACGATCTCCGGCAGGTACGCGCCCGCTCCGCCGGCGCCGTAGACGACCTCCACCACTTGAATGTTCGAGACGACGCGACCGGTGTAATAGTTGAGGTGTGCGGTGCTGGGCGCGCTCGCGCTCTTCGGGGCGTTCGGATCTTGTTTGGGATAGATCGCGTTGAGACCGGTCGTCCCCAAGGCCTGCCCCTGACGCGCTACGGAATCACCTTTCGAGGATTGAGTGTCTGCGGTGCTACAGCCAAAACTGTAGAGCAGTCCGAGCGGCACGAGCACGCCGGCCCACTTGTACGTCTTACGGGGATGCAAGCGACGCGAACTCTTCGACTCTCTATGAGCTACCATGATACACTCCTCGCTTATTCACTTGATATAGAGACCACCCACTCCAGTCGGGTGAATCAGCAATGCCGAAACCAATGGCAGACGCACCACGGCCAATGACATGGCGGCGATCTCATTCATGGCTCGGCGGCAGGCGCTTTTGCGGCCTTTCGGCACATCAAAGGCAAAGCACTACTGACGAGTCGGAATAGACCCGGCGTTTCCCGGTCTCCCCAAAAGAATATGATTGGCAATCGCCATACTGAACGGCGTTCAGTATGGCGATGTTCGCCAGTTCCACCACTCTACATCACAACCCCGACTTGCTCTCATTGGAACAAAAATACGCCGCGAAACCCCTGGGCGCGCTGGGAAGATACGCAGCGACCCACTCGAGATCAAGACAAATGTCGAGGCCGGCGAGCGTGTCTGCTTTTGGGTTGAATATTAACTCATTTACAACCAGAGCATTGGGCCTCGCCGTGATGAAAGTCGCGCGAACCAGGTTCGAGTTGATGTGGAGCACGGCCCAACAGCCGAGTATGGGCAGCACTCCTCATCGATTGTGACCGACCAAAACGCAACCGAAAGCAGGCGACGCGCCGGACACGCGTGCAATACTTCGAGTGCGCATCGGACGCGACGATTCCTACGAAGAGAAACACGGGAGCAGGGTGATCGTGAAAAGCCAAATCGTTTTCTTTCATCGAATCACCTGGCTGAGCCTGTTGCTGGTCAATGTGTCCTCAGCGTGCAGCAACGAGGGTTCGTCATCCGGCACGGGAGGCAATCCAGGCACGGCGGGCGTTGCAGCGGTGGCCGGTCATTCGGGGGCTCATGCGAACGGCGGAAATGCGCAAGGTGGGGCTAGCGCTGGCGGTGCGGCATCCGGCGTCGCCGGCTCGAGCGGAATGAGTTTCATGAGCGGCGCGGGCGGCGGCTCATCCGCGGCCGCCGGCAGCTCGACCTCCGGAGCAAGTGGCTCCGTGGCCATCGCGGGCAGCTCGAGCGGCGGCCGCGGAGGTTCCGGCGGCACCGCGGGCGGCTCGAACAGTGCTGGCGCAGGCGGCGTCGCGGGCAGCTCGAACAGTGGCGGCGCAAGCGGTCGAGCCGGCGCAGGCGGAAGCGCGGGCGGTGGGGGAACGGGGCCGACAATGAGCGCGACGCAGGCAATCTTCAATCAGCGTTGCACCAATTGCCACGATGCGAGCAAGACCGGGCTCACCGACTATCCCGGCTTACCGCTGACCTCCGACGCCGCGTACCAGGCGTTGGTGTCGCATCCCGCCGACCAGACCTGTGGCGGGACGCGCGTCGTTCCGTACGATTCCGCAAACAGCTACCTATTTCGCAAGGTATCTGACGCCACTCCGTGCAGCGGCCTGCGCATGCCGCACAAACCCGAGGTCGGCCCGATGACCCCGCTCAGCGCCACGGAGATCGAAACCATTCGGGCCTGGATCGACGGTGGCGCCCATCCCTGAGCTTCGAACTCAGTCACGCTTGCGTGCTTGGCGCGGCCGAACTGGTTCGAGCGGGGGCTGCTCACTCGTCAGCTCAGCCGGGGTGCGCCTCGTTGAACCAACCGCCGAGAACGAAGTTCGCGCCGACCCGTGTGCCCCGGTTTTCGAAATCGTATTGATCCTTGTCGGATAGCTCGTGGTTACACGAACGGGCCGGCGCCGATGAAGAAGTGCGAGGTGGGGTGCACCAGGAGCGGGGCCGAGACGGCGACCCACAGGCGAGAGCTCATGTGTTGATTCGTTCCGGAGGCAGAGCTCACGCTCTGATTCACGTTGCTGTAGCCCAGGCTGCCGCGCAGCCAAATCGAAAGCAGCTCCGTCAACGCGAGGTTGGCGCCCAGGCGCGGAGCAATCCCGATGCTCTTGGAGGAGGATTCCGTCGGCGTTCCGGAAGAGTCGAGCGACGTGCCGCTGGAGTAGCTGATAGGCACATCGATGCCCATCGAAACGCTGCCCACGAAGAAGTAGTCGACGCTCGGCGCGATTGACAGACGAGTCCGGGAACCCTTGGATTGGGAATAGCCGCGGTAGCCAAGCGAGGCATCCGTGGCGGTCGTGAGTACGTACTGGCCGGCTTTGCCGAAGACGCCATTGGCTGGTTTCCCGGGTCTTTCGAGCTCGCCGGGGTTCGCGTTGTCAGAGCCCGTGCCACCCCACGAACCCCGACAGTGAATTCTGCACTGAGCAAAGTCGATTGCGAACCATCGTACGGCCCGCCTCGAGTCACATCGAAGTCGTGTTGAAGTCGCGGGCCGAACCCCACCACGAAGTGCGAGGTGGGACGAAGCAAAAACGGCACGTAGAAGTTGAGCGCGGGAAGGCAGGGTTCCGAAGGGCAGCGGGTCCCGGGCGTTCGTGCGACGATTTCACGAGCGAGTCAGCACGGCACTCGAGTGCAGGTATCTCTGCGGCCGCCGGAAGCTCAGCCCGCCTTCTGGCGCCGAGCGGCCGCAGGGACCCGTTCACGACGCTACTGGTGGTACTCGATGAGGATATGGGGCCTGTTGCTACCCGAAACCGCGTAGGTAGCCGAGTCAGCGGCGTCGTTCTCCTTCGGCGGTCTCGGAAAGCAAAAGCGAAACTGAATCGTCGTCTGGCCTGCGTTCCGAGCATCGCTCACGATCGACGTCACGTTGGCCTCCTTTTGGACGTTGGTGCCGCCAGCGTCCATAGTCCTGTCCTCGCCGCCTTCATCCACCAAGGAGGCCACATCGAGCTTGGTGTAGACCTTTTTCAGCTTTTGCGCCGTCAAATTCCCGAGGGTGCCGTAGGGATCGCCTTCCTTGCCAGTTCGGTAGATCCTGAGCGCAGCAGTTTCAATCACGGAGCCTTTCGCAATCGAGGACGTGTCGAAGCTGGCAAAGGCACAGATATCGGTGTTGGCTTTGTCATCCCCGGCCATGAATTTGCCGGAAATGTAGCCGTCTTTGCTGGTGACCGTGCCGCTGAGCGAGGCGTCCATATAGACGGTAATAGTCTTCGGTGTGGGGTTGCAGTTGCCTGTGCTCGTATTGCATTCGTAGCCTGATATGCAGTCACCGTCTTTGGTGCACGATCCGATGCATTGATTGTTCGAGCAGAGCAGGTAGCCCTTGCACTCTTTGGCATCTGCGGGATCGCACACCCCCGCGTTGCACTTGCCCGCGGCCTGAGACATGTTCATCTGATTGGTCGTCGGGTTCTTCACGCACGAGGCCATGCCGCAGCTATCTTTCGTATAGTCGCAGGTTCCGTCTGATTTGCCGGTGCATTTGCCGCCACAATTGCTGCCATCGGTGGTGCACTTGGTCCGGTTGCCGTGCGGCGACCCCGAGGGCACGGGCGAACACATGCCCTGCTTGTTCTGGATGTCGCACGCCTGACACTGGCCCGAGCAGAGCGAGTCGCAGCAATAGTTGTCGACACAAGGGCTGTCGCCGATGCAGCCGGCCGACACGGTTTTGCACGACTGTCCGCGCTTGGACTTGCAGGTGCCACTGCTGTCACAGGTGCCGGCGCAGCTGTCTGGGTCGTCCGCGCTCTTGACGGCCACGCAGCTTCCGCCCGGGCCTGAACAGGTTTGGCAGGTTCCGCTGCAATCATTGCTGCTGCAGCAGGTGTTGTTGGCGATGCACGAGTTGCCGCACGGCTTGAAGCCGGACGCACAGCCCGACACCGTGCAGGTGTTCGAGGACGTGTCGCACTGTCTGGCCATCCCGTTCTGCGCCGGGCAGTCATTGTTCGAGCAGCAGCCGTTGCTGGGAACACACTTTGACCCGCACTTTTTCATCGAGCCACAGCTGAAGCCACACTGGTTGCCGTCGCAGGTGGCGGTGCCCCCCGCGGGCGCCTGGCACGGATCGCAGGAGCCGCCGCAATGATCGACCGACGAGTTTGACACGCAACTGCCGAGGCACAAGTGCTCCTGGCTCGTGCAGGTGGGTGCGCCGCCGCCCGCTCCGGGTGAGCCTGCAGCGCCAGTTGAAGAGCCTGCAGCGCCAGTTGAAGAGCCTGCGGCTCCCGGCGGGCCTCCGGTGCTAGGTGACGAGCCTGCTGCTCCCAGCGAAGGATCGCCCGTACCAGCGGAGAAGCCCGCGGTCCCAGTCGAGGGGAAGCCGGTTCCAGGCGCAGAGCCCCCAGCTCCGGGAGTGAAGGCGCCGTTGCCCGCGCTCGTCGTCGCTGGAACCGATGAGCCATTACTCGCGCCTGCAGCGTGCGCGCCTCCCGAATTGGCTGCGCCCTTGCCGGCCGTTCCAGCTGCGCCACCGCTGCCGGCGTTGCGCGCGGTCCCGTGATACGTGCGATCCGCGTCGCCGCAAGAAACCGTGGCCGACAGCGCAACAGTGATCAGCAGCGCTGCCCCACACCCGGAATGAATGTTGTGCATGTGATGACTCATAATCCCAATCACCGCGTCTGCCTTGTAAGTGCGTGCAAAATCGTAATCAGAGGGTTGGTATGCGCGTGCAGTCCCAATCGGCAGCTCGTCTCGTAAGACCCCCAAAAAGCTCAATCAGACGTCTCGCCTTGTATGCGTGTGCGAAGCGAGATCCGCTATATCTTGTACGCGTGTGCAAAAGTGGCGCGCAGCGAGCCCCTCGGGTTCGCACCGCGTGGCTCACGCCGAAAGATCGCGACCGAGCGCTTCGGGCTCGAGCGCTCCATCGCGAGCCGCGAAAATCCTGCGCGCGAAGTCGGCTCGAGCGCAGCAAATGCGTGCTTCTCCGCTGCTCGCCGACCTCGTTTGTGCCGGCAGCAGTCAAAAAACATGCTGGCTCGCTTCATGCTTCGAGAGCTCGCGATTGCGAACCAGTGTTTTCGAACATTCCCAGCAACAGGGGAGCACGCCATGAGGGAAGAACAGCTGGAACTCGAGCTGCACGCGGTAGCGGAGGCGAACACGCGCAAGCGCCATCACGGAAATGGCCGTCATTCAGGCAGTTGGTGGCTCGTTGGCGTCGTGGTCGCGAGCATCGTATTGACCCTGCTGCCGCCCCCGGAGTTGAAGACGTTTGCGTTCGCCGAGCCGCCGCGAATCGAACACTTGCACGGGCCGAACGAGTCAGTCCTGGCGTGGCTGTCGCGGTTGCGCTTCGCCCTGGCGTTCGTCGTGAGCGTGCCGTTCATTTTGGCATACGCTGCGGCTAAAGAGGCGACCACCCACAGCGCATGGAAGGCCTCGAACTACGAGCTCAACGTGGCTCCTCGACTCCACGACCTCGCGGTATCGAGCAAGGAGGACGGCCGCGATCATTTGCGCTGGATTCAAACCAAGAACGCTTCGCAGGCAACCTGGAGCTACGAGCTCTTTCGGTTCAAGCGCAGCCTCGAAAGGGTTCGGATGAACGCATTGCTGTTCGGGAGCGTGAGCACGTTCATCCTCGCGGTTTGCGTATTCGCCTTGGCGCTGAGTCACGCCTTCCCAAGCCAAACCAAACTGCTGCCCAACCTCATCGCATCGCTGATTGTGGCAACGAGTTCCTGCTTCCTGATGCGGCTCGGCGGCATTGCTGTGCGCATCTCGAGTGTCGACATCAGCGCCCGGATGTTCGCTTGGGCGACGCGCTCGATCATCTTGGCGGCGATCGCAGACCTCGGCCTTTTCTTCACGGTCGAGAAGCTCGGCGCGACCTGGAATCAGTTGAACCTGGAGCACGCGGTCTTGCTGGGCGTGTTCTCGGCCGCCACCGGCGACCACGCCCTCGATCTCTTGCTCCGTCGGGCGGCAAAGCTGTTCGGTGCAGCCGCGCCTTCAGAGGCGGGCGCTTCCGAGCTCCTGAAGCTGGAAGGCGTCACGGCGAAGCATGTCGACCGTTTGGAGGAGGAGGACATCCTTTCGATCCACGACCTGGCGTTCGTCCCCACCGCGCGGCTCTTCTTCTCCACCGCTTATAGCCTTCAGCAGATCTGCAACTGGCAAGACCGAGCGCTGCTCTGGGTCTATGTTGGGGCGGAAGGCGCGACCTCGCTGGGGCGACAAATGAAGATCATGGGAGCGATTGACTTGCTCGATTGCGCGCACCAAGTGCTTCACGAATCGAATCCCGACAAAGAGGACGTCCGAAAGACCCTGTCGACGGCGCTCACGCTCGATAAGGGCGGGCTCTACGCGTTGTTGAGATCGATGGCTCACGATCAGGTCACCCGCCGCGTCCGCTTGTACTGGCAAGGCGCCGTGGCCACCACCCCGAGCCCTACCGACGATGAAGCAGGCGCACAGGACACGCTCTCGACGGCCGACTGCAATCGGGGCGCCGCTGCAAATGGCGTCATAGTCGCCGAAGAGTTCACGCTCATTCGACAGGGGACTCGCGGCGATGGCTGAGCGTACATCGCTGCGGAGATAGCCGATGAAGGTGCTCATCACGGGTGGCACGAATGGGATGGGCAAGGGCGTCGCCAAGGCCCTGGCTGCGCATTCGGAGGTCGAGATCGTGATCCTCGGCCGCTCCCAGGAACGTGGGCGCGAAACGTGCGAGGAGCTCTCGCACATTGCCTCGCGTGAGCGTATTTCCTTCGTCCATTCGATGTCGCCAAGGCCCCAGCCAGCCTGGCTCCGCGCGATTGGGAGAAGCTGTGGAACATCAGCGTCGAGCTCTGCGGCGATGAACGGACCAGGCGATGTGCGGAACGGTTGGCGGCGACGGCGCGCGTGGCACCGTAGCGGGCTCGGCTGGTTCCGGGACCGGGTATTCCTCGCTCGGCGCGGCGCGCCAAAGTCGAGCCCGGCGAGAACCACTCCACTCGCGCCGCTACTTCTGAATGAGCACGCGCTGTTCGCCGGCGGCGAGGATCGCGACTTGCTCGTCGCTCAGTCCGCGCGCATGCATCTGGGCACGCAATTGCCGTGGACATGCGCCGAATTCGTCGTCTGAGTTGATGTAGGTGTCGAAGTGAATCGGAATCATTTGTCGCGCGCCGAGCAGCGTGAAGGCGTCGAGCGCTTGGCTCGGACTCACGTGCGTGTACTGCATGAAGTCACGCGGGGCGTTGGGGCAGATTGGCAGCAGCGCCAGTGAAAGCTCGGGAAAGCGCGCGCGTGTGGCCTTGAACGCACTCGGAACGTAGGCCGTGTCGCCGCCAAAATACACGGAAAGGCCGTGATACTCGAACACGTAGCCCGTGAAGGCTCGGGTTTCGAATGCTGTATCGAGCGCGTAACGACCACCGACATGTTGCACCGGCACTGCCGTGACACGAAGCCCCTCGTGCTCGTACGACGCCCAAGTTTCGAGCTCACGGATTTCGAACTCGTAGCGCGGCATGTTGGCGCGCACCCCTGGTGGCACGAGCACGACCGGCGTGCGCTGCTCGACCAAATCCAAGCTGCCAAAAGACAAGTGGTCGAAGTGCATGTGCGAGACGACGACCGCGGCCAAGCGTGGCAGCCGCTCGGGATCGAGGCCCGGTTCGACCAAGCGTGGTGATGCTTGTGAAAGCGTGTGCGAGAACAACGGATCCGTGAGCACGAAGCGATCGTCGAGTTGCAGGAGCACCGTCGCGTGCCCGACCCACAACGCGGCCAGCCTGGCTTCGGGGCGCTTCGGATCGACGACCTTGTGCGCGACGGCTCGCTCGGGGGGCGCCGCCAGATTGCGCTTCAGAGCACGCCAGGCAAAGCCACAGCCAGGCAGGGTGAGGCTCAACACCAGCGCGAACAGGCCGTGAGCTCGCATCAAAAGATCCGGATGGTGAAGGCCGTGATGACTTCACGACGAGTCAACCAGGGTGATACCGTGAAGTTCAGGCCGAACACGCCGTTGAAAGTGAAGATGCCGAGGTCCGCGGACGCTCCGTTCCTCGTGCTGCCGCCCGCGGCGCGATAGTATGAGGCGCCAACGGACCACGACAGCTTCTCGCCATGCTCGAGCAGCGGAAAATACAGGCGTAGACCGGCACGCAGCAGAAAGCTGTTCTGCTCATCCGGTGCGCAGCACGCCCACTCTGGCGAAGCGTGCAGCTCGATCGAGCCGGAGTGGCGCGCGATCGGTGACACCAAAAATGTGCGAAACGGCCGCGCGGCGATGCCGAACGAATACAAGATCGGCGTCAGTTGCCAGCGGAGCCCACCGCCCACGTGTTCTTTTCCGATCACGAGCAGCGGGCTGGGGACGAGCTGCAGAGCGGTCCAGATCCCGACCGCGGCCGCTGGGCTCATCACGCGCGGCTTCGGAGCCGGCTCAGTCGAGACTTCTTCTGCACGCGCGTTCCATACGAACGCCAAGCAGGCGAAGAATGCCGCGTCGCTGGCTCGCCTACGCATTGCGCGAGCGCACCACGGAAGCAAGCGCAGCACAACAGAGCACCGCGCGAGCATTTGAGGCGTCTCGCTCGCACCGCAAATCGACTGTCTATGGTGCTGCTGCGGTCAGCAGGAGTCGAGCGGACAGCACGAAGCAAGCTCCGGGTGACAAAAAGTCGCGGGGAACTGACATCCGTCAGTGCCTCCGCTGTCCCCGGGGTCTTTAATGAGGGCTGTCATTCTCCGCGCTCTCCGCGCCCTTTGCCGCATCGATATGAGGTCGAAATGTCATCGCTCCTCAGCCTGAACCAACGACGATCCCTGCTCGGCCTGTTGCTCGCGATGGCGGGCGTTCAAAGTCAAAGCTGCGCGAACGACCCTGGCAACCCACCCGGGCAGCAGGCCTCCGCGGGCAGGGGCGGAGTGCCCTTCGGCGGCGGCGGCCGTGAGGCGCCTGCGGGTGCCCCCGCTGCTGGAACGAGCGCGGGCGGCGCGGCGGGCAGAGCCGCTCTGGGCGGGGCCGCGGGAACGGCGAGCGCTGGCAGTAACGGCGGAGCGCCGACGGGTGGCATGGCCGGCGCGAGCGCAGGTGCCGCCGGCTACGCCGTGTCGATCGTCCAATCCGACAAGGCGCAGGCCAGCGAGCTCACACAAGACGACGTGCGCTCATTGGTCACGGAGGCAGTGACCCAGGCCGGTGGCCTCGACTTCATCAAGGACGGGCAGACCGTAGTCCTCAAGCCAAACCTGCTCACGACGACGAGCGGCAGTACGCTCTTGGCGGCGACCGTCAATGGCATCACGACCGACTGGCGCGTGGCCCACGCAGTCGCCGCGCTCGTGCGCGCGAGAAACCCTTCCGGCAAGATTCTGGTGATGGAGGGTTCGATCGAGAGCACCACCCAGGCTTACTCGCGCATGGGCTACACGCCGCAGAATTTCGGTACGCTGGTGGACGAGTTCATCGCGCTCGAAGGCGCTTCGTGCAGCAAGCCGAGCGCTGATGGCCTGGTGCAGAAGTCGGCCGCCGGAGGCAAGCTTTACTGGGTGAATCAGCGCTTCTTCGCGGCAGACGTCGTGATCAGCTTGGCCGTGTTGAAGACGCACTTTCAAGCCGGCATCACCGGCAGCGTGAAGAACCTGGGCATCGGCGCGACACCCGCGAACAAGTACTCGAACAACGGCTGCGGTCGAACCCAGACGGCGGCGTACATCGACCATGGTCGCGCCGGGCTGGCGGCGTTCATTCACGACTTCTACAGTGTCCGGCCCGCGGACTTCGCCATCATCGACGGCCTCCAGGGCGTTCAGAACGGCCCGAACCCCGCCTATGTGCAAGGCGGTAACTACGACGCAGACCGCATGAACATGCGCCTCGTCATGGCCTCGAAGAACGCCGTTGCTCTCGATGCGATCGAGGCGCAGGTGATGGGTTGTGACCCCAAGGGCGTGGACTACTTGCTGAAGCTCGATCAAAGCGGCTTCGGCACGAGTGACACTTCGAAGATTACGGTGCTCGGCAAAGCCGTGAGCGCCGTGCGTCGGGAGTTCAAGGGGCCAGAATGGGCGTGCGGCAATCCGTGAAGAAGCGGGCGGCGCGCTGAACGGCTTCACTCTTCTTTCTTGTGTCCGTAGCTGCCTTCGGTCACGCGGACGAGCTTGCCCTGTTCGAAGTACAGGAACTCGAGGAAGCGATTCTTTCCGAAATCGTAGACCCACTCGTCGATGACCACTTCGATGGTTTGCTCGACCTCGGTGTCGCAACGGCGGCGCCCGTTCTCTTCGACGCAGGCCCCTGGCCTGCGCACGCGTACCGTTCGGTACTCGATCCGATGGCTCGCGTCGTCCGGCTCTCCACAGGTGGCGCGGACTTGGTAGAGTGTGTCGCCGCTCGACACCAGGCGGTCCCGGCATTGCATTCCGTCCGCTCGCGCCGGGGTGGTGGGTAGGCCGATTGCGGCGAGTGCAGCGAGCGCAGAAATGCGGCGTAACATCGAGCCTCCGCTCATGGAACCTCCGAAACCGCAGCGTAACCGGCCAACAGCGGTCGGATTACGTCGAGCCGCTTTTGGACGAGCGTGCGCTCCCGGTTATTCACGACCAAGCGCCAGGGTGGCGACCGGGGCTTCGACTCTTCGTTCGTTTGAATTTCTTCGCTCGCCCGAACGAGTCAATCCGCTAAAGTGCGGGTGATGCAGGCGCTGAAAGCCCGCCGGGGGGCACTGTGATGCTGAAGGCGACGTGGCAATGAGCTCACGTCAGTGCGCGACCTGGTTATTCTCGCTTGCTTTGCTGGCAAATTTTCTGGCCGCTTGCTCGGGCGAGACGCAGAGTACCGATCGCAGAGCGATTATTTTTCGCGGTAAGGTCAGCAATCTCGATACCGGCGAGGTGCTGTCGACGTTCTGTGCCGAACAAAACCCCGATGGTACCGTGATGGACGCGTCCGACACCCGATACGCCGAGGTCGTGCACATCAAGGCAGCCGCGGGCACGCGAGTTCAAATGGATATCGAGTGGGAAGAGCGTAGCGATCTGATCTACGGGCCTGCTCCGCCGCAGCGCGATGAAGCGTTTTGGTGTGCCGGCGGCGGCAAAGCCTCGAGAGTGCCGATCCTCCACGGCTGGGCGTGTAAGATCGCGGTGCCGCCCGATCCCGCCGCGATCGTCGAAGACGCTCAGCCCTTGGGAGTGGCGATCGACGGTGGTTGGGCACAGGGCTATTCGCTGACCCTGCGCGTGGTGCACCCCGGTATCGTGTGGACCGCGTACGAGGAAGAATGCTCGATCGACGAATACAGCCGGGCCATCCCCGAGTCGCTCGGAGAAGCGACCGTCGATCCGTTTTAGCTGCTTTGGCCAAGCAGCCCCAGGAGTTCCGGGCTCAGGGCCGCGAGCAGTTGGGCCTGGTTCTCGCGCGGTTCGCGCCCATCGCTGTCTGGCAGCGTCGCGTTGAGCCAGCCGCGATTTCCCGGTGACGGATTGGAAACCCTGGGCACCATCCATGCTTGGATGATCGAACGAGCGGCGGTGAGCTGGCAGAAGGGTTGCAGCCCAGGGGCTTCTCGGGGCGGCGCATCATGAATTACGTTGGAAGAAAGCCCGCTGGCGGCTCGCGTTTCCGGGAGCTTGTGTTGTGCGTTGCCACGCTCGTTGCAGTCGGCTGCGGTGGCCACGTCGACCTCGGCCGCTCCGCGCCCAGCGGTAGCCCCGAGCCGGTCACCAACGAACGCGAATTGGCGGCACAAACCGAAAACCTCGTGACGGTGGAGAGCACCGAGATGAGCTCGCTCGCGATCGATGGCGACTTTCTGTATTTCATCTCTTGGGTCGTCGACAATTCCCCGAAACTGTGGCGCTGCCAGAAGTCGAATTGCTCGGCTACCTTGTCCGTCGTAGCCAACCCGCTTTCCGAGGCCGAAACCGAGCTGCGCCTGAACGCCAATCGGCTCGGGTGGCAGCGGCTCAACTACGATGGCAACACCCCGGGCCTCGACATGTGCGATGTGCCCGATTGCCAAAGTCGGCACTCGCTGACGGGGGCCAACTTCGTATCTTGGGACGAGAGCCTCGCGTATGGGTTCAACGACGATTATTCCTCCCTCTACCGCTGTCCGCTGTCGGGCTGCAGCGCTGGAAAAACGCTGCTCGCGTCGTCTCTGTCCGGGAGACCAGCAGATTTCAGCCTCTTCGACGGGCGACTCTATTGGTCGATCGACGAAGGTATCGTGCGCGCGAGCGTGGACATCCCGAGCCCAGCTGAGCGGTTGAGCTTGGGCAACGTGACCGAGTGGACTCCCGCCACCTCGGGGCAGGAGTCTCCTTCCGACGTCAGCGTCCTCGACATGGAACTGGATGGTCCTTACGTGTACGCGGCGCTGCGCGTCGGTAATCAAAACGCCAACGAGACCCTCGGCTGCGACGCGTGCAAGGCAGGCATCGCCGTGGCTCGCTGGCAGCATTCGGCGAGCGGTGCCACGCGCGAGTGGGTACTGGCCAACGATGCCGACCTGGCTGGTCTACACCACCTGCGAGTTTTCGGCGGAGAGATGGTTTGGGGGACGAACACCGGAGACCTCTGGAGTTGTGCGGCGGACCGCTGCTCGACCAGTAAACGTCAGATCGGGATCGAGGATGCCTCGAGTCATTTTGGCCTCGTACGCGCGCAAATGGACTACGTCGCCATGGATGAGCAGTCGATTTTTTGGTTGTCCGTTCCGTGCTGGCCCAGGGACTTCTATTGCAACCCCAACCCCAACGCTAGGGCCGTCTGGACCTTGAAGCGGACCCCGCGCATTCCGCACTAACGCCGGCAAGCGCTGGGCTCGTCGCTGGAGAGTCGCGCCCTTGCGCGAAACAAAACCCAGCAGGTCGAATTGGGATGGTGATGATGACTCGTGTCGGAAATCCAAGAGGCTATGATTTCAGCGCTCTGGTTTGTGTGCTGGCTGCGGCCCTCGTTGGCTGCTCGAATCGAGTCGATCTCGGCGCCTCGCTGAGTCCGCCCGAGCCTGTCACGAATGAACACGAGCTGGCGGCGCAAACCACGAACCTCGCGCGGGTGGGCGCCTCCCAAATCAGTTCGCTCGCGATTGACGGCGAGTTTCTCTACTTCGCAGCCGCCCCCGCCCCGGCCTACCCCAGCCTTTGGCGCTGCCGGAAGTCGGACTGCTGGGCAACGTTGGTCACGATCGCGGGCGCAGATGGCAGCGAGTACTCACCTGTGTTGGGGCTCCATGCCGGCCGGCTCGGGTGGCGCAACGGGATGTGCGACGCTCCGGACTGTGTAAATCGACTGTCGCTCGGTTTCCCGATTTGGGACGAGCGGTTTGGCTATTTTTTCGACGACACCGTCGCGTCCATCTACCGCTGCGAGATCGCGGACTGCATCGTAGGCACCGGTTTCAATCGGGCCTGGCGGGGCACCCTGGTCGCGTCACGCGCCCAGCCTCGATATTTTACGCGCGCCGAGGATCGACTCTATTGGCTGGACGTGGTCGAAGGCATCACGCGCGCACGCGTGGACGGCATGACCCCAGCGGAGCGATTGAGCTTGAGCAATGCGACTGAATGGACCACCTCCCGAGCGGGGCTGCAATTGGCCGGTGACGTAACCGTCATCGATCTGGAGTTGGACGGAGCTTACGTCTACGCAGCCCTGAACGTGAGCAATCCCAATGCTGATGCCCGGCTGGGTTGCGACCCTTGCACCCCCGGCATCGCCATCGCTCGCTGGCAGTACGCCACGCCGGGCGCCGCTCGCGAGTGGGTACTGATGAACGACGCTGACCTCACGGACCTGATCCATCTGAAGGTGTTCGGCGGTGAGGTCATTTGGGGAAGCGCCGATGGCAATCTCTGGAGCTGTCTGGCCAACGACTGTTCCGCGAGCAAGCGTCAAATCGGTGTGCGCGATGCGATGAGCAAGGTGGCTCCATTCCCGTCATCCGATCCTTCACGAGTCGATCTGATCCAGCCCGATTTCGAGCTCATCGCGGTCGACGAACAGGCCATCTTTTGGCTCTCGGTCCCGTGTTACCCGCACCACGGCGATTGCAGCGTCACCGGTACGGTCGATTGGACGCTGAAACGGACGCCGCGTATCGCGCAGTGATCGCGACTGAGGCTCGACCGAAGCATGCCCGATCGTCGCGTCGAGTCTGCGACATCGGTTCTGCGATGAACTCGGTCACTTCGACGCATTGTCGGCATGCGCGGCGAGCGCCGCTTTCACCGCGGTCCGCATCAGGCTGGTTGGGTACCGCTTGGCGAATGCTGCGCCGCGCGCCTGGGCTCGTTCGACGTCGCCCAGGCTGACCAGTACATTGATCAGCATGGCCTCGCGCTCTTCGCTCAATCGTCCATTCGGGTAGCGGCGCGCGTGCTGTTCGAGAAATTGTAACGCGTGCTCGGGCTCCGACACACTGAGCTTCTGACGCGCGCGATCGAGCAGCGCGCGCTCCTGCGCCAGTGAGTCGCCCGAACGCGAATCTTGCGGCGCCAGTTTGCTGGAGGGGTTTGGCGGAGCAACACCGCTGGCCGCGCTCTCCACGGCGAGACTGGGCGGCAGCGCGGAGGTCAGCGGAGCAACCGTTGCCGCGGGCAGCGGCGCGGGTGTCGACGGAATGCCCGCTGCGGTTGCTGACGACGGGGGCGCCCGCCGAGCGTGCTCTCGGCCGAGCAGTGCTTCACCGTTCACTCCGATGACGATGCCGGCCGCGAGCGGCAGCAATGACCAAGTTGCGAAACGGCGTGCCAGTTGTCGAAGCGAGCCACTGACCACGACCGCGGCCCCGCCGCCGGGGGCGCTTCCCGCGAGCACCCCGCCCCCCGCGGCTGCGCCGAACGAGCTCGCCGATAGCCGCGCGAGGATCCGTTCCTGCGCGCCAACGGGCGGCGTTGCGTCTTCGGCGCGACGCAGAAGCTCGAGCGGATCCAGTCCGTCGTCACGCGCACTCATCGCGGTCCTTTTGCCGTCGCCAAGCGGCGGAAAGCGGTTCGAAATGCCTCGCGTCCGAGCCGCAACCGGGAGTACGCCGTGTTCAAGCCCAGCCCCAAAGTGACGGCTACCTCCGGGATCGGATACCCGTCGAGCTCGTGCATCACCAAAACCGCGCGTTGCTCGAGCGGCACCTTCTGTAACGCGGCGTGGACGAGGTGCGACTCTTCGCGTCGCTCGAGCCCTTCATCGGCTTGGTCGCCGGGATCGGGGTGATCCGGCAGCGCGCCGACCAGATCGATCTTTCGGTGACGCGCCAGGCGCCGATAATTGGCCGCGACCCCGACCACGATGCCGAACAGCCATGCTCGAAGCGGTCGCGCGCGGTCGAAGAGGGGCAGCTGGGCGTGGACGCGAATGAAGACCTCGTGAGCTACGTCCTCGAGGTCGCGCTCGTGCACACCGAGACGACGCAGAGTGTTCCACACGTAACGAAACTCGGACTGAAAGATCGCACTCGAATCCAAAGGCCGATCAGTCGCAGACAGCACCGCAGCGGACTCGGCTCGCCCCCCCCTTACTCGTGTGAGTGCGCTCGATTCCGTCATAAAAAGCGCCCCGTGAGCCCCAAACCTGCTGCGAACGCCAAGGCAGCGGGTCTCCAGACATCAACGCCTTCGAGTTGAAAGGTGGGCCGCGTCAACACAGCCGAGAGGTCGGCATTGCCGAGCAGCGCGAACGCCGAGCCAAGCGGCAGAAAGAAAAGCCCGCGCGCGCCAGCGGAAGCGTAGAAGCTCGACTCTTTCTTGGGCGCGCTCACCCCCACCCCCTCGCCGCGCATCGCTCCGAGCAACGTCAACGAGCACAACGAGAACGGGCGGAGCAGTTCACCGCAGAGCGCGAGCTCACTCGAGAGAAGCTTGATTCGAACCTCGCTGTACTGCGTCGCCGTCTCGGCGCGAGGGAACGTCGCCATGCCCGCGAGCCAGCCCGAGAACGGTCCGCGACTCAGCCCAGCGCCGATTCGGACTCCGAGTGTCGCCGCTGGCACGAGTGCGAACGCGCCGAAGGCACCTGCTTGCGCGTACAGAGCCGCCGCCGTCGGCTGGCGAGGACGCGTCTGCTGCGCGGCGGTTTCATTCGCAAGCACGGCCCGTGGCGGCTCGGGTTGCTCAGTAGCCGGCTGATCGGTTGGCGCTGACGGCGCCGTGCGTTCTGAGCGTTGTTCGCTCACTCGCGAGTCGTTTGCTGGCGGAGCGCTGACTGATTGCTCGTCGACCTGCGGCGATTCGCTGCTCGTCGCCGCAACCAGGGTTCGATCGAGCGTGATGCTGATTGCAAGCGCGAGCGTTGCGATGAGCTCTTTGCAATCCGAGCGCCGCACTCGAACCTGACGGCTGCCCTGCGCCACTCCGTCGTGGTCGATCAGCTCGGCGCGCGCCAGGAGACCGCCGTGGTCGGGCGAAATCGTGGCGATGATGGTTTGGTCTCCCCAGGGGGAGAAGGCCTCATAGCCGAGCCGGGCCGCGACGGCATCTTCGAGCGCAGACTGACCCGGGCAGTCGCTGGCAGCTTGCGAGCGCACGTAGACGAGGCGGGTCGTCACTTGCGCGGTGCTTGGCCTGGGCAGCAGCAGGCAGACCATGAGCAGCCCCAAACCGCATGGTAGGGCGCCATTCCGCCCGAGCCGCCGGCGCCGCGCCCGAAATCCGCTCAAACCTGCTCGCCCGTCTGGTTGGCCCACATCCGATGGAGACTCGTGCCCAGAGCCCGGTTTCCGTCAAGGAAAGAGGTGCCAACCCCACAAAAAGATGCCCGCCCCTGGCGAAGAGACAGCAGGGGGCGCGGCGACTCGGTAGCTTCAAGACTTGGCGAGCACCGCCAGCACTCGCGGCAGCGCGTCGGGAGTCACGGAGATCGAGTCGATGCCCTGCTCGGCCAGGAAGCGAGCGAACTCCGGGTGATCGCTGGGCGCTTGGCCGCACAAGCCCACCTTGCGCTGCTTCTTGTGCGCCCGCTCGATCACCGTGGAAATCGAGCGCATCACCCCGGGATCCTGCTCACTGAACAGGTGGGCCAGGAGCTCCGAATCGCGGTCGATCCCGAGCGTGAGCTGAGTCAGATCGTTCGACCCGATGGAGAAACCATCGAACAGCTCGGCAAATTCCTCGGCCAGGATCACGTTGTTCGGAATTTCACACATCACGTACACCTCGAGCTCGTGATCGCCGCGTTTTAGGCCGTTCCGCTCGAGCTCGGCCAGCACGTTGCGTCCTTCTCCCAGAGTTCGACAGAACGGAATCATGACCTTGACGTTGGTCAGGCCGAGCGTCTCGCGTACTCGCTGAATCGCTCGACATTCCAGAGCAAAACCCGCCCGATAGCGGTCATCGTAGTAGCGCGAGGCGCCGCGGAAGCCGATCATCGGGTTCTGTTCCTCGGGTTCGAACCAGCGACCGCCGAGTAGCCCGCGATACTCGTTGCTCTTGAAGTCCGAAAAACGAACGATCACCGGCCTCGGGTAAAACGCGGCCGCGACTTGCGCGACGCCCTCGGCGAGTCGCTGAATGAAGTACTCGGCGGGGGTGTCCGCGCGCGACGCTCGTTCGCGAATCAGGGCGAGCTCCGGCTTGTCCTGCACGCGCTCGGGGTGCAGTAAGGCCATCGGGTGCACGCCGATCCAACTCGAGACCAAAAATTCGATGCGCAGCAAGCCCACGCCGGCGCTCGGGAGTTGCCCGACTAGGAAGACGTTCTCCGGGTTTCCCACGTTCAGCATCACTGGCACACGCGGTTCCGGCAGCGAGCGCGGATCCAGCTCGCGTCGCTCGAACGCCACCTCGCCCGCGTACACTTTGCCTTCGTCGCCCTCCGCGCACGAAACGGTGACGGAGCTGCCGGTGCTGATGACCTCGGTCGCGTTCCCGGTACCGACAACGCATGGAATCCCGAGCTCACGCGAGACGATGGCTGCGTGACAGGTCCTGCCTCCGTGGTCGGTTATCACCGCAGAAGCGCGCTTCAAGATCGGTTCCCAATCTGGGTCGGTGATGCTGGCGACCAGCACTTCACCAGCGCCGAACGACGCGATCTGTTGCGGGGAGCGGATGACTCGCGCGACACCGTGGCCCACGCGCGCGCCGACGCTCTTGCCGCGCGCCAGGACCGTTCCCTGACCGCGCACCTCGAAGAGCTCGAACTTCGGCGTCGCAGCTTGAGAATGCACGGTCTCTGGCCGCGCCTGGACGATGAACAGTTGGCCGGTCTTGCCGTCCTTGGCCCATTCGATGTCCATCGGCGTCACGCGGCCTGCGCGCGCGGAATAATGCTTTTCGATGCGCACCGCCCAGCGGGCCAATTGCAGCACTTCTGCGTCACTGACGACGGGTAACGCCCGGAGTTCTGGCGGGACTGCCTGCTCGACGACAGGCCTCGGACCACTCTCGGCGTAGACCAACTGGACGTCTTTGTCGCCGAGGGCGCGTCGGATGATGGCCGGAAAGCCGTTGTCCAAGGTCGGCTTGTGGACCCAAAACTCGTCGGGGTTCACACGTCCCTTCACGACCATCTCACCGAGGCCATACGAGCCGTTGATCAGCACCACGTCTCGAAAGCCGCTCTCCGTATCGAGGGTGAAGATCACGCCGGCGGCCCCGAGATCGCTGCGCACCATCTTTTGCACGCCCACCGAAAGAGCCACGCTCCGTTCGGCGAAGCCGCGTTCGGCGCGATACACGAGTGCCCGCTCCGTGAACAACGATGCCATGCACTCGCGCACGGCGCGCATCAGGGCTTCGCGCCCGCGCACGTTCAGAAAGCTCTCTTGCTGACCGGCAAATGACGCGTTCACGAGGTCTTCGGCTGTCGCGCTCGAGCGCACGGCAACATCGGGCTCTTCCTCTTCGTAGCGCTGGCCGAGTTGTCGGTAGGCATCGAAGATGCGGGCTTCCAGCTCCGCTGGCAGTGGCGCCGAAGCAATCAGGCCACGAATACGGCCTGAAACTTGCGACAGTCGTTGCAAATTGCGGACATCCAGCTGCTCGAGCTCGGCGTAGATGCTCTCGGCAAGGTGCGCGCGCTCGAGGTGGAGGCGGAACGCCTGTGCGGTGATGGCAAAGCCATCCGGGACACGGATGCCTTGCGGCTCCAGCGCCTGCAGCAACTCGCCGAGTGACGCATTCTTTCCACCCACTTCGGCGACTCGCTCGATACTCAACTCGCGGAACGGAATGATGTGACGCATCGAAGACCGGCTTTTGCATGGCACATGCCAGTGCGGAAGCGGGCTCTTTACGGCTCTTCGACGCAGGTCTTGCGGGTTCAATGGGCCGAGCGCGCGCATTCTCTGCGCTTCGCCCGCCGGGGACGGAGGAAGTGCGCAGTTCGCGGCACCGAGCGTCAACGGCAGTTCACGACGCTGGCGATAGTGCGGCAGAGCCGACTTGATTTCCATTGGCACGGCTGCTGCAGTGCCGCTGATTCAATGCAAAAGCGCTCAGCACCGATCCTTTCGGCAATGGTCTTCGCCTCCCTCTTGCTCGCTGCCTGCGGGAGCAGCTCGGACGCCACTGGGAGTGGCTCGCTCACGATCGAAGAGCTCCCGGACGCGCTCGGCAAGGCGCTGTGTCAAGCCGAGCAGTCGTGCAATCCGTTTTACTATTCAATCGCGTTCGCCAACACCGACTGCAAAGCGCTGCTCAGTCAGCGGCTCGAAGAAGCCAGCCTGAGCCAAGTTCAGGCGGCGATTGCAGCCAAGACCGTCCACTACGACGGCGCGCTGGCAGCGGAGTGCGTCTCGGCCGTGAGCTCCGGCTCATGTGGCGTGCTCGATAACCACTTGCCGGAAGTATGCCGACAAGCACTGACCGGCACCGTGGCAATCGGCGGAGCTTGTGACATCGACTCGGAGTGCTCGGGCTCGAGCCGCTGCGAGATCGAAGGCAGCACTTGTCCCGGAACGTGCGAGCCGCTGGCCAGCGCGGGAGTCGCTTGCGGCAAGGATAGTGATTGCGCGCTCGGGTTGATCTGTTCGACCGTGACCAAACACTGCACGACGCCCGCTGCGCTCGGCGAAGATTGCCTGGGCGGCAGCGCGACCCAGTGTGCTGCAGGTCTGCTCTGCCTCGGCAACGACGACGCCCAAATGCGCACCGGCACTTGCTCCAGCGCAGAAGCCACGTTGGTCAAACACGAGGGTGAAAGCTGCGACTTGCAGCACGGCCCCTGGTGCGCCTCGGGTTTGTCGTGTGTGGTCGAGTCGATCAAGCTCAAAGATCAAACGTTGGTCTCCAGTTGCCACGCGCTGGCCGTGGCCGACGCCGAGTGTGGGCTGGGCGTTCCGCCTCAATGTCCAAGCGGTCAGTATTGCCCGCTCGCGCTCACCGATCTGATCAGCGGTCACTTGACCGCGAGTTGCAGCGCCTTGCCCGGCGAAGGCGAGCCCTGCGGTCCCGCGCTGGGCTTTTCGCGCTGTGCGGGCAACCTCGTCTGTGACACCAGCAAAGTGCTCGCGCCGGTGTGCGTGAGCCCGCACAGCCTCGGCCAAAGCTGCTCGAGCAACGAGCTGTGCTATAGCCAGCACTGCGTCGACGGCGCGTGTGTGCCCGAAAGCGTGTGCGCGAAGTAAAAGCACGGCCCGAACCGGACCGCGAGCTGCTGGCATAGGGTCGCGATTTTTGCGATCGATCCGTCGCTGACGCGCATCAAGCAGAGATGATTTCGAAGCGCGCCCCCGCCGCACTCGCCAGGCTCTTTTCCCTCGGTTTGCTGGCTTGTGCAGGCGAGCAAGAGGCTCCGAGAGCGAGTGCAGACGCGGGCTCTGACGGCGGCAGCCCGACTGGTGGGCAGGCTGGCTCTTTCGCCGTCCGCGGCGGGGAGCCGGGCAGCGGTGGCACGCCAAGCACGGCTGGCAACCCGGGCGCGACCGGCACGCCGGGCACAGGCGGCGCGCCGGCTGCTGCCGGCACCTCGCCGACGGTTGACGCCGGAGGTTCCACGACCCAGGGCGACATGGCCGGCTCGCCCGGTTCGACAGCGGTTGGAACGGGTGCTCCCCAAACGGCGCCCGGAGGCTACGGTCAGGCGACCCGCGGCGGCGGTAACGCCTCGCCCGTGAGTGCCGATTCGCTAGCCGCGTTGCAGGCCGCCATCGACGCCTACCAAAGCGGCGGCTTGGTTCTGAAATATTCCGGAAAGTTCGACTTTACCAGCATCACGGACCCGTGCCGGCAGCACACCTTGCCCGCACAAACGCTCGAGATCAAGAACAAGCGCGACATCACTCTGATGGGTGATAGTGGCTCCCGCGCGAACTTCGGCATCCACATCGCTGCCAGCTCGAGCAACGTGATCATCCGTAACATGACGATCGGGCTCACGCCCGGCGGCGATGCTTCCGACATCGTTTCGATTGAAGGCATGAGCGGTGGCGCGCCGAAGGACATCTGGATCGATCACAACGAACTGTTCACGTCGCTCGCCACCTGTGAAGGCGCGGGCGACAGCGCATTCGACGGCCTGATCGACGTCAAGAAGGGCGCCGACGACATCACGGTTTCGTACAATTACTTGCATGATCACCACAAGGTCAGCCTGAACGGTTTCAGCGACAGCGACGACCAAGTGCGCCACATCACTTTCGAGCACAACTTGTTCGAGAACATTGGTTCGCGCGCGCCGCTGCAGCGTCACGGCTATTCACACCTGCTCAACAACTACTTTCTGAACGTCTCCACGTCCTGCATCAACGTGCGCATGGGCGGGTACGCTCTGGTGGAGGCCAACTATTTCGAGAAGGTGGTAAACCCGGTGACCGCGCGTGACAGCGACGCCGTCGGGTTTTGGGAGCTGCGCAACAACAACCTGGCGAGCGCAGCCGACGTCGCCTCCAATAACCCATTCGGGATCAGCTGGACCTCCGGTGGCACGGGCACCGTCAACGCGACCACCTGGACCACCACGGCGCCTTATCCGGTTGCCCTGGGGTACGCCTACAGCCCGCAACCCGCGCAGTGCATTCACGACGGGCTGCGCGCAGCGGCGGGCGCCGGCAAAGCCCTCGCCACGCTCGAGTGCAAGTAACTCCTTGCTCGCCGCGCCGGGTGTTCACTTCACGCTGTCGAACGCCTGTTGGAACTCGCTCGAGAACGCGCCGTCGACGCGGCTGATCTCGGAGCCCGTATCCCAAAGCACCGGCACGATGCCGCGGCTGACCGATGCTTTTGCCACTGCGGTCATCCAGGCGATGCGCGACTCGGCCTTGCGCACATAGGGATCCGTGCCGCGAGTGACGCCAAATTCACCGAGAATGATCGGGATCTTCTTGTCGGTGCTGCAGTTGCCGAGCTTGCTGAAAGCGTCCTCCAGCGCCTTCTTCTCCGCAGCCGTGCCCCACGTCGTCGAGACTGGCTGGCTGTCGTTCGCGCTGTCGTTCTTCTCTTTGATCGTGAAGGTCCAGGGCGTGTAGTAGTGGATGGATAAGAACAACTTTCCGGTACCCGCGGGGTCGCTGGGAACGGTGAAGGCGGGCACACAGGTTTTATCGATGTCGGTGTTGAAGCCGGCGATCAGCAGTGCCCGCGTGGCGTTGTAGCCACCTTGCGCGCGCACGGTAGTGACGAACAGCTGATTCATCTCGTTGAGCGGAGGAATGTTCGGCGTGCCGTATTTTTGGCCGTCGGTCGTCCAGCTCCCCTCTTCGTTCATGCCCTCCAAGATCAGCAGGTGGTCGACGCCGCTGAACGCGCTTCCGATCTGCTGCCAGTAACTGGCGAACTTGGTCTTGATTTCGTTGGTCAGGGAGAACGGCGGAGAGCCGTTCTCGTTGTTGATCCAGCCTCCGTCCCAATGAATGTTGACGATGGCGTACATGCCGGCGGAGGTGATCCAGCTGACCACCTGTTTTACACGGGCCATCTTTGCCGGGTCGATCACGCCGTCGGTGGCGTAGGTGTTCCAAGCCACGGGCACCCGTACGGTCTTGATGCCGCGAGTGGCAAGGCCGTTGATGAAGTTCTGCGTGATGAGCGGCTGGCCCCAGCCGGTCTCCCAAGAGGCGGTGTTCTCCAGTGTGTTGCCGATGTTGGTACCGAAGCCCAGGGCTTTGACCAGCGCTCGCGCGTCGACGGTCGCGCTGTTGCCGCCGCTTCCCCCGTGACTGCTGCTGTTGCCGCCACTGCCGCCGGCACCGCCTCCCGTGGCAGCACCGGCCTGTGCAGCTCCGCCCGAGGCCGCGCCGCCGGGGTCGGAGCCCGCAACACCGCCGCTACCCCCCGGGCTGCCTGCGGCTCCGCCGACCGCCCCAGCCGCGCCGTTGGCACCGCCGCCCGTGCCGAACCCGCCACTACCGATATGTCCGCCGTTCGAACCTGCCGTTGCGCTGCTCGCGCCGGACGCACTCGCGCCCGCGCCGCCACCGGAACCGCCGTCTGAAGAACAGCCGAGTGCACTGACGAGCAACCCGGGCGCAAGCAACCCAAACCACGGCACGCGCTTCATTGAATGACTTCACCCGGGCAACCGAGCACGAAGTTCACGCTCTTGCTGGTCGCGCTCTTGATCCCCTCACACCACGCTCCGTACACCTCGACTTGCGAGTACTCGTCCCCGATGTAGTCCCAACCGTTGCTGTGAGTAGGATCCCGAGGAGCTTTCTGCCCGTCCACCTCGACCGCGATGTTGCTCGGGTCTGGTGGCTCACTGGAGAGGTCGAAGACGCAGCTCGAGACTTGCCCCGTGATCTCGACGAGCGCTCGCACGAGCTCGTCTTTGGTGGTCGCGAGGTAGTACTTCGGCGCGGACGGATCCGTGCCGGTCTCGGGCATTTGGCCCGCGATTGCCAGCTCGTTCAAGGCTCGAGTCGCGCTGGATTTGGTCGTGGCCACGCCAACCACGACCGTCTTGATTCCGGCGCTCGCGGCGTCGGTCACCGCTTGCACCGCGTACGCGCGTGCG
>DASSMT010000391.1:0-2562 GCA_035688655.1 Polyangiaceae bacterium | reverse complement strand
TGGGTGATCGACTACACCTTCGAAGAACAGAGCGGCACGACGAAGTTGCGCGTGCGCTTCGACCCGCGCACGGATTCTGTCCAGAGGGTGTCGAAATTCGTCGGTTCCCAAGAGCTCAGTGTGCCGATCGCGACGTACGAGAAGCTGATCGAACGCACGAGTTTCGCCGCTGATTCCAACGACGGCTTGCTGGCATCGAGTCACCACACGTGTTTGGTGGGGCCGAGCGAGCTCGACTGCGAGACCAAGAGTTACAAGGTTGCGGTCGGTGACAAGACCGCCACTCTCAATGTTTCGCGGAGCAGCAGCGTTCCCGGTGGCGACGTTTCGGGCGACATCATCGGCGGCGATGGCACGGTGATCTACCGCAGCGAGTTGGTCGAGATTGGCAATGCTTCGTCGCCCAAGCGCGGCGTTGCCAGCCGCTGAAGGTGCAACCCTGTGCGCTTCGAGTGACGGGTCAGGTCACTCGCGTGAGCCACGCGGCGCGTGATTCGTCCTTGCCGGTGACGGCCCGCAAGTAAGCGCGCTGGAAGAACGCGCCCAGCGTTTTCTTGCCGGTCTTGAATTCGGCTCCATCCAGCTCGCGCACCGGGGTGACCTCGGCGGCGGTGCCCGTGAAAAACACCTCGTCGGCGCGCATCAGATCTTCGCGCGTGAAGGCGCGAATCGTGATCGGCACCTGGTGCTCGCGTGCCAGGTCCAAGATGCAATCGCGCGTGATCCCGGGCACGATTGACGAGCTCTCGTCGTTCGTAAATAGCATGCCGCCCTTCACGAAGAACACGTTCTGACCGGTGGCGCTCGCGACCGTGCCGTCTTGGTTCAGCAGGATCGCGTCGTCGAAACCGCGATCGAGCGCTTCGTGCGCGGCGAGCACGCTGTTCGCGTAGTGGCCACTGGCCTTGGCCATGGTCGGCAGCATGGTGTGGTGAAACTTTCGCCAGCTCGAGATCATCACCCGCACGCCGTTTCGGAGCGCGTCTTCACCCAGGAACGTGCCCAACTCGCGCACGGCGATGAATGCGCGCACCTGGCACTCCTTCTTGGGACGCAAATCGATCGGTCCTTCGCCGAAGTAGGCGAGCGGCCGAAGATAGCCATTTTGCGTGCCATTTCGGCGCGTGACTTCGATCGCGCCACGGGTCAGCTCGTCTGCCGTGAACGGCACCTTCATCCCGTACAGCCGCGCTGACGAGAGCAGCCGCTCGATGTGCTCACGCAGCCGCACGAGCACCGCGCCACTGGCGGTGGGATAACAGCGAATGCCCTCGAACACGGCCGTGCCGTAATGCAGCGCGTTCGCGTAGTAGTGCACGTTCAGCGAGTCGGACTCGCGAATGTCGCCGTTCCACCACAGGTAGCGTGCCAGCTTTTGTCCTCGTGGACGCGCCGCGGTCAGCGAGTCGTCGTCGGGGACGCCCTCGAAATTCGGCCATTCTTGATCGAGTACCATTTCCGACAATTGACACAGGATGCTGGAGAAAGGTCAAGTGAGGCCGCAGCCGGGTGCGGTCGACGGAGCGCTCATGGGTTAAGCTCGGCTTCGGATAGTGATGAGTTTTTCGCGGCGCACGCAGCATGAATCGGAGCCGAACGCGCTCACACTTTCGCTGCGCGCGCGGCGAGCAGCGGGCTTACCCATATGTGACCTGACGCAATCGAATCCGACGTTGACCGATTTGCCCTATGACCGCGCGCGCCTGCTCGGCGCGCTGAGCGACGCGCGCAGTCTGGTGTACGAGCCCGCCTCGTTTGGTCTGCTCACGGCGCGGCGCGCCGTGCAAGGCCTGCAGCGCGAGGCCGGGTTCGAGATTTCGACGGAGCAGATCGTGCTCACCTCGAGCACCAGTGAAGCGTACGGCTATTCGTTCAAGCTGCTGTGTGACGCGGGTGACGAGGTGTTGATCCCGCAGCCGAGCTACCCGCTGTTCGAGCACCTGGCGGCGCTCGAGCAGGTGAGGGTCGTGAACTACGAGCTCGCGTACGACGGCTCGTGGCACATCGATTTCGATTCGCTCGAGCGCGCACGCAGCGCGCGCACGCGCGCGATCGTGGTCGTCAATCCCAACAACCCCACCGGTTCGTTCCTGAAGCGCGACGAGCTGCGCCGCTTGCTGGGATTCGGTCTGCCGATCATCTCTGACGAGGTCTTCTCGAGCTTCGCGCTCGGCCCAGACGCGCGGCGCGCGCCCTCGGTGCTGGAGGCCGCCGAGGTGCTGGTGTTGTCGCTCGGGGGCTTGTCGAAGCTCGCTGCTTTGCCGCAGCTCAAGCTGGCATGGCTGTGTGCGGCGGGCCCCCAGGCGCTGCTCGCGGAAGCGCTGTCGCGGCTGGAGCTGATCGCGGACACCTTTTTGTCCCCGAATACGCCGGTGCAACACGCATTGCCCGAGATCCTGGCTTCGCGCTCGGCCGTGCAGCGCGCGCTGAACGAGCGCATCGCGCACAATCACGCGCTCTTGCTCCGCACCTTCGAGGGCACGGCCGCGACGCCGCTGTTCCTGGAAGGCGGCTGGTATGCCGTGCTGCGCTTGCCCGCGCTGCTGAGCGAAGCCGATTGGG
>DASSMT010000350.1:0-37998 GCA_035688655.1 Polyangiaceae bacterium | reverse complement strand
GCTGCGCGATGGCGGACTCAGCGTGAGCGAGACCTTGCTCCTGGCGGAACGCCTGCTATCCGCGCTGGCTGCGCTCCACGCGCAGGGGGTCGTGCATCGCGATCTCAAACCCGCGAACGTGATGCTCGAGGCTTTCGACGTGCGCCGCGCGGTGCTCGTCGATTTGGGCATCGCGCGCCGTGCCAAAGCGGTCGTCGTCACGAGTCGCGGCGCCCAGCTCGGCACGCCGTGCTACATGTCGCCCGAACAAATCCGGGATCCGCGGGCGGTGGACGGACGCGCGGATGTGTTTGCGCTCGGTTGCATCGTGTTCGAATGCCTGACGGGAACCCGGGCATTTCAGGGGGCCGATCCTCTGGGCACGCTCGCCCAGGTCTTGCTCGAAGGCGCACCGGATCTGGGCCGGGTTCGCCCCGAGTTACCCGCGCCGATCGTCCGTTGGGTGATGGATTTGCTCGCGAACGATCGAGCGCAGCGACCGTTTGCCGATCGAGCGCTGGTCGAGCGCGTTTCGCGGCTGATCTCGGAGTGCCGTGTCGAGCACCTCGGAGCGCCGAGCCGAGACGTTGCGCCGAGCACGAGCACGACCGCGCCCGGCCTGCGCGAAACGCTGGAAGCCCCACCCGAAACGAAGGACACGAACGCTCTCGACGCTCCCTCGGCACTCCGCACCGGGTTTGGCGATCTCGAAAGCGGCACTTTGGGATCGGACGAGGCGAGTCGCCCGTTGTTCGCGCGCGAGGCAGAGCTCGCTCGACTCGGCCAAGCATTGACTGAAAGGGTCGGGCTCGTCGTGCTCTGGGGCCCGCCCGGGATCGGCAAGACACGCCTCGCTCAGGAGCTATCGCGTCGAGGCTCGCCCGCGAGCTCATTCGAGTCGCGGTTGTGCATCGATTTGTCTTCGGCGCGGGATTCGGCCCAAGCCCTGCGGCTATTGGCAGCGCGCGTCGGCGCGGGGCTCACCGGCGCCGAGACGCCCGCGTCCGCGATCGGCCGCGCGTTGGCGAGCGCTGGCCGCGCGCTTTTGCTGCTGGATGCCGTCGATGCCTTGCTGCCCGAGCTGTCGCGCTCGATCGCGGAGTGGCGACGACTGGCACCGCAATTGACCGTGCTCGCGACCTCTCGCACCCGATTGGCGATCGAAGGAGCAGAGACACTCGAGCTCGGTCCTCTCGCCACGCTCAGCGCGCACGAGCTCGAGGCCCGAGTCGCGGTGTCGTCGCCGTCGCCGTCGGCGCAGCTCTTCATTTCACATGCGACGCTGCTCGGTGCCCGCATCTCCGCGGCAGAGGTGACCCGCGTCGAGCGCATCGTCCGCGAGCTGGAGGGCATTCCCTTGGCCATCGAGCTCGCAGCAGCGCGCGTTCCGTCACTCGGGGTCGAGGGAGTGCTGTCATTGTGCGCGCGCTCGGTCGAGCTTTTGGTCTCCGACGAGCCGCGGGCTGCCGCTCGTCGCGGAACGCTGCGCGCGGCGTTGGAGAGTGCCTGGGTTTCACTGAGTGGGATCGAGCAAGCAGTGCTGGCCAGCTGTGCCGTGTTCACGGGTCACTTCGACGCGCAGTCTTCAGCGGTGGTTTCGGCGCTATCCGGCGAGCTTTCGTCGGTCTTGCAAGCGCTGCGGGAAAAATCGCTGCTTCGGACGGGCGCCGCCGGCTATTCCTTGTTCGCCGTGGTTCGGGAGTTTGCGCTCGGCAAGCTGTCGGCCAGCGGCCAGCTCGAGGTCGTGCGCGGGCGCCACGCGGCCCATGTCGTGCGCCGCGCCGCGGCGCTCGCACGGCTCCCCGGCGAGCGGCAAACCGCATTCACGCAGCGTATCGAAGCCGAGTCCAACGAGCTGATTGCCGCGCTCGAGTGGGCATTGACACCCAAAACTGGCGATCTGTCGCTGGCATTGAGGATCGTGTGCGTGCTCGAGCCGGTGATCGTCGCACGCGGGCCGCTGCCCGCGTTTCTGGAGCTGATCGACCGAACTCTGGCCGCCGCCGAGACGCTCGCCGATCGCCAGCGGCACCCGGCGCTCGCGCGCGTGCTGGTGTTGCGCGCGCGGCTCCGGACGACGAGCGGCCGCTTCCCAGAGGCGGTAGCCGATTTGGCCGCGGCCGAGCCAATCGCGAACGCTACCGAAAGCGCGCAGCTCGCCGGGAGCATCTGCTTGGAACGGGGGCTGATTCACCACTTTCAGCGCGACTTGCTGCACGCTCGCCGTGCATACGAGAGCGCGCTCTCATTGCTCCGCCCGAGCGGCGACCTGGTTTCGCTTGCTCGTTGTTACGGCAACTTGGGAGCCGTGTTCCATGACGACGGCAAGTGGCTCGGGGCCGCGGCTCACTATTGGAAAGCCATTCAAGCCCTCGAAGCAGCCGGTGATGCGCGCGTGCTTGCAAACTTCCTCGGGAATTTGGCGCTGCTCGAACAAGAGCTCGGTGCGCCGCACTCGGCGCGCCGCCGATACGAGAAGGCGATTTCCCTGCTGCAAAGCGTGGGTGACGCTCGCTTGCATGCCATCACCCTGGGCAATCTCGGGGCGCTGGAGGTGGAGCTCGGCAACTGGCAAGAGGCGCGGCACTGTCATGAGCTTGCACTCGCGCTGCTCCGGCCACTCGACGATCCGCGCTCGCTCGCGCTGTGTCGGGCTCGTCTGGGCGCAGCCCTGTCCCTGCTCGGGTTGCTCTCCGACGCTGCCGAGCAGCTTTCACAGGCCCAGCAGCTCGCGGTCGCGGACGACCGGCTGCTGCTCGAAACGGTCAGGGTCCAGCTGGCCTTTTTCGACCTCGGGCAGGCCCGCGCCGCGCAGTCGAGCGGCGATCGAGACGTAGCCAGGTGCTACCTGGAGCGCGCGGAGGCCAGCTGTCGCCGAGCTCGACGAGAGCGCAGTGACGGCCGCAGCCTGTCACGGCTCTCGGACGATATCCGCACTGCGCTGCGCAGTATCGAGCCGCTGCTGCTCGAGCTACGCTCTGCACTGGACGAGCACGCGCGCGAAGCGTGAGCACTCGCTGCCGGAGCTGCGGCAATCCGCTTAGAGTGGCCCTTCTTGGCGGCAGCGTCCCGAGAGGCAGACGACGTCCCATTCTTGCGGCAGCGGTGAAATGCAATCGTCGCACGCAGTCGGCACGCCGTCGCACAGATCAGCGGTCTTATTCAGCGCAACCCAGCCTGCGCCATCGCATTCGGGGCAACACCCGGCGCCGTCGCGCAACATGCAATCGCTGGTTTTCTCGCAGGCGGTGAGTGCCGTCTCGCGAATGTCGACCAAGGTGCAGCGCGAGTTCTGGCACTCGGGTTTGAAGTACTTTTGGTTTTGCTCGTTCTCGAGGACGGCTTGGCACGGCGCGCAAGGTGGCGTGATCGGGCAGTGCGAGCTCCCGTACATCGGCACGTGCGCGACATTGATGGCGACCAGTCGCTCGATGGCGACCGGCTCGCATTCGGCGCAACAGCCCGCGCTGACGAACGCGCAGTTGCTGTCGTTCACACATTCGCCAAAGTCATCGGTGATCTTTGGGCAAGCGTGCAGGCAAGCGTCGCGCGACGGATAACGGTTGGCGTTTCCACCGCAGCCGCCGTAGATGAACGGCTCACACAATCCGGTGTTCGGATCGTGCCAGAACGACGGCACGTAAGCTTCGCACTGACCGGGATCCTGGGCCGCATTACAAGCAGCGTCCGCGGCCGAGCCGGCAGCGCCCGCAGCGCCTGAGCCTGCGGCGCCTCCAGCCGAGTTCGCACCGGCCAACGACGCGCCCGCAGCCGAGGTCGCTCCAGCTGCCCCGCCCGGCGCACCGACCACTGCCGTCCCACCGCACGCGCTCGCCACGCCGATTGCTGTCACACACGCGAGCCAGGCCCCTCGGCAGAGATGAGCCCAGGCAGCGAGATTCACCATTCATAGACCCTAGCATCAGTTCAGCTCTGCCTCACGAAGTGCTCAGCAGCAGCTGCGTCGTCGCTTGCACCGCAAACGTCCCGCGTTGGTCTCCCGCTACGAGTGAACACCGGGCGTGCTACGGTTGAAGGGGCACAGCCTCGCACCCGGGCGCGGGCGAGCCCCGCGAGATGACCGGAAACCGATTCGCCTTTGTGCGTGCCGCGAGCGCGGTGCTCCTGCTCGCGCTCACCGGGTTCGTGCTTTTGACGGGGCTCGCCGCCTGGGCGTACCCGGGCGGCACCTACTGTGAGCCGAACGCGACGAGCTACCGCTTCTGGGGCAATTTCTTCTGCGATTTGACGGGCAAGGTCAGCGTCCGCGGTGAGGACAACGCGCGCTCGGCCGCGCTCGCGGCGGCGGCGTTTGCGAGCTTTTCGTGCGCGGCGGCGCCCTTCTTCTGGCTGCTCGCCGACATGGCGGGGCGGCCTGCGGTGCGTTATTTCGGCTATGTCTCGGCGCTCGCCACGTTGCTCCTCGCTTGGCTGCCCTCGCGCTCCGGGCCGACCCTGCACGCGATCGCCGTGTTCTCGGCGACGCTGCCCGGCCTCACCGCGGCTGGCCTCGGCCTCGTCGGGCTCATGCGCCGGCGTTCGTACGATCGCCACGCGGGCGTTGCCGGTGCGCTCGGGATCAGCACCTTCGTGGCAGGTCTTGGTGATGCCGCGGGCTACGTCTACGCGCTCGAGACGCACGCGGATTGCGTGCCGTGGCTGCCCGCGCTGCAGAAGCTCGTCGCGCTCCTGCTCCTCGCCTGGATGTCCTGGGTGGCGGTGGTGAGTGCAGCGGCGACCAAGACATAGGACATTTCGATGCGCGGACCGCCAGCAAATATCGGTTCAGTAAATCCAAGTTGAGCGCTGCTTCGTACGCACCTAGCGTCATGTCGCGCGCGACTGGGCGAGATCCGCCACGTGGCGGGTGAGGAGGATGTGATGAACCGCACGAATCTCATCAGGGCTTCTGGGTTGGTATTGGTCTTACTGGCATGCGGCAGTGAATCCGGCGGGGGGACGCAGGGGCCGCCACCTGTGCGCGGCATCGAGGGCACCGGCGCGCCCCGTCAGAACATTCAGGGCATCCAAGGCAGCGGATTGCGCGCCCAGGGCATTCAAGGGACGGGCAAGAGCGCCGCTTCCAAGCCTCGGCTGGCCGAGAACAACGAGGGGGAAGCGGGCGCAGCGTCGGCCGAGTAACCGCTAGGCGCCCGCTGCGAGCGCGTCTGCCAGGCGGGGAAATTGCGGGCTGAAGCCCAGCTCTTCGCGGATCCGTCGACCATCGAGCAACGTTTCGAACGGTCGTGCTTTCTCGGGGTTCGAACCGTCGGGCGGCGCGGCACCTACGGCCGCGAACAGCGTTGCTAGATCTGGGGCTTCGTCGTCGACGACATTGAAAATGCGATGCGCCGGTGACGGCGTTTCGAGTACACGCGCCACGGCTTGCGCAACGTCGACGTGGTGCGCGATCGACATGCGTTGGGTGGGCGGGAAATCGTGCATCATCGGCACGACCTCCTCGATGTGCGGATCACCATCGCCGTACACGAACGGCAGCCGAAGGATGCGCACGTCGAGCTCTGCGATCGTCAACAGGAAGCGCTCCGCCGCGAGTTTGCTCGCGGGGTAGGCCTGGGTCGGCGCGCAGGGATCGTCCTCGCGGGCGAATCGGCCGCCCTTCGGACCGTACACCAGGCCGGTGCTCGTAAAGACGAAGCGCTCCACGGAGGCGGCGCGCGCGGCGCTGGCAAGGTGTTGCGTGCCGAGGTCGTTCACAGCGTGGGCTTGCTCGGCAGTGGCGCCTCGGAAGAACGCGGCGCAGTGCACGAGTGCATCGACGCCGCGCACCGCCGTCGCGAGTGAATCTGCATCGAGCAGGTCGCCCTGGACGAGCTCGAGCTGAGCGGCGCGCAAATGCGCAGCACGCAGGGGGTCGCGCACCAACGCGCGGACATGATGGCCGCGCTTGGCAAGTCGTCCGGCGAGTCGGCTGCCGACCTTGCCCGTTGCTCCGGTGACTAGGATCTTCATACCGGAAACGTAGGCCTCGGCGTTGGTCTTGAATTGGAAAAAGCGGACAAACGTCCAGCGGCCTAGGCACGTGTTGCGATGGTCAGCGGGCGCGCCGGGTGACGCGGCCCTGGCTGAACGCGCCGGCAAGAGCCGGCGGCGACCGCGGTACAGCGTACATCCTGCGGAAAGCGCGGTTCGATGGGAGGCCAGCCTGGATCATGTCAGGCTGTGGGTGTGGGCGGACGGATCATCGCGAGAGTTTTCGGATTGGCGCTGTTGCTCGCGCTGGGCGGTTGCGATCTCGGCAGTTCGTCGTCGGAGGCGGCGGGTACGAGCAGTGAACTGCGCGGACTGCCCGCGGACGCGCAGCTCGTCGGCGTCGCGATCACGCCTAACGGCACGCGCTACGTGCTCGATCAGCTTTCCGGGCTCTATCGCGTCGACGCAGCGGGCGCGGTGCTCGTTTTCAACACCACCGGCCTCGCCGGCATGGAGTTCACCGACATCGTCGCGTTGGACGACGCTCGCTTCGCCGTCACCGCAGAGAACGACGGGTTCTTGTTCGACATGAGCACGGGCAGGCTGTCGAGCTATTTTTGTTATCTCCCTTCACCGCCCAAGCCAGGCGCAGACGGAGAAGGCTCTGCGCAGCCCGTCGTTCCCATTAGCGTGAGTCAGACGTTGCAGCTCGCTGGGATCGCGGTTTCGCAGCGCACGGAAGCGGTGGCGTTCAACCCGAACACGGGTCGACTGTTCGCTCAACCCCGCACGACGCGGCTGGACACCGGTGGCGTCGCCGGCTCCGAGCTGTTTGTCTTCGAGCAAGCGGGTGGTGAGCCGGTTTCGGTGTTTCCGCTCGAGCGCGGATTCACGGCGAAAGGCATGGTCGTGGTTGACGATCGCTTGTTCCTCGGCTCCGGCAGCTCACTGTGGGAGGCCGCGCCGGACGGTGCCTTGACCCGAGTTGGGGAATTGGACTCTTCGATCGACGTGGGCGGCATGGCGCGTGCGCCCGACGGCACGCTCTGGTTAGTAGATGGCAAAGCCCGACGCCTGCTCAGGTTCGACGCAGAAATCCGGCTCTGGTAAGCATGTCGACGGTGATCCGGGAGACCGCGGGAGTCCGGCTTGCCGAGCTCGTGGCGCTGCTCTCGCTTGGCACGGATCTCGGCTTGGGCCGGCCGATGGAGCACATGATCCGTGCGTGCTTGGTGTCGCTGTGACTGGCCGAGCGATTGCGGCTCGCCGAGTCCGAGCGCCGCGTCCTCTACTACTCCGGTCTGCTCGCCTGGGTGGGCTGCCATACGGATGCGTACGAGCAGGCGAAATGGCTCGGCGACGACCTCACGGTAAAGCGCGACGCTTGCTACTCGTACGACTTCAGTCGAGCCCGTGATGCGACTTCGTTCTTGCTCAGTCGGGTCGGTGCCGGCCGGCCGTTGCTCTGCAGGCAGCGATCGAATTTCTCCGACGAGCCGGATGACCCGGCTCGAGCGGCTTACCTCGCGGTTCGTAGGCCGTGATCACGAAGACGCCACCGAGCCTCGGTTCGGGCACGTAGAACCTCCGAGGCCACTCACTGCATTAGCACCCCGGTTCGAGCACGGGTGTTGGGGGCCAGTGGGCGGCCACTGGCCGGCCATTGGCTCCAAAGAGCCCCCTCGCTGCTGTCAGAATTTCAATTAAACACGAGCAGGACCGTTCACGGCCCCAGGAGAAGCAGGCGGCATGAGCATTGCTGTAAGGAGCAGCACGCGCCGAAACTCGCCCGCCAAACCTCAAAGGACGAAATCACCATGTTCAACTGCTCGAAGTCGATTCACAGCGCTTTGCTAACCCTCGGTGCGGCGCTCCTCCTGGGCGGATGCGCAATCGAGTCCGCGACATCCGACGAAGTCACCGCAGACTCGGCCCAGCTCCCCATGCGCACACGACTCTATGGGGTCGGTACGATCAAAACAAAGTGCGCCCAGGAGCACGGGACTTTCGCCGCCAACAGCACGACGTATACATGCCTATTTCCAAACGGATCAGGCATTGTGTGTGGAGGAGCAACGAAAGAAGAACAGAACTCGTGCGACACATTTTGATACCCCGACTCGACGGTGCTGGATATCGCTTCGTCGGCGCGTGGCGCGCAGTCGTACAGTGCGAACCCTTCGAAGCGCTGCCAGGGGGGCCCATCGCTGCCAGCTGTCAGCGATGGCAAACTTTGACAAGGTTTGCTAAATAGCCATGGCTACCCTGAATATCTCCCTCACCGACGAGATGCGATCGTATGTCGAGGAGCGGGTTTCTAGCGGCCGCTATGGCAACGCCAGCGAGTACTTCCGCGACTTGGTGCGCGGCGACCAGGATCGTCAGCGTGAGCAGGAGCTCGAGAGTCTCCTACTGGAAGGCCTGCGCAGCGGTGACGCGAAACCGCTCGGGCGCGAGGACTTCGAGAGAGCTCGGGCGTTCGTGCGCGAACTCGCCACGAAGAAACAGGCGAAGAGCAAGTGACCTGGACCGTCGCGTGGCGTCCTGTCCCCGAGCGCGACCTCACCGATTGCGCTGCACACATCGCAGAGGTGTTTTGGATTTCCTATGCCCTCCGAGGTATCACCGCATATTCCGAAGACGCTCGCTCGGCTATGCCGAGTGCATGGCGATGGCAGGTAGGGTCGAGTGGGCATCACGTTTGGAGCTCGCGTGAGCCCGGCCCGCCCTCGTCGCCGGGCGCTTGCGTTCGCGATCGATTTCGCGTTCAACGTCGCCGTGCTCGGCGGTGCGGTTGCGGCGCTGCTGCTCCACACCCGGGGGCCGCCGTCGTCGGACGCGCCAGCGGATTGGCCGGAGTTGCCGGGCGTGTTCTTACTAGTGGCCGCGCTGACCTACGGCCGCGACAGTATCGGTGGCCGCAGTCTCGGTCGGCGCTTGCTCGGGTTACAACTGGTGGCGCCGGACGGAAGCCCGGCGGGCATCTGGCGTTGCGCGGCGTACAACCTGCTGCTCGCGAATTGGTTTCCGATCGCACTTGGCCAGCTCTTCGTGGTGGGGACCACGTTCAGCGAGCGAATCGTTGGCGTCCGCGTTGTAGAGCGCGGCGCAGTCAAAGAGCCGACGCCTGCGCCATCGCCCCCCACGGCATTCAACGAACCGTGGGACACGCTCGGGCAGGGCGGTTTGCGCACGCTGATCTTGGCCGTCAATGCCGCTATCCCGATCGCCGTGGGGATCGCGCTCGTGATCGTGAGTTTGTCGTTGCCCAATCACCCGGTCGCTGCGGATGGGCTGCCGGAGTTTCGGATCCGCGCCATCCGCGAGCTTGCAGCGCTCGAACCGGGTGAGACGATCGAGCTGTTTTGTGCTCAGGGCAGCTTCGACGTGGCAGCCGGTATGAGCCTGCTCACCGATCGCCGGCTGCTGTTCAAAGGGCCTCCTGGATCTGACACGAAGTCTCTCTCTCTGCGCGAGGTGACGCAGGTGGAGCTGAAGCTCGATCGCGATCCCGAAGCTACGAGCCGGATGTCGATCAACGGCGGCGCTCTGGAGCTAACGGTGTCGGGCGGCAAGGCTTGGGCGGAGCGGTTTCAATCGGCCGTTCTGCAGGGGCGAGATCGTGCGCTGTCGACGCCGCCCGACGAGTGGTCGGACGCGGACTCGCCGATCCCGCTCGGCAAGTCGGATCCGATCTGGGGGAGCCGCACGGCGCCCGTCACGATCGTCGTATTTGCGGAGCATGAGGATGCGCGCTGCGAACACGACGACGAGCCTTGCCGTCACGATCTCGGAACGCCGTACTACCTTGTCCATGTCTACGGCGTGAGCCAGCTACGGGTCGCTTGGAAGAATCGTACATCGGGCGCGCACCCGGACGCGCCGTCCGCTGGCGAAGTCGGGCAAGGCTTCTTCGTGCTGGGTGGCCAACGGGGGTTCTGGGACTTTGCGCTGTCATTCCAGGCCTATCGTGTGTACACGCGACCCCCGCCGCGCTTACCGACCGCGAGCACGAACGACTATCTGGTCTTGGCCGAGCGACTCAAGCTGGGCGCGCGCGCCGCCCTGGCCCAGGGCTTGGCAAGCCACCGTTGGCAGGGGAAGGTGGACGAGGATGTCGCTCTCGCGGAGAAGCTCGGGGCGAGCAGAACACCCACCTATTTCGTCAACGGTGTGCGCGTGGTCGGCGCGCGTGAAACCGACGAATTCAAGCGCATCGTCGACGCGCAGCTGGCGGAGGCGCAGGCAGCGCTCGCGAGTGGCACGAGCCCGGAGCGGATCTACGTGGAGATGTCGCGACGCAACTTCGAACGAGGCGCGACCGCAGCGCCGCCCCCGGTCAAAGAAACACGACGCTGATGTTCTCGTTGTCGCCGGCCCCGTGAAAGTCACGGGCAGAGGGCGGCAACGAATCCGTCGTACGCTTCCGTTGCTGTCACGTTGACGTCTGCAGCAATGGAAAGCGTGCCGCTGAAACTCCCTGCGGCGAGCAGCACCCCACGCCACGGCATCAGGTCGCGTACCACGCCGAGCCCCGCGGCACTTGCCTGCGAGGCCAACTCGGGAGCTGGCCACTGCCATTCCACGTGGCCGCGCGAGTCGATACGACGAACGGCTGGACGGTAGTCTTCGTCCTCGAACCTTCCTCGCAATGCGGACCTGCGCGCGCCTTCCGGTGGATTTCGCTGCCGGCTGACGCTCCCTGCAACGAACAGCTGATCGTCGCGGACCGCGACCGCTCGTGCGTCCAGCTCTGCTCCAGCTAGGCGCAGCACGGTCTCGCGCTTGCCCGTGCTGCCGAGAGCGAGCAGGAAGGAGTCAACAGGGCCTCCCCGCACGGGCGTCGGATCGAGCAATGTTTCGCCGTCCATCGTCAAATGCTCCCCAAACGCGCCGAGTACGACCACGTGCCCATTGCTGCTGAAGAGATCAGTACAGCCGTCGGGAGGCCCGTGCCCCACCCAGCGCGTGAAGCGCAGCTGTCCGTCGGCACCGACCTGTGTAATCCCAAGCCACCCCGATTGGACCCCGCTGCCGTGACCACACAGCGTCACCGCATCCTTTTCGGCATACGCGGCTTCGAATGAGGAAAACTGCATTGCGGTGCGCCAGTGTTCGACGCCCGCACGCGTATCGAGCGCGCTCAGCACGAGGTCGTTCGAGGAGCCCTCTTTCGCGTGTCTCGCGACGACCACTCGATCGTCGGCGAGGCTTCCAAGCCACACCGTCCCTTCGCCGCCGGCGAGTGCCCAAGCTTGCGTGCGATTCTCTGCGAAGAGGCGGTAGGCTCCGCCCTCCTCGGCGAACGCAACGACGAGGGGGCTCGATCCGTCGTGGGCCGCGCTGCGGATCGGACCCGGAAGATCAGGCGTGTATTTCGCGACGAGCCGGCCATCGGCCACTCCGACCAATAGCCAACCGCGTGAGGGAAACGTGGCCGCCCCGTGGGCGCCCGTGTACCCGGCCGCCCACCAGTTCTCCCCAGCGTCCGAAAGAGCAGAGAGCCCGTCGCTTTGGCTCCCGCCGAAGATCTTGAACCAGAGCAGTTGCCCGGGACTCCGGCAGTCCCCGCCGAGCACGGGCCCGCCGCTCGCGCTGGTTTGCGGCACTGGGGGCGCCGCGCGCGGGGCGCTCACCTTCCTGGCCGTTAAGCGCAGCGCCGCACCCACGGCCAAGGCGGCCGAGACCGCGACCAGTAAGCGCCTCCGCCAGCGAACCATCACGGGAGCCCGGCGCGATCTTACGGCAAGATCTGAATGGCCGAAAAGGCCCGCGCCTCGAGTACCTGTTTGGTCCGTTCGGCGATGAGGAGCGCGGTCCTGCTCCGCTAACCATGAACGTCGGTGGAAGCCCCCCGGGCAGAGGCTTGAAACCGCGTCGAACAAACGCTACCTCGTTGGGAAGCTCGGGTAGCGAGTCGACCTCATCCGTGAAGTCGACCTAGGAAAGCGTCCTGGCCCTCCGATGGCTCACGGAATCGCCCGACGTCGACGTGTAGTTGCGCGGGGGGCGATATTCCGATGTACCACGAGATTCCTGCGGTTTTCCGCGTGCGGATTGCAGCCTGAAGGACCGGACGTCATGGGGCCCTGCAGCCTGATGGCTAACGCCGAGGCTCGGAACGCCGAAGGCAAGCTAAGAGCTGCCGCTCGGGCCAGCGCATGACGGTCGAGGTCGTTGCGCTTGGCGGGCACAAGCCAGCCCCGTACGCGTCCAGCACCGGAAGAGGCTCGCAACCAGCACCCGACGCTGACGCGGCGCGAGCATCGCGCCCGTCCGCGCGCGTCAGCGGGCGCCGTGGATCAAGCAGTCGCCCGTCCAGTACGCGCGATCACCAGAAACGACTAGCGACGCATCAAACGCGGCCGAACCGACCACACACGGATCGCTGCCTTCGACCGTCATACGCAAGAGAGCAGGGGTGTAATGCTTAGTGACGGCATCCAGGTATTGCACGATCACGTAAAGCAAAGAACCATCCGTATCGATCGCCGACGGGTCTCCAGCAAAGCTAAACAGCGTGCTCCTCGTGCCGTCGGCCAATGAGAGCCTTTGAATGGATTGGCTGTCTGCTTCGGAAAAATAGAGGAACGGACCTGCAACCGCGAAGCCGCGCGACACCTGGATATTGTCGGCGATGAGGTCTTCTGCGCCGTCAGCGATCCGCACGCGACTCGCTCGCGCCCACGGTGTAGCGAGCGGTATTCGGTAAACATTGCGATCTTGGACCACCAAGCGCCCGCACGAGCTAGCGTCCGTGAATGTTGCCACCTCTTCCACGCCGGTTGGCTCCGACCACCGGCGCAACTTCGGCCGTGTCCCCAGAGGGTAGTCGCAGAAGAACACCGAATCATCGCTGACCGCGATGCCGTCGGTTGGCTGATCGAAGAGCACGCGGACCGCGCCACCCGTTTTCGGCACGCTCCACAGTTGATCGCCGGCGAAGTAGATGTTCGTGTCATCCTCCGCGATTGCGCGCGCGATCGTGTCGGAAACGAGCGCCCACGGCGCTGCTCCAGACTTCGGGATCACGGTGACGCCTCTGCCAGCGGCGCTATACACGTTCGACTCATCCACGACGATCGAGGCGGACGCGCGAGTCGTTCCGTGTGGCTCCACCGAGGGCAGACTGCTGCAAGCCGGTAGCGACTCCGGGATCACCACAGGCGTGCAAACCGGTGGCTTCTGCGGACATGCGTCTACAGGCGCCGGCGAATTGCAATTGGCAGGTTCCCGATCACCGCTCGTCAAAGCGGGGAAGCTGCAAGCAGTGCCCCAGACGGACAGCGCCACCGCGACTCAACCAGAGCCCGCTCGCCATGACACGAAGAGAGCAAATTGCGTGCCCCGAGTAACTGCAGGATCGGCCCGGCAACGAGGCCAGATGTGCCACAAATTGGCACAGATATGACAAGTGAGGTCGATTGGGTTTTGGCAAGCGGGCGCGGCGCCCACAGGCCGGCTCAAAGCTCGAAGTGCGATTGCACGACGGAGTTCTCGCGGAGTCAGCCTTTGCCAACTCCGCGTTCTTCCTAGTGGTTGCGCGGGGGCGATTTGAACCTCCGAACCTTCGAGTCAGGCGCGATCGGGTGACTCGAATAGGATTTCGGAGGGATTATGCGCGAGAACGTGAGCATCGGCGCTGGCCGTGAGGACAGCTTTGCTGAAGGTTGCCTAATCCGCTCGCCGACGACACACTTCGCGCATGCCGCTGAGCGCTGTTTCCCGTCGTCGCATCGCGCCCCAGGCGTCGACTACGTCCCTGGTGGCCGAGCTGCTCGTGGACGAACGCCACTTCGATGCACCGGGGATCGCCATTCCACGCCCGGAGGCCCATCTGGTCGTTCGCTTCGGCCCAGCAGCGCGAACGGGCGTCGACGTGCACGCATTCGGCCCGCGACAACGAGTTCATCGCAAATTCATTCTCAGCGGGCAGCGCACCGTAACGGCCCGTCTGCGTCTGGGTGCGCATGAAGCAGTGCTGGGCGCGCCGGCATCGGCCATCTCCGAGCGCATCGTCCCGCTCGAAGAGCTGTGGGGGGAAGCGCAAGCGCGGCGACTGTTCGAGCGGCTCGCCGCGGCGCGCGCCACGGTCGACGCCGCTGCAGTCCTGGACTCTGCCATCGCCGAACGCCTCGCCCTGGCGGCCGATCGTCGCGCGGGCGTGCCGCTCGCGCTCCACGCGGCCGAGCGTTTGGCACACGCCAATGTGAAAGCAGTGTCTATCGAGCTCGGTGTGAGTGATCGCCACCTGCGTCGTGTGTTTCATGAATCCTTCGGCCTGAATCCAAAGGTGTTCGCTCAGCTCGCGCGCTTCCGGCGCGCGCTGCACGCCGCCCGCGCAGACCACGAACCGAACTGGGCTGGCATCGCCAGCGCTGCCGGCTACTACGACCAGGCGCACCTGATCGCCGACTTCCGCGCCATCGCGGGCGTGACCCCGCGCGCTCTGCTCGACGAGCTGAAGAGCGCGTTGTCCGTGGGCTGACGCGCGCGGCGAGGCGCGTGCCGGCTAGGAGGTCGGTCCTTCGAAATCGCGCGGCTGAGCCGAAGTGGGCAGGAGGGACTGCAGAGCGTCGAGCGCACTCTTGCCTCCCAGCTTTTCACGGGCGCGGCCCAGGTATTTGACGACCGACGTTTGCGACAGGCCGAGCGAGTAGGCGATGAGCTTGTTCGAGCAGCCCATGCGTCGATAGGACAAGACTTGCAGCTCGCGCGGCGAGAGCGCCCGCTGTTTTGCAAACTGTGGGTCGTTGCGGAAGGCGACGAAGTAGCGCCGCCCGTCGCGTTCGAAGTGTTCGGCCAGAGACCAGCGGCCGGAGATCAGCCCACGCCACAGTTCGATGGCGTGTTCCGCTCGGTCCTCGCTCGCCGCAGCGCGCGCTGCGTCAATCCGGGTCAGAGCGTCGCGGAGCGCCTCGCGCCCGTCGCGAGTGCTTGCGTCACCGCGCGCGTGTTCGATCTTTCCTTGGGGAGAGAGCACTGCTTCCGCGTGCTCCACGGGAACCGACCGCGAGAAAGCTGCATGCCCGAGTAGCCGACGTAGGCGTAGCCCCGCCGCCAAATGAGCCATGATCTTCCGCCACACATAGCGGGTGCGCGGAGAGTCATTGCGCCGTGCCGTGGGCAACGCGAACAGCGTCCCGCTCCAGGTGGGGTCGGCTGCGATGATCACGGCTGCGTCATCCATCTCGAAGCGACGCAGCAACTCCGTGTACGCGGGCACGTAGGGGGTGACCCGATCGATCACGGAGCCGAACATGCCGGTGCGGTACAAGTTCACCAAGCCGCGAGCATGGGCTTCCGACGCCGGCGGTTGATTGAACGCTTCGGCCAGGAATGCGGGCGGCAAATCGCGCTGCACCAGCGACGAGATGTGGACCCAATTGGGCGAGGTAGCGTCGTAAATTGCCGCGGCTCCGCGCGGCGCACAGGAAAGCACGCGCGCGATTGAGCACAACAACCCAGCGAGCCAATCTTCGGTTTCGCAGCCCAGGTGATAGGCACTTTCAATCACCGAAACTGCATATTTCAAGGATGACGCCAAACTCATTCTCGACCGAGTCGAGCGCGCAACTCACGACGACCGGAGATCTTCAGCTTTGCGTAGGCCGACGCCAGTTGATTGGCGACGGTGCTCGGCGAGCAGCAGCGAGCCTCGGCGATGGCGCGACTCGATAGCCCCTGTAAAGCGAGATCGACCACGCTTTGTTCGGCCAAAGTGAGCCACGCACTCTCGGTCTGCACCCGCGCGCGGCTGGGTGCAGTCAAAAGGACTACGTCCGGGCCGAGCGCCGTGAGTCGCACGCCCCTATTCAGATTAAGCACGGACCGAGCAGTAGCAGGCGCTCGTCAATCGCGCAACGTGCGCGACGATGTGCACGCTCGCGTGCGTAGACACTCATTCTCGAATTCGGCGCGCACACCTTCTGCTTCGATGCGCACACCGGCGAAATCCGTCACTCAGTCGCTCACACAACTGCTGTCCTTCGCCGCCAGCACTGTGACGAGCGGTGCCCAGTCGAGCAAGCGATCGACTCGTGTGTAATAGTCCGTGCCCGCGCACGAGGGCGCTCCGCCTTGCAGCACCCCAATCACTCGTGGCTCTCCGCTCGGCGTGGATCCGAAGAGCGGCCCGCCCGAATCGCCTTTGCAGGCGCCGCTGTGGCCGTCACCGCTCACCACGATGCGATCGCTTTCGAGGCCCTCGATCTGCTCGGTGGCAAATTGCAGAACGCCGAGCCCTTCGTCGCGGGAGAAGCCGTAGCCAGCGAGCTCGACGGAGGCGTTCGACCATTCGTCGCCCATCGGCTCATCGAGCAGCGGGATCGGTGCACGAGTGACGGGCATCGCCAGCTGCAGCAGCGCGATATCGAGCTCGGGATGTGACCAGACGCGTGCGACTGACGCCGTGCGTGCCGTCGGGTCGAGCGGGCTGCCTCGGACGACCTCCGCCGACGCGAGCGGATCTCGCCCCATGACGCTCGAGTCGTGCTGGGAGAGTGCGCAGTGGCGCGCGGTGAGTGCTGCCCGCGCTGAGACGAACACGACGCTGCACAGCGCAACGTCGCCAGTCGGTTCCGCGCCGCCGTCATTCGGGATGACCAGGCTGCCGAGCGTGTTCTCCAGTGCGGCATCGAACGGGATGGACCCGGGCTGCGCGTTGCCGCCCAAAATGGGCTCGCTCGCACAGGCAGCGGTCGCAGATTCGCCCGCGCTCGCCCCCGAGCACGAAAGCGCGAGCACCGCCAGCAGCGCGCTCGAAAGTGAGCGGCGGGATCCGCGCGGACCCCGCCGATCGAGCGAGCTACTCAGTAGCAAACTCGGAATGACCAACCTGCGTGAGAGTTGTGCGTGCACGGACCAATGACGCCCTCGATGAACGACAACTTGTCTTCGATCCGGGTGTACCGGAAGTAATCACCCGGGGCCGGACAATTGATGTTGTCGCTCGACATGTTCTGCGCGAGACCGATGACCAAGCGGTTATCGAGGCCTCCCGCGAAAACACTGGTGTTGATCGCCGGACCGCCGGAGTCACCGCGGCACGGGCGTCCGAACCCTTTCTGAACCGAGGAACGCCAGTAGCCGGTGAAGCTGCTGCCGATGCCCTGACTCTTGAGCGAAAGCGCGTGAACGCCCAGCCCCTGGCCAGTATCCGCGTGATAGCCGTAGCCGTCGATCCAGAAACTCATGCCGGCTCCGGGCGCGCTGGCAGTGATGACCATGCGATCGCCTTCCAGCCAATCGGCGTTGTTGACCACCACGGCGAGATCGTGCGCGCTGTCACCCTCGCCGCCAAACCCTGGAAAGCGGGTCACTTGCGCATGCGGCGGAATATTCGGCACCGCCGGGCAGGTGCTTCCCGATTGGCTCACACACGCGGTGTTCAAGCCGTGGTCGACCTCGACATTCCACGAGCCGCCGGCGAAGAAGCAATGCGCCGCGGTCAGCAAAACTCGCGGACCGATGATGACGCCGGTACAGGTTCCGAACCCCTGCGCGCCCGCGTCCCACGGCCGGACACGCACGACCGCGCCGATGCTGCTGCTCTGGCCTTCCGCGACCTTGTCGACGAATTGCTGAGCCGATGGCGGTGCAGACGCGGCGGGCGCCGACCCCGCGTCGATCGGTGCCGGCACATCCGCGGGTCCGCCTGCCTCGGCAAGCTCGTTCTTGAGCTTGATGAATGCGCGCGCATCATCACAACTCGACACGCGCTCGATCCCGCGCAATTTCAGCCCCTCGAGCACGGACGGTTGCAGTGAACCGTCGCCCGCGAGCCCCGCGTTGATGACGTCCAAGTGATAATATTCGCGATCGATGAAGTGCGCTTCGCCCTCGCTGCGGCGATATTCCGCACACACGGTCTCGCCAGAGCTGCCCTGAAACGGATAAGCACGGTCGACCAGTTGCCAATCGTCGTTTGCAGTCGGCTCGGTCCGCTGTTCGGCGTCGCCGCCACTACTGCAGGCTGAACAGGTAGCAGCGATCAAAAACGCCACCGTTCGTGTCAGGTGTTTCATGGAAATATCCTTTGACTGTGTAGACAATGGTCACACCGCGGACGAGAGCGCGTCGTCTTTGCGGCGAACGCGCAAATCGACCGACGGCCGCGTGCTAGTTATCCGACTGCCAATTGGCTCGCCATAGGCAGTTAGGTAACCCGCAGTGCGCGGGATTCGCCATGCGCCCGCGCGCCTGCGTACTCGGCTACTCGCGCGTCGGGTTCACGAGTGGTTCGTTTGCGCCGGCGGGCTCACGGGGCTCGGAGAGGCCGTCGAGGGCTAGGCCCTTTCGCGATCGAAAGCGTCCAGTTTTTCCAAGCGAACGGCACAATGCTTGTACGCGGGCTGCCGCGAGTACGGGTCGAAGGCAGCCAGGGTCAGCAGATTGGCCGCGGGATAGTGCATCGGGACGAACACGTGCCCGGGTTGCACGACGTGCGTCACATGCACGCGGGCTCGGTATTTGCCGCGGCGCGACTCGACCTGCACCCATTCATTCGGGCGTAGCGAGAGCTTGGATGCGTCGACTGGGCTGACCTCGACGTAGGGTTCGCTCGGGTAGAGTTTGCGCAAGACGGCGGACTTTGCGGTGCGTGTTTGAGTGTGCCACTGGCTCGAGCTGCCACGGCCGGAAAGCAGCACGAACGGGTAGTTGTCATCGGTCGGTTCGGGGACCGCGCGCGGCTGCTCGAATAGCAGACGTGCGCGTCCGTCCTCGTGAAAGAACCGGCCATCTTCGAATAGCCGACGCTCACTCTTCACGGCGACGTCCTCACCTTCGGGAAGTGGCCATTGTACGCCGCGCCGATCATCGAGCATGTCGTAACCGTTGATGCCGCTGATGTCGCACGGTTGCCCGCGCGAGAGTTCGCGCATGATGTCGAAGGTTGCCTCGGGCGTGGACCAGGCACGAAACATCTCGCCGCAACCCCAAGCATCGGCAATGAGCTTGAAGATGTAGAAGTCGGCCAGCGCTTCCCCGGGCGCGCGCGCGACCTTCTTCAAGAGCCCGATGCGCCGTTCGGAGTTGATGAACGTGCCTTCTTTCTCGCCCCAGCCTGCTGCAGGCATGTACAAATGCGCGCGCGTCGCCGTTTCGGTCGAGACGTACATGTCCTGCACGACCAAAAACTCCAGGCGACTCAGGATTTCGTGCGCATCGGCCTGATTGATCCATGAGTGTGCTGGGTTGGTGGCGACCACCCACAGCGCCTTGATCTTGCCAGACAGGATGCGCTCCATGATTTGGTCGTAGGCCAAGCCCACTTCCTGCTGGATCAGACTTTCGTCGATGTTCAGCACGCGCGCGACTTTGGCTCGATGCTCCGGGTTCGCGAAGTCGTGCCCGCCGAGCAGGTTGGTCGTGTTGCTGAACAGGCGCGAGCCCATGGCATTGCACTGGCCGGTAATCGAGTTCGCACCGGTGCCCGGGCGGCCGATGTTCCCGGTGATCAGCGCGATGTTGATCAGCGCTTGCGCCAGGCGCACGCCTTCGTGGCTTTGATTGACGCCCATCGTCCACCAGAACGACACGCGCTGGCCGCGCCCGATCGTCTCCACGACGCGCTCGATCAGCTCCGGTGCGAGACCCGTCGCACGGCTCGTCGATGCCAGATCGTACGCGGCGACGTGCGCTGCGAAAGCATCGAAACCGCTGACCGAGCGCGCGATGAATTCGCGATCGAGGTAGCCACGCTCGATCAGTCGATTGGCGATTCCGTACCACAGCACGAGATCGGATTTTGGGGTGAGCGGCAAGTGCTGGGTCGCCGACATGGCGGTCTCCGTGCGCCGCGGGTCGACGACGATGATCTCGGGTGAATGCGGGTTCTTGCACACGCGCTCCCAGAGAATGGGATGTGCGATGCATGGATTCGCACCGACGAACACCAGCACGTCCGATTCCTCGAAGTCGCGATAGCTGTACGGTGGCGCGTCGAAGCCGAACGATTGTTTGTAGGCGACGACCGCCGTGGCCATGCATTGGCGTGTGTTGCCGTCGCCGTGCACCATCCCCATGCCGAATTTGGCGAGTGCGCCGAGCAGCGCCATCTCTTCGGTCGGGATCTGGCCGGTGCTCAGAAACGCCACCGACGCGGGGCCGTGTTTCTTTTGGATGGCCTTGAGCCGTTGCGTGAAGGTGTCGAGCGCAACCGGCCAGCTCACGGGCGCGAGCTCGCCATGCGAGTCTCGGAGCATTGGCATGGTGCCTCGATCCTTCGAGCGGAGCGGAGCGAGCGCTTCCCAGCCCTTCGGACATGCCATGCCCTGATTGACCGGATAGTCCCGCGCGGCGGAGAGGTTGACCGCCGCACCGCTCCGTAAATGAACCTCGAGGCCACAGCCGGTCGAACAGAAACCGCACACGGCGGTGGTCGTGGCGTCCGGCGCCAAACGCTCGGGAACTTGGCCGAGCCCGAAGCCGCCCGGGGTGCGCACCAGTTGCTGCGTGAGCGGGCCATCCGACTGATGCAGCAGTTGCCGAGCCAGCGCTGCAGGACCTGTCTTCGTAGGCTGGTTCATCTCAAAAAGCTCCCGGCATCTTGGGTGCGGAAGATGCTTTGAAGAACAACGCACGCTCGATCAATTCAGCGCCCAGCAGTCCCAGGAACGAAGCGCTCGCACAGAGGACCGCAGGCAGCGCTCCAATCCCAACCGACCCTCGCAGCTGCTCGGCGAGCACGAGCGGTAGCAGGAGCCCGGAAATCAGACCCAGCGCGACGCGCAAGAGGACGACGCGCTTGAGCTCACCTCGAAGCAGCATCGCAGTGCGTTTCAACTCGGTGAGTTGCTTGTCGTACAGGTTGACCATCACCGATGCGTCGACCACGAGCTTGGTAGTTGCTGCGGCGGCAAGCGCCCAGCACAGCTTGGCGCCCGCCGCGCTGAACTCCTGAAAGCGACCCAAACCGACCGCGACTGCACAAGAGGTCAGCAGAGCCGTTGCCAACCCCAGGACCAGCGCCGTGAGTCCGAACCGAACCATGGTCCGTCCTGCGCTCCACAAACGGCGACGCGTGACGGCGTACAGCATGACCGAGCACAGAATGCCGCACAGCCCGCTGGCTGCGACGGCCCAGCCCAGACCGGCGACGAGCTTGCCGCGCAGCACGGCATCGACACCCGGTAGTCCGAAGCGCCGGTCGACGCTCGTGTACCAGCAGAACAAGGTGTACAGCATGGCGCTGCCCGCGAACGCGCCAAAAGCCAAGATCTCGCGACTCAACCAAGACGTGCGCAGCCCCACCACCGCGCGAAAAGCCAGCTGTGGCCGCCCCAAGTGGGAGGTGCTCGCGCCGAGCGCCAAGAGGCCGATCGCGAGTCCGACGAGCGCGTGGAAGGGTCGTGACTCTTCGACCCAAGCTCCGCTCGAGAGGCGCTCGAGCGCGAAGTCCACTACGAACGCACCGACCGAGAGCTGCGTCAGCACCAGCATCACCACCAATGGGAAATGCTGATGGCCCGAGCGGACGGTATAGAAATCAGCCGGCAACATGTTGCGCGGAAACACGCGCTCGGTCACGTAGCTCGTCGCCGGCACGGTAATGCCAGGTGATGGGGCGCCGGGCAAGAAGGTATCGACCTGGGCCTCCTCGAGCAGACGAGCGACATCGACGATGCGAATCGAAATCGCTTCGTTCGGACATGCTTGCACACACGCCGGTGCTTCGCCGCCAGCGAGGCGATCGCTGCACATATCGCACTTGCGCACGATGCCGCGGCTCTTGGAATACTGCGGCACCTCGTACGGACAGGTGAGGGTGCAATATTGACAACCAATGCATTGGTCGTCGAGGTGACGCACGATGCCCGTCTCTGCAGACTTCTCGTAAGCGTTGACCGGGCAGCCCTTCATGCAGGCCGGGTCGACGCAGTGATGACAGGCGGTGGTGACCGTCTGTTGGATGGGGGCCGCGGGCGTGCCTCCGTGCAAAAGCCCAACCGAGCGCCAAGTCTCGGCTTCCATCTCGTCGAGGCCGTTCAAGTGGTGACAGGCACTCACGCACGCCTTGCACCCGGTGCAAGCGTCGAGATCGACGCGAAAAGCGTATTGCTCGCCGTTGCGCGGCCGCGTCAGGGGAATGAGCTCTTTGTAAGGTTGATGATCGGGCAGCTCGTCCGCCGCGTGGCGCCGAGCGAAACGCTCTACGGCCGTCAGATCCTGCTGTGAACGCAGGTACTGCGCCACCAAGGGCAAGCGGCGCTTGGTCTCGGATGGCTCCGGGGTCTCGCCGAGGAGAGTCGCGCTCTCTGCCGAGATACTCATGGCACCATCACTCCCAAGCTCATGGCCGCGGCACGTGACTCGGACTCGCGCGCGGCGCGCGTCGTCTCGAGCTTCACGATTGCACCACTGATTGGCTTCATTGCTCGACCTCGATCATTTGGAATGCGCGCGCCCCCGGGTCCGCTTCACGAGTCCACGAATCCAACAACTCTCCGGATCACTTTATGAGCCAAAATCGCGGGGTCAACGCACAACTCGATCGATCGCAACACGCAACACAGTGTGTTTTTGGAGAAACTGTCGAGACATGGTTGCGAAACATCTGCGACATGTCGCTCGCAAAGCGCGGAATGGGCGCGTTTTGTCTGGATTGCGCGAATTCGAACTCGAGAATGGCTTCACCCTCGAGGTTTGCAACGAATCAATATCGACACACGTCGCGCACGGACGCTACAAACGCCAACGCGCGCGACTCAGCGTCGAGAGCAGCCCTCACCGTTTGCGCAGAAAGTGTCCCAATGACGTTCCCCCTACGGCGCAGGCGAACGGACCGAACGGCCACGCTCGAATCAGATCTGCGATCACAACGTGAGTCATGAGTAGTCGAACGGACCAGCCGAGGTTCAAGAGCACAGCGATGACGACTCCCAGCGCGACGCTCGGCGCAAGCTCGCTGTCGCGATAGGGGCCCCAGTCGAGGCAGCGCTGTGCCGCGAAGCTGCTGAACACGAGCGTGGCACAGATCGCTGTCGGGGCGAGCCAGCGTGGCTCGATGATGCCTGTCGACGTGCGCTGCAAGAAGCCAGGGAGCAGCAGCACGTAGGCCACCAAGCCTACGGCGAGCGCCGAAACTGCGGCTGCGAGCGCGAGGAACAGGAACCGAACGGGAGAGGAGGTCATGGGCCGCGGGCTCGATGTTTGCTCGCCTGAGCGAAGTCGACCATCATACGGGACCACGTAGCGGAGAGAGGGCCGTTTGAGCGTCGCCAAGAAATCACCCCCCAAAAAGCGCGCGAAAGTAGCGGTCAAACGCGGCCAGACCACGCCTGAAGCAAAGGCGAAAACGCAGGCGCAAGCGAAGACGCAGTCGGACTTGCCCGTGCAGACGTTTGCCAGTGCGGGCGCCTTCGAGCGCTGGCTGCGGACGCACCATGAAAGCTCCCCAGGGCTCTGGCTGCGCCTGATGAAGAAGAGCTCGCCCGAGCCAGGCGTCAGCTACGCGGAAGCGCTCGATATCGCGCTGTCGTACGGCTGGATCGACGGACAGACCAAGACCCATGACGCGCATTCTTGGCTGCGCAAATTCGTGCCGCGCGGCCCGCGCAGTATTTGGTCCAAGATCAATCGCGAGAAGGCGCAGGCGTTGATTGAAAACAAGCGCATGCAGCCCGCTGGGCTCGCCCAAGTCGAGCGCGCCAAGGCCGACGGCCGCTGGCAGGACGCCTACGATTCCGCCAGTAAGGCTCAGCCCTCTGCTGAGTTTGCCGCTGCGCTCGCTGCATCGCCGCGCGCCGCCGTATTCTTTGCCCAGCTCAACGGTGCCAACCGCTACTCCGTGCTCTTTCGCGAAAAGGCCGCGAAAAAGCCCGAAACTCGCGCCCGAAAGATCCGAGAGCTGATCGCGATGCTCGAAAGGGGTGAGAAGATTCACGCCTAGCGCCGACGGCTGGGCATCAAGGGTCGTCCACAGCGGTGCTCTGATCGTCGCTGCAAGTAATCACCAAGCACGAGGGAGTCCTCTCGCGCGAAACAAGTAAGTGTGCGCGCACGCTTTGTTTTTTGCGCGGAACCCTCGTCCTCGGCGAGCATCCGCCGTGCGAGGGTTCCTGGCGCGCCATCGCCTGTCCGCGCTCCCAACACTCTGGGTCGAGAGAACGCTCGCGTTATCTCTGCGCCTCCGCGGGCACACTCACTTTGCCCACCGGCCTGCGCAAAAAACGCCGCTGCATCGCGTCCCGCGAAAGCAGCACCGGGAACAGCAACACGTAGGGCAGGATCAGCAGCCAATCCTTGGTCGTGAGTGGCACCGGCAGGTCGCGCATCGAGCCATGGCGCATGCCGCTCCAGACCCAGATCACATAGCCGGTGAGGCCCAGGATGGGCGCGGAGAGTTGCGTCCAGCGCGCGCGCCACGAGGCCTGTTCGAGCTCTTCCAGATTTGCGTGCCGCTGAGCCTCATGCGCCTGTTCCACGCGCCGCAGCACCATGCGTTCGAGCGCGGGTTCCTGGGCGAGGTAGCGCTGGGTGCGGCGGCGCAGCGTCGAGTAGCCGAGGAAGCCGAGCAGCGAGGGGCCGAGGATGTATAGGATCCTGACGAGCAAGGGGTGTTCGGTCGATTCGGAGAGCATGCGAATCGCGGTGAGACTGCCGATCATCGCGCCGCCGTACAGCCAGATGGCGCGAGCCACCCGGAAGGTGGCGATCGAGCGCAGGAAGTACTGGCCGCGGCTGGCGACCGAGGCTTCGTCCGCGGGCTGATTCGGCGCGCGCAGGGCCGCGAGGATCTCCGGAAACGAGAACGCGGCGAGCATCGTTGCCACCGACAGGGCAAGTAAGAATGTGCCTTGAAATACCAGGGTCTTGGCGATTTCGACCAGATCCAGCGAGGGCGGCGCGAGCTCTTTTCCGAGCCATGTCGCAAGGGGGACGTTCGATCTGCCGAGCGCCCAATCGAGCACCTCGGTCGTGATCACGGTGGAGAGCAAGACGACGACCAGAAAGACCGGCCACACCGATTCCCAGCGCGGCCGCGCTGCGAGCAGATCGTAGCGGTCGATGCGCCGCGCGAAACGGACCTCTGCCGTGAGCAGGAACAGATACGCAAATTGAAAGACCAGGATCACGATCAGCGCTTCGGACCACTCGGCGCGCATTTGGCTCGAGATGTGGCGCATGAGCTCGGAGGAACCGAGCGCGCCGCGGGTGGCTTGCAAGCTCGCCAGCGCAATCAGCTCGATGATGAAGACGAGCTGAAAGAGCGGCGCCAGCGCCGCTGCGAAGGTGCGATGAGCGAGGAAGCCGGATACGAACAGCTCTTGCGTCGAGGGCGGGGTGAACGGATCGGAGGGCCGTCTCCCCAGGCGAAACAAAGTCCCCGTGGCCCACAGCGGATAGCCGACCGCGAGCACCAGCAAGAACCAACCCACGGCGTTCATGACCGCGGGTGGGCCGAGTGTGAGCACCTTGGCAATCGACTGGCCCGTGAGGTACCAGACCAGGAACGCGAACAGCACGAGCGCACCCGCGCTCGAAGCGATGCTACCGACGAACGAGTTGCGTTCGTACTGGCGGGCGATGCCCTCGATGTAGCTCTGCACGTACACGCGGATTTGCGGGATGGTCAGCGTTCGCTCGGCGGGATCTTTGACCAAAATGCGCAGCGTGAGCGCTTCCAGCGCGGCCGGCGTCGAGGGCTGGATCCAGCTCGGCGGCGTGGGCTTCTCGGAGATCACGCATTTGACCGTTTCGTGCGGATCGTCGTGCTCGAACGGCACCTGGCCGCACAGGATTTCGTACAGGATCACCCCGAGGGAATAGATGTCGGCTCGACCGTCGATGGGCAAGCCTCGAGCTTGCTCGGGCGACATGTATTCGGGCGTGCCGATCACGGCTCCGTACTGCGTTTGCCAGGCCTTGGAGGCCGTGCGCACCGAGGTGACTCCCGGCCGAACCGAGCCTCGATTGCCTTCGGGATGCTCCACGTCGGGGATGCTCGTCTCTTCCACGCTCGTGCTGACCGTCGCCGGTTGCGCCGCGTTCGGCCCGAGCAGCTTGGCGATGCCCCAATCCATCACCTGCACTTCACCGAAATCCCCGACCATGATGTTGGCGGGCTTGAGATCGCGATGGACGACGCCGCGCGCGTGGGCGTAGTCGATGGCCTGGCAAACCTGCAAGAAGACATCGAGCAGGCGACGCAAGCCGAACTGAGCGAGCGTCGCGGGGTCGTTTTCGCGGCGTCGCTCGAGGATCGTCTCCAGCGAACGACCTGGGATGAGCTTCATCGAGAAGTAGGCGTGCCCATCGGGCGCCGTGCCGAGGTCGTGTACCGGAACGACGTTCGGGTGCTCGAGCTGCGCGGTGATCTGCGCTTCCTCCGCGAAGCGAGCGAGCTCATCACGCGGCAGCTCGCCGCGCGGGAGCCGCGTGACCTTGAGCGCGACCTCGCGGCGCAGCTTGGTGTCATAACCGCGCAGGACTTTGGCCATCGCGCCGCTACCGAGCTCGCCGAGCACTTTGATCTTCCCCGCCCAGAGCTCGTTCGCACCGGGAGCAGGGAGTGACCTGCGCTCACCCGAGTTCGGGGTGGCTGGCGTCTTGCGACCCGACGAGGCCGGCAGCGTGGCGTCGTCGGGAAGCGACGAAAAACGGTCGCGCGGGGTCGTCATGTCGTCGGCACGTGTGAATCCCCAATCTAGCAGCACGGTAGCGCTGCTAGAAACCGAAAGGCCGTCCGGCGCTTGCGCACATTGTCCTACCGGAGCGGGGCCAGCGGTCGCGCGGCAGATGCGTCGTGTGCTGCGAGCTTCAAGTCAAAGCCAGCGTCCCGCTCAGAATGCTCGTGTCCGTCGATTGGCCGTAGGAGTCACTCTCGACGCCAAAGGCCTGCTGAATCGAGACGAGCAGGCGATTGCTGGGTGTGCCTTCTGGTCCGAGGTCGATGTGTCGCCCGCCGCGCAGCGCGCCGCCCCAGCCGCCCGCGAGTAGCGTGGGCACTTGGCGCGAACTGTGCTTGGCCGGATCGCCCATGTCACTCATCGCCATGAGCACGGTTTGTTCGAGCAGCCCAGCCTCCGAGAGGCGCTGAAGAATGCGCGCGATCTTCCCGTACGTGTACCGGTTCTGCCGCGCGAGGCGCGCCTGTGAAGCGGGGTCCGAGCCGCCCATGCCGTCGCGACCGGGACTCGCATACAGGTGAGCGACGTCGAAGTGGATGTCTTCCGGTAGCTCGGGGTCGAAGTGGGTGCGGCTGAGATCGGCCAAGAACAACGTGCTGACGCGGGTCACGTCGCAGGCCAGTGCCTGCACCATCAGATCGATCTGCAGGTTCGTGATGAGATCGAAATACGGCTCGCCGCCCTGGTATGACGCCACTTCCGGAAATTGCGTTGCGTCGGGTCGGGCGGGCACCGGGCATTGGGCGGCTTGCCCGACGACGCGCTTTTCGAGATCGCGCAGCGCGGTCGCGTGTTGGTCCAGCTTGTCGCGCTCGGCCGCAGGCGCACGCGCGCTGAGCTCGGCGAGATCGCTCGTCCAATAGTCGAGCAGACTCTTGCCGAGGCGCTGTTCCCGCGCGGCGCGCGCGGCGGCGGCCGGGTCGGGATCGACCAGGAATTGACCAAAAGCCTGGTTGAACGTGGCCAGCGGATCGATGATTTTGGGCAGCGCCGCGCCGCCCTTGGCGTACGAGATGCAAAATCCCAGGTTAGGCGCTGCCGAGCCGACCCCGAGCACCAGGCTGGACAGCGGTGTGTTTCGACCCAAGCCTTGGTCGATCGCCAGAAATTGATCGATGGATGCGTTCTGGCCGTCCTTGCCGCTGCCGGTCAAAATCACGCGCGAGGCGTCGTGACCGACGGTAAAAGAGCGCAGGCCAGCGGTGAGATCGAGTCCCTCGAGGGCCACGATTTGATCGCGGAAGCTTCGCCCGTAGCTTCTGGCATCGTCGAACGCCGCGAGCGAGCTGCCCTCGTAGGCGATGTCGAAGCCCGGCTTTGGCAGCCAGAACTCGCGCGCCATGCCGTGCGGCATGTAAACGCCGATGAAATACTTGGCGGTCGCGGGGGCCGCGCGCAGCGGGCGCGCCTCGGGGAAAAGCGCAGCGAGCGCTGCGCCGGCTCCCAACGCCGTGAGCGCTGCGCGTCGGCTGATGGCTGACGAGCTTCGGCGAGTCATCGGGGCTTCCTCCAGGCGAACCAATCGCTCTTCACGAACTCCAAGAATAGGCCCAAAAAAGTGGCCTGCCGGGCTGGGCTCTTGCCCTTCAACGAATCGACGAAGGCTTGCTCGACCGAGGCGTCTGTCTTGCCGGCCGCGAAACGCACGACCTGTCGCGCGGCGCATTGCCGCACTTCTTCTGAGCGAGCGAGCGCTTGCGAGAGCGCCACGCTGTCAGCGAGCTCCAGCGCTTGTCCGTCGAGCTGAACGTTCCCGCTGGTGTCGATCGGGCGCCCTGACTCGCTATTGCGTAGCTTGCCCGCGGCGTCGAAGTCCTCGAACAGGAAGCCCACGCCGTCGAGCGTCCCGTGGCAACCGCGGCACGCGGAATCCGTCGCGTGGCGATCGTAGCGCTCGCGGGTGGTGGCGGTCGGATCGGCGGGCGGGAACACGATGTCGACTCCGAGATCGGTGGGCTTCGGAAAATCTCGACACAAGAGCCGCGTGAGCACGGCTTTGCCGCGCAGCACCGGCGCACTCTCCGATTCATGCGCGAACGTGGCCAGGAAGCTCGCTTGCTGCAAAATGCCGACTCGACCGAGACCGGTCAGGTTGACGCGCACGCCGGGCGCTGTCGGTTCGATCCCGTAAAAGCCGGCGAGCCGCTCGGGCACGAAGGCGTAACCGCCCGCCAAGAGCGCCGAAACCGAGCCCGCTTGGAGTGCGAACACGTCGTCCACGAATTGGTTGGTCTCGTCGAGCATGGCTTCGCGCAGCTCCGGAAAACCCGTGACTACCTGGCTGGACTTGGCGAGCCCTTCCAGGCCCACCAAACCCAGCCACTCTTGCACGAAGCGGCGGTATAGAAGGCGCGCCTGCCACGTCTGAAGCAAACGCAGCGCCTGCCGTTCGCGTTCGAGACCCGAATCGAGCTCACCGCGCGCGGCGGCGAGCAGCAGCTCTTCATCCGGGGGCTGCCCGCTGATCAACAGCGACAGCTCGCTGCCGAGCTCTTCGTTGCTCAGCCGAGTGGCACCCGCCGGGCTGCTGCCCAGCGTCGTCGCGTACAGAAATTTGGGCGAACCGAGCAAGCCGCGTACGACCAAGGCGACGCCGCTCTGGAAATCCGCACCCTCTGCACCGAGCGTGAACAGCCCCAGCAATTGCTCGAGCTCGTGTTCGTTCGGCACGCGGCGAAAGGCAGTGCGCGCGAGCCCCTTCACGGTCGTTTCCGCACAGCTGCGATCGGTCGCGAGGGCCGTGCGTGCGCAGCTGGGAAACTGCGGCAGGCTCAGATCGAGCCCCGCGCTGGCAGCACGCGAGGCGTCGAAGAGCTGACCGAGGAGCAGCGAATCCACGCTTTGCGCCACGTTTCGTGAATAGTCCGACTGGCGCGCGTCCGGTGGCAGCGCCGCGGCAAGGCGCGTATCGACCCCGAGCATGGTGGTCGCGCTGGCCTCGAGCTCGGCGCTGCTCAAGCGACGGAGCGCGGGCTCCAGGCTCTGCTCGGGGGCGCCGCGATTGATCGCCGGCTCGCCAGCGCCGCAGCTCAGCGAAAGCGCGCACAACGCCCAAGCTATGACTCGGGTCCAAGTCATGGGTTGCCCTGACCCGCCCCGCCGCTCGCGCCCGCGGTGCCGCCGAGACCGCTCACCCCGCCCAAACTGTTGGAACCGGCTAGGCCAGCTGCGCCGCCGAGACCTGCGGCACCTGCGAGCCCGGCCATGCCGCCGGCGCCTGCAGAGCCGGCGGTTCCCGCCACCGGAAAGGGCGAGCCATCGTCCCAGCTCACGTCATCCAGCCAGCAATCGACGGGCAGCTGCTCTTTCTCGAAGTTGAACTGCAGGCCCATGATCGTACCCGGGTTGAACGGTGCTGGTTTGCCGAAGCCGCGTTGCCTGAACTCACTCCAATTGAACGAGTACGCCTGCCAGTCTGAGGTGAGCGTGATCCAGATACCATGCGAGTCGTAGCAGATATCGCCTGCGCTCGGGCGGCAGGTCCCGCCGTACTGTTCATCGACCACCGCGGGGATCTGCAAGGTGACGTACACCATGCCAGAGCCGCGTGCATAAAAACGGTAGCCGGAAAAACGACTCGCGTTGAACGGGCAGCGAATGTTGTCCTCGAGATGACTGATATTGGCTGCAAATGCAGCGCCCCAGACCGAAAACCCCGAGGCCGTGATGTGTGCGGCTTTGGCTGAGCCGTGTGCGCCACCGGCGACGCCACCGAGGAACACCTTCTCGGGTACCAATATCCCGGTGCTGGCCTCGTCATCCTTGAGCGGAAACCAGAACGCTTCACGCCCGGGTTCGGGCACCGCATCCTGATTGTCGTCCTCGAAATCGTCGATCAGGGCGAGTTGCCCTTGGGGCACGACCGCGCACGGATCGGCGAGCGCGCTGCCTCCACCAGCGCCGCTGCCCGGCGTGGGCATCGGGCCCTCGGGTGAGCCCGCAGTGGCGAGTCTGGGTTGCGCGATCGCCGGCGCGCCACCGCTGAAGAAGCTGGTAGGGAATGGCACGTCCGCCGAGACCGGATCCGACGAGCCGCACGCGGCTGCCAGACCCACGGCCAGCGTGAGGAACGAGCGCCGGCACGCGCTCGGAAAGTGGGGAAATCCCCCCAGCCAGCTGCTGTGTGCCATCGGCCTGATCAATGGCTGTATCCGGCATCCGTGATCCACAAAATTGCACGCCTACGTACGAATGCTCATGCCTGCTGTCGAATGGCGGTCGCGTGGTTCGTCGTCCCTACAGAACTCCCGGTTGAAGCTGCGCAAAGCCGGGAATGGAGCACTTTCAACCAGCAAAAAATGGAGACGACCATGCGCGATATCACCATCAAAACCGCTATTTACTGGCTCAGCACCGGCCTTTTGGGGCTCGATTTTTTGGTGGGCGGGGTCTTCCAGATCGCGCGCTCCCCACAAGCGGCCGAAGGCTTTGCTCACTTGGGCTACCCCGCCTACTTCATGATTTTATTGGGGGTGTGGAAGATCTTGGGGGCGCTGGTGTTGCTGGTGCCAGGCGTTCCGCGGCTGAAGGAGTGGGCCTACGCCGGTATTTTCTTCGACGTGAGTGCAGCCATCGTGTCGCTGATTGCCGTCGGTGACCCCTTGGCGTTTACACTCCTGCCGTTCGCGTTCCTGGTGCTGACCGTGGTGTCGTGGGCCTTGCGTCCGGCGAGTCGCACCCTGCACACATCGGCGGCGAAGAGCGCTCCACAGGCCGAGCTCGCCGCGCCGGTCGGCGCCACGGCTTGAGCTTCATGGCTGGCGCGCACCCAGGCACACGAGATCGTGTCGTGTTCAACTGCCGAGCACGGAGAGCAACGCTTCGGCCGGGTGGCGCGGGGTGAAGCCCAAGCTGCGCTCCACCTGATGACGGCACGAGTGACCGGTGGCGAGCACTCGCTCGCGGTCCGCGTTCGGATCCAGCTTCTTCTTCCAAGACAGCTCGAAGATCCCCAGTGACTCGTCCAAGTGACGCGCCTCGTGACCGTAGACACCGCACATCCCGCAGCAGCCCGCCTTGACGATTTCCAAGGGCACGCCGAGGCTCTCGAAGACCTTGGCCCAAAGCGCGGGCGCCTTGCCCACCAGCGCCTGCTCCGTGCAATGCGAGAGCAGGCGAAACTTCACGTCCTTCTGCACCCGCCCCGGGGATAGCGATTGCTCGGCCAGCCACTCTTGGAGCAACGCCACGCGAAAGCCCGCGGGCTCACCCAGCTCTTTCGGATACTCGTCGCGATAGGTCAACACCACGGCGGGTTCGACGCCGACCATGGGCAAGCCCAAAGCGGCGACTTTGCGCAAGAGCGCGCTGTTCTCGTGCACCACGCGCTGAAACTGCCCGAGGAAGCCCTTGATGTGCAGCGCTTTGCCGTTCTCGAAGTAGGGTAGCACGTGTGGCGAGAAGCCGAGACCGCGCAGCAGCAAACAAGACGCCTCCAGCACCGACGGCTCGTAGAAGCTGGTGAACGCATCCTGCAGCACCACGACCAACTTGTCGTTCTTCGGCAGTGCGCTCAGCGCAGCGAGGTCGGACACTGGGATGCCGTGCTTGCGGAGTCGTACCAGCGCCGGCTTCGGATCCAAGCGTGGCGCGTCGACGATGCCGGCAACGCGCTCGAGCAGCGCGGAGGTCAGCGGGTTGTGCGACAAGAAGTTGGACAAGCGCGGCGCGCGCGCCAGCCACGGCAACATCCGCTCCAGCATGACCGTCGCGTAGTCACCCAGCGGACGCGCATAGCGGCGGTGATAGAGCTCCAGAAACTGAGCTCGGAAATCGGGCACGTCGACCTTGATCGGGCACTGCGTGGCGCACGCTTTGCAGGCCAAGCAGCCCTGCATCGCGTCGTAGACCTCATGTGAGAAATCCGCGCTGCGAGCGCGGAAGAACCAACGCTGATAGAGGCGCGCGGGCCATGGCAACGCGCGCCCGGTATGCAAAGCTCCGCTCGCTTCCAGCCCGCGCTCCGCGAGCAGGCGCAGCCACTCACGCATCAGGCCGGCGCGCCCTTTTGGCGAGTGGATGCGGTCGCGCGTGATCTTGGACGACGGGCACATCACGCTGTCGTTATTGGTGTCGAAGCATTGGCCGTTGCCGTTGCAGTTCACCACCGTGCTCAGCGCGCTCAGATCACCCTTGGCGATGGTTCGATCTTGCGCGCCGCGGGTAGGGCCGGAAATGGTGGCAAGCTGGTATTTCTTGCCAAAGGGAGTCGCGATCTTGCCGGGGTTCAGCTGATTGTGCGGATCGAAGACGGCCTTGATGCGCTGGAGCTCGCGATACAACACTGGGCCGAAATGGTGCGGCACGAGCTCGGAGCGAAAGCCCTTGCCGTGCTCTCCCCAGAGTAAGCCGCCGTGGCGCGTCACGAGCTCAGTCACGGCGTCGGAGATGCGGCGAATGCGCGCCTCGTCTTCGGGATCTTTCAAATCGAGCGCCGGTCGCACGTGCAAGCAACCCACGTCTACGTGCCCGAACATGCCGTAGTACAGGCCCTCCTTGTCGAGGATGGCGCGGAACTCGCGCACGTAGGCTTGCAGGTTCTCGGGCGGCACCACGGTGTCTTCCACGAACGGCACGGGTTTGCGCGCGCCCGGCGCGTTGCCCAAGAGGCCCACGCCCTTCTTGCGCAGATTCCACAAGCTTTCGCGCTCGCTCGGTTTCCAGGTCAGGGCGTAACCGTGCGGCGCGCCGGGCTGTCCCTTGCGGTCGTGGATCAAGCTCAGCAGCTCGTCCACTTTGCGCTGCACGGCGTCGACCTCGTCTCCGCTGTATTCCACGAGGTTGATTGCACGCGTCTCCACGCCGCCTTCGTCCAGCAAAAACGGCCTTACTTGGTCGTAGATCACGTCCGCCTTGGCCAGCTTCATCACGGTCTCGTCAATGGTCTCGACCGAGCCCGGATCGGTCGCGACCAGCCACTCGGAGCTCGCCAGCGCATCGTCGAAGCTCGGGTAGCGCAGCACGAACAGCGCGCGTTGCTTCTGAAACGGCGTCAGCTTCAGGCGCGCTTCCGTGACCACCGCGAGCGAGCCTTCGCTGCCGGCGACGAGTTGCCCCAAGTCCACGCTCTCGCCATCGCGCGTGGCCATGTGTGCGAGGTTGTAACCCGTCATGTAGCGGAGCAGCTTGGGGAAGGTGCGCTGAATGTCTTCGGCCTTGCTCTGAGCGATTTCGCGCACCAAGCGATACGCTTCACCCAGCACGTCGCTCCGCGCGCACAGCTCCGCGAGCTCCGCACCGCTCACCCGGCGCGTGCGGTGCTCGACACCGCCGCGTAGCACCAGTGACAGCTCGAGCACGTGACGGCTGGTCTTGCCGTGCAACCGTGAGCCCTCGCCGCTCGCGTCCGTGGAGATCATGCCGCCCAGCGTGGCGCGGTTGCTGGGCGAGAGATTGGCTGCGAAGTACACGCCGTGCGGCTTCAGATGCGCGTTGAGGTCATCGAGCACCACGCCCGGCTGCACGCGGACCCAGCCTTCCGCCAAATTCAGCTCCAAGATGCCGCGCAGATGCCGCGACAGATCCATCACCACGCCGCCCGTCAGCGCCTGACCATTGGTCCCGGTGCCTCCGCCGCGCGCGGTGAGCGAGATGCTCTCGAAGCGGGGCTCGGCCAAGAGTCGCAATGCGAGCACCACATCCTGCTGCTCGCGAGGGAAAATCACGGCCTGCGGCAGCTGTTGATAGATACTGTTGTCCGTCGCGGCGGTCAGCCGCGTGCCGTAATCGCTGCGGATGTCGCCGCGAAACCCCCCCTGCGCGAGCGCATCGAGGAAACTCACCACGCTCGGTTCGAGGCTTTGGCGAGGGTCGATGCGAGGGATGGCGCGAGGGATGGCGCGAGGGACGACGGAGGCTGACACGCCGAACCTCTCGCACGCGGCTTGCCGCTCCGCAAGCGTCAAACCGCGGCCGGACCGAGCCCGCCGGGAGTGCCCACTCGCCCCCTAAGATGACTTTTTGTCACCTTCAGCGTTCCGGCTGGTAGAGTTGTCCGGGGCTCCGGCGGGCCTACCTTCTCCGGGTGCGACGAGTGCGACGAGCACGTGGACCGCTCAACTTCGGAGTAACCAAAATGAAGATCGGAATATTGGGAACTGGGATGGTGGGCCAAACGATTGGCAGAAAACTGATCGCCTTGGGCCATGAAGTGAAGCTCGGCTCGCGCAGCGCCGACAACGACGAGGGCAAGGCCTGGGCCGAAGGGCTCGGCTCACGCGCGTCACACGGGACCTTTGCAGACAGTGCCGCGTTCGGTGAGTTGCTGTTCAACTGCACGCCGGGCGAAGCCTCGCTCGACGTGCTGGCTGCAGCAGGGGCGGCAAACCTGCGAGACAAAGTGCTGATTGACGTCTCGAACCCGCTCGATTTCTCCAAAGGCAGGCCGCCCACGCTGTTCGTCGGCAACGACGATTCACTCGGCGAGCGCATTCAACGCGCTCACCCCGAGCTCAAGGTCGTCAAAACGCTGAACACCGTGAACTGCGAGGTCATGGTCGACGCGGCGCGTGTCGCTGCCGGCGATCACACGATGTTCCTGTGCGGCAACGACGCGAGCGCGAAGGCGAGCGTGCGACAATTGCTGACTTCGGGCTTCGGCTGGCGTGACGTGATCGACCTCGGAGACATCAGCAACGCCCGCGCCACCGAAGCACTCCTGCCGATTTGGATTCGCCTCTGGGGTGTGCTGAAGACCGGTGATTTCAACGTCAAAGTCGTGCGCTGAGCGAGTATGAAGGGCAGCTCGGCCGACCTCTTCAGTGGTGTGTTGCCGTTCGTCACCGCGGCCGAGGCCAAGAGCTTTCGCGCGGCCGCGCGAAAGCTCGGCCTCACACCCTCTGCCGTCAGCAAGGCGATCACGCGGCTCGAAGCACGACTCGGCTCGCGCCTGCTGAACCGAACGGCGCGCAGCGTCTCGCTGACTGAAGAGGGTGAGGCGTTCCTGCGCGGTTGCCAGGAAGCAGTGGTGAACGTGCGCACTGCCGAAGAGCGCGTGCTGCAGGCGCACCGCGCACCGCGCGGGCGTCTCACCGTTTCGCTACCGCTGCTCTTCGGCAAGCTGGTCGTGTTGCCCGCTCTGAAGCAATTCTGCGATCGCTACCCGGCGCTCTCGATACACGCGAGCTTGACCGACCGCGTCCTGAATCTAGAGGACGAAAACGTCGACGCGGTCGTGCGCGTGGGCAAGCTCGCGGATTCACGACTCTCGGCCAGGAAGCTGCACGAAGTGCGCTGGGTCACGGTCGCTGCCCCCTCGTATCTCGCGCAGCGTGGCATCCCGCGCACGCCAGGCGAGCTCGCGTCGCACAACTGTCTGAAATTCGTGCTCCCGAATGGGACCATTCAAGAGTTCGAGTTCGGGGCACTCGGCAGCGGTGCAATCGCCACGCACGGTTCGCTGGTCTGCGATCATGGCGAAGGCTTGATTGAAGCCGCGTGCGCAGGGCTGGGCGTGTTCCAGGCGCACGATTATTCGGTCGCCAAGCCTCTGGCCACGGGCAGACTCGTGGAGGTGCTGGCCGACTTCAGCAAGCCGGGCCCGCCAATCTCGCTGCTCGTGGCACCCGGCAGGCGTTCCTCCCCGAAGATCCGTGCGTTCGCCGATTTCATGCTCGAGCTCGTGGGCGAACACGCCTGATCCGCGGCTGCGCTTCGCCGCCGCTAGCCAGCGAGCTCTCGAGCAACTAACAATCCCGGCGCATGACTTTTTTGGTAGTGATCGTCGTGGCTGCGTTGCTGGGCGCTTGGCTCGGGGGGTTCGGCGGCTTCGTGCTCGGTGGGCTTGCCGGCGGCGCGATCGGTTTCTTCGCACTGCGCAGGTGGCTCGGCCGCACGAGCGAGCAGTTCATCGAGACCACTTTTTCGGTGATGGGCGCGCTGTGCAAAGCGGACGGAGTGGTCACGCGTGAGGAGATTCAAGTCGTCGAGCGGATCCTGAAGCGGTTGCAATTGACGCCGGAACAGACCGAAAAAGCCAAGGCGGCGTTCACTCGCGGCAAGGCAGCGCACTTCGATCTCGACGGCACGGTGCAGGCCTTTGCTCGACTAGCGCCGCCCGGGAGCGCGTTCTTTCAGCTCTTCTTGCAACTCCAGCGCATGGCCATCACGGCTGACGGTGCGCTGCACCCCAGCGAGCAAGCAATGCTGATGCGGGTCGCGCGCCTGCTCGGTTTGGCCGAGCGCGACTTGGCTCAACTCGAAGCGCTGCTCAGAGCCACCACGCGGACCACGTCGACCCGCGATTGCGCTCCGCCTTCGGAGTCGCGGCTCGACGATGCCTACCTCCTGCTCGGGGTGACTCCCAACGCCAGCGAGGAGGACATCCGGAGCGCCTATCGCAAGCTGATTCGCGACAACCACCCAGACCGGCTCGCTTCCAAAGGTCTTCCGCACAGCATGCTCGCCGTCGCCGAAGAGCGCGTGAAGGAGCTCAACGCGGCCTTCTCGCTGATCAAACAAGCGCGGCAGTTTGCTTGAGTGGGTCAAGTCCTCGATGTGGCGGCCCGGCCGTCACCGTTCAGCGGCCCGAGCCGTGCAAGAGATAGACCACGGTGGTCTCGAGCCGCGTCTCGTCGCTCGTCCAATCGCCGTAGATTTCCCAAGACTTGCCGGCGATGGTGCGACCATTGTCCTTACACCAAGCGTGGATCGCGTCGTGCGTTTGCCTGAGACGGGCGTAAGGGCCGAGATGCACGGCAAGCGCAACTTCACCCCCGGGTGTCTCGGTGCAGTCGATCTCGCCGCTGCGCGCAAATGGGCGCGTCACCTCCACTCCGAAGTCGACTTGCATGGTCGATTCGCGATTGGTCGCGTGGTGATATAGAAAAACGTTGTGCCCGCCGGCGTGAAGACCAGGTTGCGAGCGCAAGAATTCCCAGACCTTGTCGAGTGCCGGCTTCCAAACGGTCCCGACGTTGCCAATGGTGACGTCGCGTCGCGTGGCCGCGAGCGTGCGAGGCAAGACGCTTTGAACCGTGACCTTGCAGCCGGCCATGAAGGCTTTCTACCACGACGTGCTGTGGGTCGCCCGGTTCGCTAACGTGTTCTGAGCCGCCTCAGACGCGCGCGATGAGTCGAGAACGGCGGTCTGCCGCCTCTGCTGAGCAGTTTGCGAGCGACTACGCAGGCGCGCTTTGCCTCGAATCGGTGCGGGGAAGCGCGCTCCGAATCGCTCGCTTGGCGGATGCAGAAGCTGCTTGGCTTCACCATCCCGGCTATCGGGACGGGCTTGCTCGCACTAGACCGTTGCCTGGCTACCCGGATTGTCAAAGCATGACTCCTCGCGTCAGCCTGGGAATTTCGCAACAAGTGAGGTTCTTGCCCGGGCTCACTTCCGCGCCAGGCAAGGTCCAGAAAAGCCGATGTTGCACGAGTAGTTGGCTGAGCGTTAACACCGTAAACCGATTCTCTCATCCGCGCTGACTCGAGCGCTCCCCGATTCGAGCGCTCCGAC
>DASSMT010000246.1:0-10518 GCA_035688655.1 Polyangiaceae bacterium | reverse complement strand
TCGGGCTCGCGATCGTCAAGAGCGTGGCCGAAGCCTTGGGCGGCAACGTCAGCGTGCAGTCGAAGCTGGGGGAGGGCACGCGATTTACCCTGCGTTTGCCGGCGCGGCCGGTGTGAGCCTCGGATTTCCGCCAAACTGCGCTTGAGCAGCGCCGTCGTCGCGCTATCGTCCGCCCGTGCGAAAGCCCATCGAAACCTCGCCAGACCCGGCTTTGGAAGAAGACGAAGATCTGACGTCGCGCACCGATCTGCGCGCCGAGCGGAAGCGCTCGGAGGCTGCCTGGATGGAATTTGCCAAGACGCTGACCACGATCAGCGAGCGTCAGCTGCTCCGGCTCGAGCTCGCTGAAGACGTGCTGCGCGTGGTGCAAGACACGCGGCGCATCACCAGCCCGACCGCCCGGGCGCGCGGGCTTCGCCTCGTCCGCCAAGAACTGCGCGGGCTCGATCTCGGCGCACTGCGGGAACGGCTGGAAGACTTGTCGCACCCGAGCACACGACGTGCGAGCAGCCCGGCGGATGATTGGCGCAAGCGCTTGCTCGATGGCGGGGAGACCGAGCTCGCCGCTTTCCTCGCACAATACTCGCGCGCGGAGCGAAAGCAGCTGCGCACGCTGCTGCGCAACGCGCGATCCGCGCCGGCTGCGTCCAAAAACAAGGCGCTCAGCGCCTTGACCCAGGCCTTGCGCGACGCGATCTCGGCGGGCTGACGCCGCATGCTGTCGCGGATCCTGTTCATCAGCTTATTGCTGCTGCTCGGCCTCAAGCTGTTTGCGCCGCAGCGGCTGCGCGTGGTGCTCAAGCAGATTGACCGCGGCGTGAACCTGACCTTGATCTTGCTGGCCGTGGTGTACGCGGTACAGCTGGCGATCTACTTTCGCTCGGCGCATTGAGCGCGCGCGTCAGTCTGCGTTTTCGAGCGCGGCCTTGAACGCGCGCGAGAGCTGGTCGAGCGTGCGTCGCTCGAACGCTTTGCAACGCAGCGACCCGACGTCCCAGCGCGCCTCGCCCCCGAAAGCCCAATCCCAAGAACCGGTCACGCGCGTGGAAATGCACAAGGCGGTGCCTTGTTTGCCCGCGTCCAATCGGTAATCCGTGCCGTCGATCTCGACCTCGACCAAGGGCGCGCTCTCGTAGTTCACGTCTCCAGTATTGGAACTGTTCATGTGTTCAGTATCTCTCAGCAGGCCGCGACTATCAAGGACGAAGCGCGGCCGGGCGGATTGCCAGCGATCGATTTGGGACTTACGCCATGTGCGTGGGCATTCTCTCCCTGGTTTTGGATGCGTATTCGCTGGTGGTGCTCGTCAGCGTGATCCTCTCCTGGCTGAACTTGGCTGAGGACAATCCGCTCGTGAACGTGACGCGGACGCTGACCGAGCCCGCGCTGGCACCCATCCGGCGGTTGCTCCCGAGCAGCGTGGGGATCGATATTTCGCCGATGGTGCTGTTGCTCGGGATCCGGCTACTCAAGCGCGTGCTCCTGAGTTAGACGCGGGGGCCATGCTCAAAGTCGGCGATCTCGCGCCTGAGTTCAGCGCTCAGGATCAACATGGCAATCCCATCAGCCTGGGCGGCTTGCTCGAGCGCGGCCGGTTGGTGCTGTACTTTTATCCACGGGATTTTACGCCCGTGTGCACGGCGCAGGCGTGCACCTTTCGCGATGCTGCGAGCGAGCTCGCCGGTCTGACTGCGAACGTCGTGGGCGTGAGCGGCGACACCGTGGACTCGCACCAGCGCTTCGCCGAGAAGCACAGCGTGCCGTTCGCGCTGATCGCGGATCCCGAGCGCCGCATCATCAAGCCCTACCGCGCCTCACTCCCCATTCTCAATCACACCCTGCGCATCACCTACGTGATCGACACGAGTCGTCGGATCCTGGGCGCTTTTCATCACGAGCTTTCCGCCGCCAAGCACCTCGCCGACGTCAAACGCGCTTTGGAACAGTCGCGCTGAGCGCCGGCGCGCAGCGGCGGGAACTCTGCGCGCAGCGAGGTGCGTTGCGGGAGCGCGAGCGCCCCCCAAAAAATCGACATGCCTGCGCGCGACCGGGCTCGGCTGCGCTCACTCGCCGGTCAGGTCGAGGACGAGTCGCTTGGCAGCGCGAACTTTGCGCGTCGAAAGTTCGATGCCGAGGGCGTCGAAGCCGTAGTGGTTTGCGACGGCCAGGGCAGTGCCGTGGCCGCAGAACGGATCGACGACCAATCTCGTCTCGCTCTCTTCGCGCAAGAAGCGACAGGCGAGCCGGCAGGCGTCCACGCCCATGGCTTTGCTCCAGGGTTTGTAGCCTGCATCCGGCAGCACGTCCGGACCGGGGTGGGTGAGTCCGGGGCGCGGCGCGTGCGCAAAGCACAGCAGGTGGGAGTAGCTGGCACGACCATGGCTGATGGTGCCGGGCGGGCGTCGACAGACGATCTTGTGCCAGAGCAGTGTGCGGCCTTCGGCCTCCGCGGCGCATTGCACGAGATAGCCTTTGTCGATCCATGCGCCAGACGCGCGAATGTCGCTTTGGAAGAACAGCACCAGGCCCGGCTCCGGCGTCCAGCGCAAGACCGCGCGCGCGGCCTCGACGAACCACGTCTTCCAGCCGGAAAATCCGCGTTCCGGCGTTTCACTCACGTCCGGTAGCGAGGTGATGACGCTGGTCCCGGGGGACGCCGGATGTGCCGCGAGCCAAGCCAAGGCCTCGGCGTGGATGATTTCGCGGGCGGGAGAGCGGGACAACGGCGCTAGCGGAGGCGCGAGCCTCAACCCTCGCTGATTCTTTGAATCTCGGTTTCGACCGTTTCCCACTCGGCGAGCCAGGCTTCGACTTGCTTGCCGAGCTCGAGGCTCTCCGCTTCCAGCGTCTGGATTTGTGCGGGGTTCGTGCGCTCGAAGAAGCCTTCCTCGGCATAGCTGTCGGCGATCGCTTTTTTGCGCGCTTCGGCGGCCTCGATTTGCGCGAGTAACTTGTCGCGGCGGGCGGGCAGGGTGCCGAGGCGATTACGGCGCTTCTTCTGCTCTTCCCAGGACAGACCGCCGGCGGCTGCGGGCGCGGGGCTCTTCGCGGCCTTTCCGCTTTCGGTTTTTGCTTTCAAGCTCACCGCGTCGATGTCGAGATGATCGTCGCCTGCGCGCGCCAGGTACTCGGCATAGGTGCCCGAGAATTCACGCGGGCCTTCCGCGGTCACTTCCAAGATGCGCGTGGCGAGCTCGGATACGAACGAGCGATCGTGGGAGACGAAGATGACCGTGCCCTCGTACGCTTTCAAGCCCGCGACCAGCGCGGCGATGGCCTCCAAATCCAGGTGGTTGGTCGGTTCATCCAGCACGAGCACGTTGGGTTTCTCGGCGATGATTTTGCAGAAAATCAGGCGCGCAGCCTCACCACCGGAGAGCGAGCCGACGGGCTTCAGCACATCGTCGCCGCTGAACAACACGCGGCCGAGCATGCCGCGCACGGTAGCGGTTCCTTCAGTGGGCACCGTGTCCCAGATGAAGTCGAGCGGTGTCTGCTTTTCGTTGCTCAAGAGCTCATGGTGGTCCTGCGCGAAGTAGCCGAGGCGCACCTCGTGTCCGAGCCGGATTTTGCCCTGGTCGGCCTTCAGGCGCTCCATGATGATCTTGAGCAGCGTCGACTTACCCAAGCCGTTGGCGCCGATCACGGCCAGCTTTTCGCCGCGCCGGACGGTCAGCGAAACGTCTTTCAGCACCACCTTCGAGCCGTAGGCCTTCGAGATCCCTTCCAGCTCGAGCACTTCTTTGCCGCTCGGGCGCTCTTGAACGAAGCGGAACAAAGGTTCGCGGCGTGAGGTCTGCGCGAGCTCTTCGACCTCGATTTTCTCGATTTGTTTGAGCCGGCTTTGTGCTTGCTTGGCCTTGGTGGCCTTGGCCCCGAAGCGCTCCACGAATGCGCGCTTTTCGGCGATGATCTTCTGTTGACGAGCGATCTCGGCTTCTTTGCGCTCGCGCACCGCCGCCTTTTCCACGACGAAGCGCGCATAGTTGCCGACGTAGCTGGTGACCGTGCCGTAATCGACGTCCAAGATGTGTGTGGCTACGTTGTCGAGGAAGCGCTGATCGTGCGAGATGACGAGCGCGGTGCCGCGGTATGCGGCCATGAATTTTTCGAGCCAGCGAATGGACAGAATGTCCAAGTGATTGGTGGGCTCGTCGAGCAGCAAGCAATCGGGGCCGCCGATCAATACTTGCGCCAAGAGCACGCGCAATTTGAAGCCGCCCGATAGCGTCGCGAGCTTTTGCTGGTGCGAAGCGATGGGAATGCCGAGACCTTCCAGGATCTCGGTCGCGCGCGCTTCGAGCGTGTAGCCGTCGTGCGTGATCAAGAGCTCTTCGAGCTCGGCCAACTTGCTGCCGTCACCGCCGTGATCGACGATCCGGTTGCGCTCTTCGAGCGCGTTCCAGACGAGCTGGTCACCCATCATGGCCACGTGCAAAATCAGCGCCTGATCGTCCAGAAAGTGATCCTGGCGCAGCACGCCCACGCGCGCGCGTTTGGGGATGTACACCGTGCCGCTGGTGGCTGGCTCGTCCCCGGACACGACGCGAATGAAGGTGGTCTTGCCGGAGCCATTGGCGCCCACGAGGCCGTAGCGAGAGCCCTCGTTCAGTTCCAGGCTCACGCCTTCGAACAGCACACGGGCGCCGTAAGCTTTGCCGAGATCAGTGGTCCGAATCATGCCCGGGGGGTGAATGCCCCAGGAAATGGGGAGAGTCCACTAGGAAATGCGCGCCCGGACCGCACGGCGGTCGTTGGCTCAACCGTGAGAGCTCGAGCCGCTCAGGGGATGGCTGGGGCCCTTGGACGGGTGTGGCCGATTGTTCAGGTAATCCTCGAAGATCGCCTGACGTGCGGGTAAGAAATGATTGACCAGCGCGTCCGAGAGGACGAAGCGCGTCTCGCCGGAGACGACCTCGGTTGCGCGCTCGGTCACGTGGGTGAAGCCGAGTGAAGCTGGCCAAGTGAGGCCGCCGCCCAAAGCCGCATTGTTGCTCAAACGATGGCAGCCGGCGCACGAGAGCGCCTGCGCACGCGCGACGATGTCGTCCGGGGTCAGCGTGCTGCCGAGCGCGTCCAGCTGGACCTGAAGCTCGCTGCGAAGTGCGCTCTCGCCGTAGCCGAATTGAACCGAATAGCGCATCTCGGCCGCGCTCGTGCCGGAGGCCTGGCTTTGCGCGGTGTTGAAGACGTCGGGCATGCCGATATCGAGCGCGGGAATGCTGGTCGCGTTCAAATTTGCGACTTGCGAGGGGAAGAAGCTACGAAACGCGGGAGCATTCGCGTGGTTCGAGTCTGGAGCGAAGAGCGGGCCGAAGCCATTGTTCTTGTCCGTGACGGGTACGAAGCGCAGACTGCTGCACGAGTCGCCGCTGCAGCTGCGCATCAGCTTGAATTCACGCAGCGACCAACCGCTCTTGGTGTTCGAGAATTGGTTGGTGCGGATTTGGCCCGCCCCGAGCGGATTGTCTCCGAAGTTGGCGAGCGAAATCACGGGCACCACCGCGCCTTGGCCGTTGAAATAGAAGCTCTCCAGCACCGCTGCGCGCGTTTGGATGTCGTTTTCAGGCGTCAAGTTGGCCCACGTGTCGACGATCTGCTGACAGCCTTTCAGACCCTGCTGAGGATGAGGATTCGGTAACGCCGCTTCGAAGATCAGCAGGTTGCGGTCGCTGCTCGAAGTGATACCGGACGCCTTGGCGTACACGATGCGATATTCACCACAGTGCGCGCCGTTTTCCGGAGCTTGATCGAAGCGGTTGAAGAGGCCGATCGGTAGGTACGCGCAGGCGCTGTCGGTCGCGAATGGATCGCAGCTCGCGTGGCTGCCTTCGGCCTCGTCTCGGCAAAGGTACGGATAGCCGTTGATGGTGCTGCCGAGGCCTTCCGTCATGGTGTCGTCGCAATGCGCGCCAGCGAACAGTCCAGGAGCGGGATTTTGCGTGTCCCACCATTGTTGAAAGAGCGAGGTTGCCGTCAGACCGGGCACGCCACTCTGCGTGGCCAACTGCGAAAGCACGCGCTGCAGAGGGAAGCGCGCCAGAATCGTTTGCTCGCTGACGGCCAGCGAGCGACGTGCGTCGATCGCGGTGACCTTGACCGCCTGCGCCTGCGACGCGACACGTTCGTCGCCTGATTCTATCGCGGCTGAGCAAGCGGTCGCGAGTAGCGCGCTGCTCGCGCAAACCAGTGCCAGAGTAAGCTTGAAGTAATTTCGGTTCAAAGTCTTTCTCCTGATCTCGTTGCTGCAACTAGTGGTAATCGCCAGTGCTGAGGGCAGCTCATACGGAGTTTCCGCAGCGACCCGAGTGCTAACGGCAAGACGAGATCGGGAGTAAGCTTCGCTCCAAATCGAGCTTGGGACGTGCGCGTGCTCAGCGTCCGCGCTTGCCGGCGGAATCGAACGGCCGTGGGGGCGGACTCGGGATGGTCGCGACGTCGTGGATCGAGCGGTCGAGCACCTTGATCAGGACCACGGTGACATTGTCGCGGCCTCCGGCGTCGTTCGCCCGTTCGATCAGCTCGTACAAGGTCGCCTCCAGATCGTGGTGCTCGGCCAGCACCCGTGCAATCTGCGAGTCACTGATCATTTTGTTCAAGCCGTCCGAGCACAACAGGTAGATGTCGCCGGCCTCGGGCTGGTCGACGAGCAAGTCGAGCGACAGGTCTCGAGTCACGCCGACTGCTTGCAAGAGGTCGCCGGCGCGCGGGCCCCGCAGGCCGACCGTGCTCAGGGTTTGATCGCAGGTCAGCTGTCGCAGGCTTCCGCGTCGCAAGCGATAACAGCGGCTATCGCCCACGTGCCCGATATAGACACGGCGCTCGCGCGGCGAAAAGCGGGCGGCGACCAGCGTGGTGCCCATCCTGCAGTGCGCGGGATTGGCGCGGGCTGCGCGGAACACGGCCTCGTGCGCTTGCAACATCGCGCTCGCCAATTCCCGCCCGTCCCGCGGGATGGGCCGCGTCGAGCGCACCTCTGCCGTAAATGACTCGTCGTCGAACGCGCGCTTGAGCGTTTCGACCGCGAGCGAACTCGCCACGTTGCCACCGGCATAGCCGCCCATGCCGTCGGCCACCGCGAACACACCGCGGTCGCTCGCGAGCAGCAAACTGTCGTCGTTGGCACGGCGATGTTGTCCGCGATCGGTGTCGCCGAACGCTCTCAACACGACGGGCGCCCGTCCCGAGCGGGTTTGCTTTTCCTCGCTCTCGCTCTCGACTTCGCTTTCGTAGGTGAGGACGACCTTTGGTTCCCAGGGTGCGTGGAGGGGCTCGTCGGTCGACGTTTCTGGTGCGCCCGATTCGGACGGGGATTCGCGGACTGTGCTACCGAGCATCGATGATTTCTGCTTTGCGCTCGCTGCGGTCGGTTCTCTTATGAGCAGGTAACCCAAGAGCGCGGTGCCAAGCGACAGGAGAGTGATTCCTACGAACATCTGCGGCGCACGCGCTCATTGCGCGATGCATGGATCTCCGCCCATCGCGTGCGGGCAGTGCTCGCTCGCTGCGTCCTGCTCGATTCCGGCTGCGACGTGGAAAGTGCGGCAATAGACGTTGTTGCCGACCAGACTGTTCGGCTCGATGGTCGCCGAAGACGAATATTGCGTTGGTCCCGTTGCGTCGTCCGTCATCGCGCTGCAATTCGCCAGACACGCTTGGTGATCGTCGAAGTAGCTCCGTTCCAGGTTGCCCGCGGTCGAGCTCTTGGTGCAGGTGGCGTCCATCAGGGAACAGTAGGATTCGCAGTTCGAGCCACATTTGCCGGCTCCGAGCGGACCGGCAGATTTACAATACAGGAACGCTTCGCTCTCGGCGAAGCGCGCTTGGCGGATGCGGCACTCGACGCTATTCACGTTTTCGTCGCCGGGTGTGCCCTCCGGCAGGCGTTTGCACACCTCGAGACATTGCAAGCGCGACCGGTATTGCTCGTACTTGCCCGTGCAGTTCTGGAGCACGGAGTCACAATAGCTCTCGCACGTGCTCGGCGGCTGATCCGGGCCGTCACCGCCACCGGCGCCTGCATCAGCGAGCGTCGACCCCGAGCCTGCACCGGCTGCGACGGAGCTCGAGCCTGCCTTGCTGGAGGAGCCGCCCGAGTGGTCGTGAGTACTGCCGGCGCTATTCACGCCGCCGCTGTTCTGCTCCCCTCCGGACTGCCAGGAGGCGCCCGCGTTTGCCGTGCCGGCGCTGCCGTCCAAGCTCGAATCGACCCAGGCGTCTTGAATGCCCAAGACCTGGGTGCAGGCGGCGCTGAACGCGAGCAGCGACAGCGGTGCGAGCACTCCCAAGCGGTCCCGGCGCTTCACCACACACCTCGCAGTTGAACTCCGAAGCCGGGCAAGGAAGCGTGCGGCACGGGGGCGGTGTCCGCGCGACTCGAGATCGGACGAGGCGCGCTGAATACCAGGGTGAGACCAGTGCCGAGCAGCACGCCGCCGCCGATGCTGGTAATCGTCGATAATGTGGCCGCGCTCTGCGCGTCGTGGCGAGTCGCAGCGCCTTCGCTGGTGCAGGCATTCGGATCGTCGGCGCGGCATTGGCCTTTCGATTGCTTGTTCAGGTCCAAAGCGCGGTAACCGAAATAGCCGCCCACGACCAAGCCCACCACACCCGCAGCACCCACGGCGTAGCCGATCGTACGCTGGGTCGCGCCCGGATCTCGCGGCGCCAGCTTTTCGCCGAGCGTACCGGCGGTTTCGTTCGAAAGAGGTCGTGGCGCGTCGGCGAGCTTGCCGACTTCCACGACCTGACTCGATGGCCCGTCCGCCACTTTGAGCTCGACGATCCACGGCTTCTTGCCCGGCGCACGGGCCTCGACCCGCGCGTGCCCGGGATCGACCGGCATCGCGGTGTTCCAAGAGGCGCTCGGCACCGGCGCGTCGTTGACTCGGAGCTCGAGCCCCGGCACGCGGTGAGCGGCCGGCACTCGCAGCTCCAGCTTCGACAAGCGTGCCCTCAGGCTCGCCGCGCGCTGATTGGCGATCTGCTCGCGATCCGACTGCTGCGCACGGCGCGCGCCGTCGGCGGCCTCTTGAAACAGCGCCCAAGCGCTGGCGGTTTTACCGACTTGTTCATAGCAATCCGCCAGGTAGAGCGTGGTGCCGAGCGCGGGATCGAGCTCTTGGCTGGCCGCAAACTGCTCACACGCTTCGCTGAATTTCTTCTGCTCCATGAGCTCCGCGGCTTGTTGGAACAGCGCCTCCGCGGTCGCGCGCTGTCCCGCGCTGACCTCCGCAGCTGCAGGGCGCACACTGCACAGGAGCAGCGCGCTGGCCAGGCAGCCCAGGCTGGCAGATCGAGCGACGGGGTTCATGGCACGGCCGCCGTGAAACCGGACACAGCGGTCCCGTTCATGTCGCCGGATTTGAGGTCGGTGACCGCACGGTACAGCGGCATGCCTTTGTAGGCGACTTGAACGCCGTTCGTGCCCGGCCGCGCGAAAGAGCTGAAGTCTGCGATCAGCAGCGAGGTCACGACCGAGAAGTTCTTCTCGTGAAAGGGCTCGAAGGTCTCGAGGCAAGTGCCGGTGCAATTGCTCACCGGATCGCTGGTCGCAGTGCCCGCTTGGTCCTGCGCAGAGACGTACAGCGTGTGACCCGCGACGTCGCCCAAGTACTTGACGCTGCCCGGCTTCATGATGAACACCGCAGGCAGCTTCTTCTCGACGATGTGCCAGGTCTTGGCCTTGCCTTGTCCGGCGACTTGGCCGAGCAGCAGATCGGTCTTGTAGTAGTAGAGCGGCCAGCCAAAGTAGGTCGTTTGCCAGCTGCCGTCGTTGCGTTGAATCGCGCCGAACGCGGAGTCATCGAGCCCTGGCGCCAGCACGCGCGCGCCGGCAGGAAAGATGGGCCAACTGATCAAACAATCGGTCACGCAATTCGAGACCGGGGGCGTGTGACAATCGCCCGGCAAGTCGTTGCCAAAGGTGTAGAGTGTCCTGCCTGCGGCATCGGCCAGATAGCTGCCGACGAAGGGGCTCGTTTGCAGCGTCACGTTGTACGCGGAGCCGCCGCTGCCGCCGCTGCCGCCAGCGCCCGTCGTGCCGCCAGCGCCCGCCGTGCCGCCAGCGCCGCCGGCGCCACCAGCGTCGACCGGCGGATCGGTATGAAACGGGCAATAGGGCGGGATCACGGCTTCGTTCAGTGTGCCGCCCTGATCACCGCTGCCGGCGGTAGTCGCTCCGCCCGTGTCGCCCCCGCTGGCAATCGTGCCGCCTTCGCCGCCACCCGTGCCGCCGCTTTCGCTGCTGCCACCGCTCGCGGTGCTGCCGCCTTCGGAATGCGCGTTCGTGGTTCCGCCCGCAGCTTCACCCGGGTCACCGCCTGCGCCGGGTTCGCCGGGCGCACCGGCTTCGCCGCCCTTGCTCGTCGTTCCAGCTACGGACGGCGCCGCGCCGCCCTGTTCGGCTTCTCCGCCCGTGCCTGCGCCGGCGCTCGGTAAACCTGCGGGCGCGTCGCTACAACCGGTGAGCTGAAGCGCCGCCACGAAACCCAGCAGCACGCTTGGACTGAACACGGA
>DASSMT010000231.1:0-3458 GCA_035688655.1 Polyangiaceae bacterium | reverse complement strand
CACATCCTCGGCGCCGCGTTTGGGCATGGCTCGGAACCGGCGTTCTTTTTGGGCTCGCATTTCTGTTCAAGCCGCCGCTCGGCGGGGGGGCGTTCGTGTGCGGCGCCTATCTCGCGAAGCGCGAGCAGCAGCGCGCGGATTCGACCGCCAAAGCGCTGCTCACGATGGTGATCATCGGAGCCAGCGCTGCACTGCCGATTTTGCTGTGCGCGGCGTGGTTTTGGCTGCGCGGGGCGTGGCCAGCGTTGCATTGGACGCTCGGCGAGTTCACTCCCGGTTACACCGCGCTCGGTTGGCAAGATCGACAAGCGGCGAGCATGTTGTACTACGCGCTCGAAGAGGCTTTCTTCAAGTTCTCTGCGCTGGCGGCCGCAGGAGTGATCGCGATGGCGGCGATCACTCCGCTGCACAGCCGCGAGCGCGAGGGTACCTACCTGGTCCTCGGCATCGTCGCGATCCAAATCGCGGGCGTGGCGATGCAGGGTAAGTTCTTTCCCTATCACTACACGGCAAGCCTGCAGCTGATCGGTTTTCTGGCTGGGCTCGGTTTGTACAAGTTGTGGCGCCGTTGCGTGGCAGGCGTCAGCGGCGGCTTCGGCGGCGCGCTGGCCTTCATGTCGTTCGTGGTCGTCGTGACCAGCATGCGCACAGCGAGCCGTGATTTGCCGCAAGATTACAGCGAACGGGCACTGATGCGCCTGCGCTACGCGTTTCGCATCGCGCCCTACCAGACGCGCGAGGCCGTCGATCGCGAGCTGTCGTATGTCGCGGACTTCAATCTAGCCGCCGATCGCGACGTGGCGCTCGAAGTTCGTTCGCGCACCCGCAGCGAAGATCCGATTTTCGTCTGGGGCTTCGAGCCGGCGATCTATTGGTTTGCAGAGCGCACGCCCTCGAGCCGCTTCATCTACGACGTGCCGCAACGCAGTGAGTGGCAAAAGGCTTATGCGCGTCATGAGCTGCTGGCCGATCTGCACCGGCGCGTGCCCGCGCTGATCATCGTGCAACACAACGACGTCTTCCCTTCGGTCACCGGTCACGCGCTCGATTCCCACGACGAGCTGCCCGGCTTTCCCGAGCTTGGGAGCTTCATCGAAAACAGCTATCAGTTCGTGAAGCGGATCGAAGATTTCGACATCTACGAGCGCAAATCCTCGTGATTCCGCAGAGCGCTCGCCCGGGTCGAGCGCGATCGGTCATGCTACGTAGGGTGATGGACGGTAGCAAAGGCGAGCCACTCGCGGCGAGCGAGGCGATCCCGGACGTGGTCGTGTTCGACTTCGACGGTACGCTCGTGAGCCGTGATTCCTTTCTCGACTTTGCCTTCGGCTATTGCGCTCGGCGCCCAGCTCGGTTCCTGCTGATCCTGGCGCTCTTGCCGCTGGCGCTGCCGCTCGCGCTGCATTCGCGGAAGCGTGGCGCTTCGCTGTTGCTTTGGGCGCTCACGCTCGGCACTTCGACGCGAAGCTTCGTCGCGGCTTTGAGTCGCTATGCCACTCATACGCTGCCGAGTTACGCCAACGACGCGATCTTCGTCGAGCTCGCTCAGCAAATTCGCGCCGGCAACCGCGTCGTGATCGCGACCGGAACGATGCCACTCTTGGTGCGCGGTCTGCTGAACGCTCGCGAGCTGGGAGCGATCCCCATCGTCGGCTCACGCTTGCGCCGGAGATTCGGCGGACTCGTGGCCGAGACGCATTGTATCGGCAGCACCAAGGTCCGCGAGCTACAGCGCAAACTCGGAATCCGACAGTGGTCCACTGTCTACACCGACAGCTTCGCAGATCGCGCACTGCTGAGCCGCGCGAAAAGCATCACTCTGGTCGGCCCCAGCAAGCGAACGCTGCTCCGCACACAGCGCCTGATCGAAGACCGAAGCGCGCTGCGAGTGCTACGCCGCGGATGAGTGAGCGCGCGCGGCTAGCTGAATCGAGCTAGTCGGTTTTGGCCGCACACGGCGGAGCGGTGTCGCCCCACGGATGTTCGCGACAGCGCACTGGTGAGTCGCATTTACCCGCGCACTCGGCGGCTGAGTTGATGCATGCTCAGGATGACGAGTCGACTCCAGTTCGGTAACGGGAGGGTATTTCGATGACTGCTCGCGTGTTGATTGTCGAGACTGAGCGTGCGGTCGCGAGCGCAGTCGCAGCGCTGCTGCGCGAGCTGGGCTTGGCTGTGGCCGGGCTCGCCTCGAGCAGCGAGGATGCGCTGTCCATGGTGCTCGGTCAGCGACCCGACTTGGTGGTGATCGACGTGCGGCCGCAGGCGGAAATGGCTGGCTTCGATACGGCGACGAAGATTCGAGAACGAGAGAACGTGCCGTTCGTGTTTCTGACGAGCCGAGTGGACGAGGCAATGCTGGCCCGGATGAGCCGGTTCGAGGCCTACGCTTGCCCGCTCGAGCCACTCGAAAGCCGATCGTTCGCGATTGCGGTGCACACGGCGCTTCAGCGCCAGCGCACCACGCAGGCTCTGGCGGATGCCGAGCGCGCCAAGCAACGCGCTGACGCGCGCTACCGAGCCGTGTTGGAAAACACGCACGACGCCATCATTTCCGTCGACGCGCGCTGTCGCATCGAGCTCTTCAACAAAGGTGCCGAGCGCGTGTTCGGCTTTTCCCCGCTGGAGGTCATGGGCGAGCCGCTCGACCTGCTCTTGCCCGAGGTCGTGGCGCGCGCGCATCGCGCACACTTTGCGGCGTTCCAAACCTCGGGCACGACTTTCAGGCCGATGGGCAAGCGGCGCGAGGTGGTCGGTCGCCGGCGCTCTGGCGCGGAATTTCCGGCAGAGGTCACGATCTCACGCTTGAGCTTCGATGAAGAGGAGATCTTCACGGCCTGCGTGCGCGACATCAGCGAGCGACGCGTTCTGGAAGAGCAATTCATCCGCGCACAGAAGATGGAAGCTGTCGGCCGCGTCGCAGCCAGCGTGGCGCACGATTTCAACAATTTGCTCACCGGCCTGCAGGCGAATGCCTACGTGTTGATGCAAGGAGTTTCACTGGAGATGCAGGAACGGGTGCAGGAGATCGGCTCCGCGGTCGAGCGCGGTGTCGCGCTGACTCGACAGCTGATCGGCTTCAGTCGCCAAGAGCGTTCGCATCGGACGCGGCTGGCCGTGAACGAGCTGGTCGCGCAAGCCGTGCGGCTCCTCGAACACATGGTCGGCAGCGATGTGCGGTTGAGGTCCGAGCTCGATCCCGCTGCGGGCCATGTCATCGTCGAAGGGAACTTGATCGAGCAGGTGCTGATGAACCTGGTGATCAATGCCCGCGACGCGCTGCCGCAGGGCGGTGACGTCGTGATCCGCACGGACGTGCTGTCGCTCACCGGCGACGACAGCTTGCCGGCGGGCCGCTATGTCCGGCTCTCGGTGACGGACACCGGCGGCGGCATTCCCAGCGAACTGCAGGCGAAGGTCTTCGAGCCGTTCTTCACCACCAAGGCGCCGGGCCTGGG
>DASSMT010000131.1:0-19919 GCA_035688655.1 Polyangiaceae bacterium | reverse complement strand
TTCGATGATTTACGTCGACGCGCTGACGGCAGATGGACAGCACGTCGATCCGTACAATGAAGTGGCGAGCGATCACCGAGAGCCAGCAGGCCTGACCGTGCCGCGGCACATGGGTCAAAGTCAGTTCTTCGTGATGTACTCCGAGCGCATCCCTTACGACGGGTACTCGGCGTATCGGCAGGCATTTTCGGAGTGGCTCTTGGCCTATCCCGAACGCACTCGGCGCGCCGAGGATTGCTTGCTCAGCTACGACGTGTACCTGGTCACCGATCGCACTCCGGAGCCGGGCAGCGGCGCACAGCCCGCGCCGCTCGAGCGCCAGCGTTTCATGTCTTACAGCGCGCCAGCCGATAGTCCGTGCTCGCTCGAGCGCGCCAAGCGCGTGGCGAGTGCGGCCAGCGTCAATGCGCGGGAATGACCAAGGTGGTCACGGAGTGCGCGGGCATCGTCGCGGTGAAGGCGTAGCCCATGATTGGAATCGCGCTCAACTGCGCCAAGTTCTCGCTGGCTGAAGTGCGATGGACGGCCACCTCGCTGCCCACGCTGGCGACCGCGGTCAGGTCGAAGGTGAAGCTCTTGGATGCGGCGTCGTCGTTGCGCACCACCAGCGTCAGTTGCGAACCATCCGCGGCTTCGGCCGCGACCATGTCGGCCGTGTCGATGCGAATGAAGGTCGCGCCTGGACGAATGTAGCGACTGAAGCCGGCGTGCATGTAGAAGCGCTTGAGCAGCGTGAATGATTGCTGGCTGTTGTTGACCGCAAAGCTTGCCCAATTTCGGGCGGGATCGGCGACCTGCCAGTCAATCCAGGCCTCCGGCTGCAGGTCCTTCAAATCCGTAATGATACGGCCGGCCATGAACAGCGCCGCGTCGATGTCACTGGCGAGGTCGACGCTCAGCGGCCCTGACTCGGATTGCCAGAGGCGCTTGCCTTTGCTCGTCGCCAGAGTGCGGAGCTCCGCACGTTTGGAGCCTGCGTAGCTGTGTACGTTGAACTGGCCGAGTGCGTCGTTGGTCTTCGCGTCGAACCCGCGCAGATTGTTGTACGCATCGTCCATACTGTTTTCATCGGAGGCGCTCACTTGCGTGCCTGACACGCCATTGGTTTGCAGCGCGCTGCTCACCGCCTTGATGATTGTCTGTTGGTTCGTGGGGTTGAAGTGGCAGCCTTCTTGACCGCCACTTTCCTTCCACCACGAGGCATTGGGTTCATTCAGCGGTTCGAGCGTGCGAAAGGTGATGCCGAAGGCGTCGTGGTAGTGCTTGACGACCTGGACCAAATAGTCCGCAAACGCGTCATAAGAGCCGGATTTGAGGTTGTTCGAGCCGTCGCTATTGCCCGAAGCGCAGCCGCTGCTGGTCATCCAATAAGGCGGTGAGTTCGAGAACGCTTCGAAGATCGGCGCAGGAACGCGCTCGGCCAGGCGCAGCAATACGGCGCGTTGGTTTGCGTCTGCGTTCCAGTCGAACGTGCCGTCAGCCGACTCGAACCCGGGCATGTCCCGGAACTTGTCCATGTGCGTGTGGGCCGGGTTTTCGCCGCCGCCGATGTTGTAACGGAACACGTTGTAGCCGAGCCCCGCGATCGGGTCGGCCACCAGATCCACCAGCGCGTTGCGCTTGTCCGCGGCCCAACCGCCCACGTTGTTGGCCCACCAGCACAGGCTCGTGCCAAAACCTTCGAACTTTTGCTGGCGCAGTGCAGGATTGACCTTCACGAGCTTTGCGCCCGACGCGGCAACCACAGGGGGACGCGGAGCGCTCGCACCCCCCGCGCCGCTGCTCGCTCCGCCGCTGCTCGCGCCACCTGCGCTCGTTCCGCCGCTGCTGATCGCTCCGCCATTGTCGCTCGGGCCGGTGCTCTGTCCGCCGCTCCCGATTGCGCCCCCTTGCGCCGGGAACGCGCCACTTGCGCCGAGCCCGCCGGAAGCGGGCGCACCCGCGAGCGAGCTTCGTCCCGCCGAGTCGCCACTCGCTTGGCTGGCAGCGCCGCCCACGCCGCGATTCGCGTCGCCCGCGCCCGCGCAGGCCCACGCGCAATTGAGCGCGAGTCCAGAAGCGAGCAGACTGAGGGTGCGGCGTCGAGCGTTCATGCGAGCGCGCCTTCCATGGTGCTCGATAAATGGCTGGTCCTCGCTAGAAATTGTCGGCAAGTAGTGGCGATTGGCTCTCCATTTCGAGCCGGTCTCGCGTCTCGGCTGCCGCGGGTGGATTGTTCCAGCGAACGCGACTTTCAAAAAGGTGCACGCCCCTGTCGATCGCGTCTCGGCTCGTTCGTCGCGGCAATGAACCCGAACTCTGGAGTCTCTTCATGCAATTCCTGATGTTGATCAAAATCGCCAACAACACCGACTACGAGGCCGGGGAGCGGCCGCCTGCCGAGCTCCTGACAGCGATGGACGAGCTGATGGGACAATGGTCGAAAGCCGGGGCCATGGTCTCCGCAGCCGGCCTGAAACCGACCTCGCAGGGCGCCCGCCTGCGCTTGAAGGGCGGGGAGGTCCGCATTTCTGACGGCCCGTTCACGGAAGCGAAGGAGGTCATTGGCGGCTTCTTCGTGCTCGAGGCAAAGGACAAGGCGAGCGCGCTGGAAATGACCCGGCAGTTCGTGGAATTGCACGGCAAAATCCTGGGTAAGGATTTCGTGCTCGAGTGCGAAGTGCGGCAGTTCGAGGACTGAGAGAGCCCCCTCGAAGGCGCGGGAACGGTCACCGTTGGTGTCGCGTTCGCTTCACTGCGCGCGCTTTTCGGTGGCAGCGCCCCCCGGGCAGCGCTACCTGCGCTCGATGTCCAACAACCTGATCATCGCCGATGGCCTCGTGGTCGTCTTGAATTACACGCTCCGTTCGGAGGAGGGAAACGTGATCGACGCCTCGACCGCCGACGAGCCGATGGCCTACCTGCACGGAGCGGACAACATCGTCCCGGGGCTCGAGCAAGCGCTGACCGGCAAGTCCGTTGGCTTCAGCGGTAAGGTGCGGGTCGAGCCGGAAGATGGCTACGGTGAGCGGGAAGACATCCCGCCTCAGCCGGTGCCGCGCTCGGCTTTCCCGTCGAACATGAAGCTCGCCGCAGGCATGCAGTTCATGACTGAAGGCCCCAACGGTGAGCACGCGCCGGTTTGGATCGCGGGTATCGAGGGCGATCAGGTGTTGGTCGACGCTCAGCACCCGCTTTCGGGAAAGGTGCTCAATTTCGAGGTCGAAGTGCTCGCCGTGCGGCCCGCCACCGCGGACGAGCTGGGGCACGGCCATCCCCACGGCCCCGACGGCCACGGCCATCATCACCACTGATTTTCAGCACTGATTTTGCGCGGCCGCCAACCGCTTCAGTGGCTGGTCGCGCTGGTGGCGGGCGGCGCCGATTGAGCGAGCTTCACCCGGATCTGCTCCGAGAGCTCGAGCAGCGCGTCGATGTCGATCGGTTTGGTCAAATAGGCGTGAAACCCGGCGTCGCGTTTGGGACGCGCGAGCGTGACCGTGGGATTGCCAGTAACGGCAATGAACACCGTCTGTTTGAGCCTCGGGTGCACGGACAGCCAGGTCGCCAGTTCCAGACCGTCCATCCCCGGCAAACCGAGATCGATGATCGCGAGGTCGGGCTGGAAGTCGGCGGCCATCAAGGTGCCGTCTAGGGCGTCGAGAGCAATGCGCGTCTCGTGCCCGCGCGCTTGAAGCAGCCGAGCCAGCAGTTGGCCATAGTCGTGATCGTCTTCTACGAGCAGAACGCGCCGCCTCACGGCCGGCGCGTTCCGCTTCTCGTCGCTTCCATGCTCCAAAATAGCCTCTTTTCGCTCTGCCGACGCAAGTGGCATACCAACCTGCAGGTTTGTCGCTGCGCGCGCGGTGCGCCGCCAAACTTCCGCGAATACGCCGGCGAGATCTGTAAAGTTCCTACTCGGCCGTGTGTCGAGGCGACACAGCGTAGCAATCGGTCTCAGAAGCAGCTGCGCGCTTTGCGGGCTGACATGCAGGCGCGAACGCGCGTCGTCGCTTTCACGCGCGGCCTCGGCGAGTCCCACTCGACGCGTCGAGTGACTGAACGCAGTTGATCGTTTGGCCGAGGGAGCCAATCGCGCCATCGATTCTCTGCTGTTGATTTTGCGTTGCTTGACGCATCCCGCCCTGGCGAACGATGACCGGTCGTTCGTTCGGCCAAGCGTCCGCGGGCGGGCAATCCGATCGTGTGTGTCGAGGTAGGGGCTGCGGCGATAACGTCGGCGTTGGAAATGTTTCGGCAAGTGCGCTTCGAGTGCGCGGCCTGCGGTGAGGGCTTCGTCGATTGGCACGACGATGATTGGGAGCGCTCATCGGTGTTTTGCGTGCATTGCGGCACGGCGATCGTTGCACGAGGGTCGCTTGCGCCGCTGTCCGCCGCCCCGGCTTCGGCGCCGAGCGAGGAGAGTCGCCAGGCGCGCGCTCTCGGGGTGCTCCGGGGCGAGGGCGCAGGGTTCCGCGACACTCTGCCGGGTTTGACTCTGGCGCCGGTGAGTCCGGACGGCGCGGAAGTGAATCCTGGAGCGTCCACTGCAACCTCGACGCTACCGAAAGGCTCCGCTAGGGACGCGTCCGGGTGGGCGCGGCATCGACACACGCTGGCGCCGGTGGCGGCGTTGTTGATCGGTCTCACGGCGGGGGCCGCGAGCGCGCTGCTCTTCGAAAATCCGCTGCTTCGGCTGATGAGCCCCGCGGCCTATCGAAGCCGGCAGCTCGGCGAGCAACTTTCGAGTGTCTCCAGCGCGATCGATCGAGGAAATTGGGACCGAGCGCGCGCGTTGCTCGAGCGCGCGCAAGCTTTATCACCCGCGGGAGATAGTCGCGTGGCCGCCTTGCGCGCTCGCCTCACCTTGGGGCTGATCCTGGCCAATCGTCGCGCGGACGCGGGGCACGAGCTTGCTGCTCTGCCGAAGTCACCGCTCGTCCACCCCACCGCTGCGGAGCTGCAGCGTGTGTACGAGGCCTGGTTCCCCGACCAAGCGAACTCTGCGACGACCAACGCGGCCGCGCCGCCCGCGGCAGCGAGCGCAGCGCCGCCCAAGGCCAAGGTCGTGGTGACGCGGCGCGAGCTCTTGAGCTTCGCGCGGGATCGCCAGCGCCGTGCGCAGCTGGATGAAGCGGATCGCTTGTACGCCGAAGTTTTGCGCACGCATCCGAACGACGCCGAGGCGCGCTGCGGCCAGGCCGAAGTGCTCTTGCTACGCGGCGGCACGGACGACGGAGCGAAGTTGTTCGAGCGGGCGCTCAGCGATCACGCGAACTACGCACCGGCCTGGGTCGGCTTGGCCGATGTCGATTGGTTGCGTGGGCATCCAGAGCGCGCGGCGTGCCGCTACCAAGCCGTGATCGATCGCTTCCCCGCGAGCAGTTATCCGCCGTACATCGCGCAGCGTGTCGCGCAAGTCATGAACTCCGGCGTCAACCTGCCCAAGGCGCGCACGGACGTCGACGCGGTCGACGCGTGTAACCCGTGAAGAGCCGTGCCATTTACCGTTCGGCTGGACGTTCAGTCGCGCTCCGGAAATATCCGCCCTGCTGAACTGAGTATCCGCCGAGCCGAACCGGGGCGCGGAGCTCCAGCACCCCGTTTCTCGCGGAAGATCGAAGGGAATCTCAAAAATTCGCCGCAGGCCTGTCGATCCACGCCTGGTTGGTTCGACGTATTAGCGAGGCCTGACGGACAACTCGAACTGGTACGCCCGGGCGGCGAAATCAGCGCGGTCGTCCAGCGGATCTCGCCGCTCGTACGGACTCGCGTCTTAACAAAACTTAGCGGAACTGCCGCGGATCCTGGCGCGTAAGCGTAGGGGAAAGAGAACCGCGCACACCATCGAACCGCGCACGAATCAAACATGGCCCGTCAAACAGACCCTTCGCTCACGCACTACATCGCTGCGGCCCACGCCTATCCGGAGCTCTCTCGCGAAGACGAGCAGGCGCTCACCGCCCGCTGGCTGACTCAAAGGGACGAAGCCGCCCGTGAAGAACTGGTTCGCGCTCACCTGCGCTACGTCGTCTCGATCGCCTTCAAGTACCATCGCTATGGCCTGCCGCTCGCCGAACTGGTCGCGGAAGGCAATTTCGGCTTGGTGCATGCCTTGCAGAAGTTCGATACCAGCCGCGGCACGCGCTTCGTCACCTATGCCTCGTACTGGATCCGAGCGTACATCTTGAACCACGTGATCCGCTCGTGGAGCATGGTGGGTGGCGGTTCGGGCGCGCTGCGTTCCAAAATGTTCTTCAAGATCCGGCGGGAACGCGTGCGCATCGCCAATCTGGTCGGGGATGGCGAGGAAGCCAACGCGCTCTTGGCTCGCGCCCTGGATCTACCGCAGGCCAAAGTCGCAGCCATGGTGCGTTCACTGGATGCGCGCGACGTTTCGCTCGACGCACCGGTCTACAACGACTCTGCGACGACCCTGGCCGACACGCTCGTGGCCGCCGACTGGAACCAGGAGGAAGGCCTGGCCCACTCCGAAAGTGACGGTTTCACGCGCGAGGCAGTGAACGAGGCGCTGATCGGCCTCGATGACCGCGAACGTTACATCGTCGAAAAGCGCCTGATGGCCGACAACGAAGACGAACTCTCGTTGGCGGAAATCGGGCGCCAGCTCGGGGTGTCCCGTGAACGTGCTCGCCAGCTCGAGGTGCGCGCCAAGAAAAAGCTCAAGAACCGCATCACCGAGCTGTCGCGCGCCAACGGTTGGCTCGTTCACGACGCGGCGTGAGCTTCGTGCGCCGGGCCGCGTGTGAGCTCCCCCCCCCGCGGCTCGGAGCTCGCGCGCGGTCGCGGTTGTCCACTAAGCCGCGGCGGAATGCGTGCTGAGCTTGGGGCGATGGGAAGCAGCGCGAACACCAATCGCTTTGCCCAGTCCGAATGCAGGCATGTTCACGTAAATACTCTCGCAAGCCCCGGGCTGCACGGCGTACGTCTCGTGCCAAATCCCGACGTCGCCGTTGGTGCCGATGTGTTTGTTGAACGCGCGCCAGGCCGGTAAGTGATCGGCGTCTCGCTGCTTGGCGTAGGCGAACAGATGGTCTGCCGACTTCCAGTAGCTGACCAAGATCGTCGTGCGACCGAACCAGGACTCGCCGCCCAGCATGCCGAGCTCTGGGTGCTGAGCCAATTCGCGCAGCATGCGCGGCATGGCGAGCGCGGTGCGTAGCCATTGGCGTACCTTCCACCAGCGGTTCACGCGCATTCCGATCAGGAACACGACCACGGGCTCTGGCGAGGCGTTGCTGGTCACTCGTTCGTTGTGCGTTTTCATGGTTTTTCTCTCCTCTCGGCATGTGAACAGTGTTCACTTGGTGGCCAAAAAAAAGCCCGGATCCAATCAAGACAAAGCGCGAAATAGCCGCGAGGCGGACAGGCGATACATGTCGCTGAAAGCCTGCTCATCACCCACGGCATCGAGTAGCCCTGCCAGCCGCAACGAGACCAAGCCGTGCAGGTGCGCCCAAACCAGCACTGCGGTCTGCTGCGTGTCGCCACGCGCGATGACGCCGGCCTCCATGCACTCACGAATGCGGTCGACCAAGAACTGGAACGTGCTGTATTGAGGGAGCATGGGCTCGTTGCGAGCGGGTGTGGCTGTCTTCGACGGCTGAATCTGCTTCGCCGGGCTCATGAAGATGAAGCGATAGTCGAGCGGATTTTCCAGCCCGAACAGGCGGTACTGTTCGCAGGCGGCGAGCGCGCGTTCGAGCGGAGTGGTGCCCGCGAGCGCGCGCACGAGGTAACTCGAGAACACTTCGAACCCTTGTGTGCAGGCGGCGAAGATCAGCGCTTCCTTGCCCTCGAAGTGTCGATACACTGCGGCCGGAGAGACGCCCACGCGACGGGCGACCTCACGCAGTGAGAAGCCGGGTTCACCCGCTTCGAGAAACAAATCCCTTGCCGCCGTAACCAACAGGGCGCGCGTGTCAGCAAGGCCGCGCACGAACGGCCGCGCTGGCGCGACCGCCTGTTTCGGCTTCGACTTTGCGGCGGGGCGCGAGGGGATCGCCATGTGAACACTGTTCACTTAGCAACCGCGCCCCTGCCCGTCAAGGGGACAACCATCGGAAACCTGGGAAACGATGGAGAACGACCGGGATCAGCGGTTTGCTGCTGGCGGCGCGACGATTGCCCGCGAAACCGGCGTCTGATAGCTAGCAAAGGTGGCGAGCCGCGCGCTGGACCGACCGCTCCCGCGCCGCCTGCGCAAGCACGCCGCCGAGCGCCTCTTGCTGCCGCTGCAACGGGTCGCGGAGTGTTGGAGCGCTGGGCGGATTCGGGTCCTCACTCCCGAAAGTGACGAACCGCGCTTGCTGCCGCTGGACGCGCTGATCTTTGCCGAAGACCAGCTGCTGTTCGATGGCGTACCGATCGAGCGCCCGGCTACGCTCAGTTATGCGCTGTTGAACAAGCCCAAGTTCGTCACGAGCACCACTTACGACCCCGACGGCCGAGAGAACCTTTCGCCCTACTTGCGCGAAATGCCCAAGGGCTGTTTCCCCGTGGGGCGTTTGGATCGCGAGACCAGCGGGCTGCTCTTGTGCACCAACGATGGCGATTTGGCCAACGCCGTCTTGCGGCCCGACCACGAAACCACGAAGGCCTATTGGCTCTGGCTCGATGACACGCTGGAGCCCGACGATCCACGGCTTTCGCGCATGCTTCAGGGCGTGGATCACCATGGCCAGCTGCTGGCAGCGAAGGAAGCGCGCATCGTGGCGCGCACGGAGTATGCAACCGAGCTCGAGCTGACGCTGACCCAGGGCAGAAATCATCAGATCAGGCACATGTGCCGCGCGCTCCAGCTGCACCTCAGACATTTGCACCGCTCGCGCATCGGCCCCTTGTCGGACGCCGGCTTGGCCCTCGGGGCTTGGCGCTCACTCGGCGCCGAGGAAGTGGAAGCGCTCTGGTCGGCGACCGGCGGCAAGGCTTGGCTGCGACAGCGCAAACTCGCCGCGCTGTCCCGCCTGGCGCGCGCAGCGCGCGAAGCCGGCGCGCCACTTGCGCGTTTGGAGGCTTGGCTCGCCGACGAACGCGAGCCGGGATGAAAATCCCCTAGCTCCGCGTTACTGACAGAGTCGACTGGTGGCAGCGGCCGGTCAACGCCAAGATTCGACGATGAACGCGCTCCAAAGCTTGCTCAAAATGGTCGCCGCTCGCCAGGCCGACGAGCTCCGTCTCGGAGTGGAGCGAGCGCCCCTGGTGCTCAGCGCCGGTGTCCCGCAGAACCTGACTTTGGCGGAAACCGGCGAGCGCGTGCTGCGACAAATGCTGGGCTCGCTCTTGTCGCCGCAGGCGGAAGCCAGCTTGGCGCGCGGGGAACCCTACAGCTCCGTGCACGATGCAGGCGAAGGTTTCGGCGTTTACCAAGTCGAGTTCATCCCCCGCCGCAAACACGAAGTCGGCTTCGACGTGCGCTTGACGAACGCTCGCCACCATTCCCCGACGCCCACCGCCAACGCCGACATTGCCTCCGCCCCCGATTCACCCGCGGTGCCCACGTCAGCGGCAGCGTCCGTTTCAGCGCCGCTGGCTGCGGCACCAGCAGCGCCAACGGCGAGCGCGATGGCAGCCGGCTCGCGTTCCGCGGCGATCACCCTCACGAGCTCGCTCGAAGACTTGCTCGCTCGCGCCGCTGCACTCCGCGCGAGCGATATTCACGTGCGCCAGGGCGAGCCCGCGTACGCGCGCGTCGACGGCCAATTGTCGCTGCTGCGAGCGGGCGCGCACGACATTCACGAGCTGCTCGGCAGTGCCGCAGAAGACGCGGCCGCGCGCTCCAGTGCAGACTGGGCGCTCAGCAGTCCGAGCGCCGGTCGCGTGCGGCTGCACACCTTCCTCGCGGGTGGGCTCCGTGCTCTGGCCGTGCGGCTGCTCCCGTCGGAAATTCCGAGCCTCTCCGCGCTCGGCCTGCCGAACGAGCTGAGAGATCTGGCAGCCTTGCCCAATGGTCTCGTGCTGCTCACGGGTCCCGCCGGTTCGGGCAAGAGCACCACCGCGGCAGCGCTGTGTCAGGAGCTGATCCGTCAACGCTCGGTCATGTTGCTCACCCTCGAAGATCCCGTCGAGTATGCCTTCGATGCGCGGCAGACGAACAGCATCGTGCGCCAGCGTCAGATCGGCGTGGATGTGCCCGACTTCGTGAGCGGCCTGCGCGATGCCCTGCGAGAAGATCCGGACGTGCTGCTGGTTGGCGAGATGCGCGATGCAGAGTCGATCGGCCTCGCGCTCACCGCCGCCGAGACCGGGCACCTGGTATTTGCGACGCTGCACAGTCGGGGTGCCGCCTCTGCCATCGATCGCATCATCGATGCCTATCCAGCCGCACACCAACAACAACTGCGCGTCCAATTGTCGGAGTCACTGCGTGCCGTGATCGCGCAGCGCCTGCTCCCGCGAGCCCGGGGCAACGGCCGCGTCCTGGCCTTCGAGGTGCTGCGTCGCAATGCCGCCGTCGCCAACCTGATCCGCGAAGGCAAGACCCCGCAGCTCACGAGCGCCATGCAGTCCTCTCGCAAGGAGGGCATGCTCTTGCTCGAGCGCAGCCTGGCCGAGCTGTGCCGCTCGGGCGCAGTCGAAGAGCGCCAGGCCTTTGCCGTTGCCAACGACCAAGACTCGCTCATGGAATATCTCCACGCGCGCAGGACCTGAAGCGGCGCTGCCGGTGCGGACTGCCGTCCGCCGACTCGTCGAGCACTTTGCGTGCCCGTCAGCTCGAAGCTCGAGCCCATCCGCACGAAATCGGAAATGGACTTCTTTATTCGCACTTCCGACGTGAAAACAACGTTTCAAGCGCGAAGGCGGTCCCCTGCGACGAAAAGCAATTCGTGTACGGGCGTGCACGAACAACGTTTCAAACGCGGAAGGGGGTCCTCTGCGACGAAAAGTAGTTCGTGCCCGAACAACATTTCAAAACGCGAAGACGGTCCTCTGCGACGAAAAGTAATTCGTGCACGAACCACATTGCAAAACGCGAAGGGGGTTCTCTGCGACGAAAAGTGGTTCGCGCACGAACCACATTTCAAAACGCGAAGGGGGTTCTCTGCGACGAAAAGTGGTTCGCGCACGGGCGTACGCGAACGACTTTTCAAACGCGAAGGGGGTTCTCTGCGACGAAAAGTAATTCGTGCACGAACCACATTTCAAAACGCGAAGGGGGTCGTTCCGGCACAAATTCGAAAATGGACTTCTCTCGGATTGGGTGGGCGCTCGCGGTCCAGCATCGCAGCTCGGTTGGGCGAGAAGTTCCGCACTCTGACGCCGAAGGCAATGACGGCCCGCGCGCGGCTGGGTGACCATCAAAAAAACAGCTCGCTGCGAGGGCCGTCATTCACGACCATGCTTCCGTAGTTCCGTCGCTGAAAACCGGCAGCGAATCGAGCTCCGCCATCGGCATCGCAGAGACTCCCGTTGCGAAATGGCCAGCCCTTGCCCGCGAGCGCAGCAGAACGGCAATGGTCATTTTCTCGAACCGCAAAGACGTCACTCCAATTGTTAGTGAGAACACCCATCGACTACCGCGTGACAGAGTGTTAGTCGCCATGGGTCATGTCAATCTTTGTCAGCTATAGGCGGGAGGACTCCCAGGCCATCACGGGGAGAATTGACGATCACCTCCGGAGGAATTTCGGGGACCGCGGAGTGTTTAGAGACATCGACAGCATTCCCGCGGGCGTCGATTTCGTCAAGCACCTCGAGGTAGCTCTCTCCGAGTGCGATGTCTTCGTGGTCGTCATCGGAAAACGCTGGACTTCACAGCGGCTGCACGAACCAGAGGACTACGTGCGCCTTGAAATCGAGCACGCGCTCGGTAAGGGAATTCCCGTAATTCCGGTGTTGGTCGAGGGAGCCTCGCTTCCATCAGGTGAGGACTTACCGGAAAAGATGAAGCCGCTGACGCGCCGTCAAGCCCTCAAACTCGATTCAGGGTCAGACTTCCGACCCCATGTGGACGCACTCGTCCGCTCGATTCGGCAGAACCGAAAAACCGATCGAAAGAGGGCAATCATCCTGGGCGCCGTTGGCCTAGCTGCGTCTGTAGGCGTTATTGTATTTGCGCTCAGCCATACAGAAGTTACTGAAGCGAAGCCGCCTGCTGAGCTGCAGTCGCCGAGCGCTACTTCGATACCCAATCTCTCCGGACAGCCCGATCCGTCCATCGACGAAAGCGTGCTTGGCGAGCCGATGTCCTTGATCAAGGCTCGAGAGGTACTCGACAAGGCTCCGACCTACAGGGATCGCCTCAAACAATACTTGTTTATGGTGGACCTGCGTTACGCGCAAGTCTTCGAGGGCAATCCGTCTCTACTCATTCGTAGACTCGAGTCCGGGTTTGCTTCACCGATCGTCATCGATGGCAAAACGGCCGAACAAATGCTGCAACAGGTCCGAAAAGTCGACGAGGAGTATCCAAAGCCAACGCAGGGGGAGGAAGGATATGGCTCTAGCAAGGTCGACGCGATGCTCAAGCCTGTGTATGAGGTAATTCCGACGGAGGGTGAGGCATTCGCTGAGATCCTCAAGGCGCCCAAGGCAATCCTCGCTGCATTCCTCGTCAGCGAATACGACGCGAACCACCTATTCAAGATTACCACCCGCATCATCGAATTTCTCGCAACCGGCGAGTTCGGCAAGGCACCGCTTTCGGTAATGGAAAAGTACCTGACAGACTATGACATCACTTCCGAAAACGAATACGCGCGCGAGGCATACCGAAACGCGGTGAAAGCGGGGCGAAAGATCCTCGGCGACGATTTTGCGGCATGGTACAAGTCAGTTCGCGGACATTCTTATGAGGAGGACCAGAAGCTCGCCAGCAAGCAGCCCTAGGAAGTGTCGGCCGCGTGTGGCTGTCCTCTCGAGCCGTCCACGAGGAGTGCGTCACTCGAACCCCCCGTCCGCGATCGAGCCGTCAGAGCTCGATCTGCGAGCCAATCTCCATCACCCGGCTCGGCGGAATGCCGAAGAACGCGGTCGCTGGCTCGGCGTTGCGGGTCAAGAACGCGAACAATCGCTCACGCCACAGGGTCATCTCCGAGTGCTTGGTGGCGAGCACGGTTTCGCGACCCAAGAAGAAGGTGACGAATTCGAGCGAGTAGCTGTTGAACTCGGCATGCCGGAGCAGCTCGGGCACGTTCGGCGTCTCCATGAAGCCGTAGCGCGCGACCGCACGCCAGAAACCATGTGAGAGTTCTTCGACTTTCACGCGCTCGGAATCCGGGATGCGCGACACCTTCTCGGTGATGATCGTCAGCAGCAGCACCCGTTCGTGCACCGCGCGCATGTGCATGAAGCCTTGCAGCAGCGCGGGCGGTGTTCCCTCCGAATTGCCCGTCATGTAGACCGCGGTGCCGGGCACGCGCGCCGGGCGCTCGACTCGCATCAGCTCGTACAAATCATCGAGCGGGACGGTGCTTTCCTGCACCTTCTTGAACAGCAATTGTCGCCCGCGCCGCCAGGTCGTGAAAATCGTGTACATGAAGGCACCGACGGTGAGCGGGAACCAACCGCCGTGCGCGACCTTGGTCAAGTTCGAGCTCAGGAAAGTGAGCTCGAGGCACAAGAGTGGGACGGTCACCGCCAGCGCGGGGAGCCTGCCCCAATGCCATTGCACGCGTGCCACGACATAGGCGAGCAGCGTGGTGATCGTCATGTCGAGCGTAACCGCCACGCCGTACGCTGCGGCCAGCCCGCTCGAGCTACCGAAGCCCCAAACCGCAAGCACCGCGGCCAGCATCAATAGCCAATTGACGATCGGTACGTAGATTTGGCCAATCTGATGGGCCGACGTGTGCTGGATGCGCACGCGCGGCAAAAAGCCGAGCATCAGCGCCTGGCGCGTGACCGAGAACGCGCCGCTGATCAGGGCTTGTGAAGCAATGATCGTCGCCAGCGTGGACAGCCCGACGACCGGGTACAGACCCCAGGTCGGCACCATCTTGTAGAACGGGTTGGAGATGGCCTCCGGATCACCGAGCAACAGCGCGCCCTGGCCAAAGTAATTCAAAAGCAGTCCGGGCAACGCCACCGTGAACCACGCCGCGCGGATCGGACGCGCGCCGAAGTGGCCCATGTCGGCATACAGCGCTTCTCCGCCGGTCACGACCAAGAACACGGAGCCGAGCACCAAGAACCCCAAGTGCCCGTTGCGCATGAAGAAGAACACCGCGTGCGCCGGGTTCACCGCGAACACGATGCCGGGATGCTTCAGGATGTTGCCCACGCCCAGCGCCGCGAGCGTGAGGAACCAAACCAGCATCACCGGTCCAAACACCGCGCCGACGCTGCCGGTTCCGCGGCGCTGCGCCGAGAACAACAGCACCAAGATCGCGCTGGCCAGCGGCAAAATCAGCGGCTCGAACGCGGGCGTCGCCACCTTCAAACCCTCGATCGCGCTGAGCACCGAGATCGCCGGCGTGATGATGCCATCGCCGAACAGCAGGGAGGCGCCGAACAGGCCGCAGGCCAGCGCCAGGGCGTGCGCCTTCGGTCGCAGCGGCTTGGTGGTGGCGAGCGCGGTCAACGCCAAGATGCCGCCTTCACCGTGGTTGTCGGCCTTGAGTACGTAAGCCACGTACTTGAGCGAGATCACGGTCATCAGCGCCCAAAAGACCAACGACACGATGCCGTACACATTTTCGGGTGAGCTCGACACGCCGTGCGCGCGACTCAGGCACTCACGCACGGCGTACAGCGGGCTCGTCCCGATATCGCCGAACACGACTCCCAGCGAGGCCAGCGCCAGCGTGAACAGGTGGCGTTTGCCACCGTGCGAGCCGTGTGCGTCCTGCGTGCTGGCCAACACATTCACCGTCGGGGCTTCGCTCATCGCCGCTCAGCTTTATCGCACCCCGCTTGTCGTGAACATCCCCCGCCTGGGATCGGCCCGGATTTGCTGTGCCGCGCACGAGCGCCACAGCTCGGCAAACGCCGCTGAATGCGCTACATCTGCCGCGCCCAATGACCATCGCCGTCGTCGCAGAGAAGCCCTCGGTGGGACGCGATCTCGCGCTGGCGCTCGGGGCGACACGGCGGGGCGAAGGCACGCTGTCGGGCAACGGTTACGTGGTCACCTGGGCGATCGGGCACCTCGTGGGCTTGGCCGAGCCAGAAGGGATCAACCCCACGTGGAAGCGCTGGCGCCGCGAGGACTTGCCGATGTTGCCCGAACGCTGGCCGCTCTCGGTGTTCGCGGCCACCCGCCCGCAGTTCGAAATCGTGCGCCGGGTGATCAACGCGCCGGGCATCGAGTCGGTGATCTGCGCGACGGATGCCGGGCGTGAGGGCGAGCTGATCTTCCGTTTCATCTACGAAGCGGCTGGCTGCCGTCGCCCGGTGCAAAGGCTCTGGATTTCGTCGCTCACCGAGCGGGCGATTCGCGAGGGGTTCGCGCGCCTGCGACCCGCGCGCGAGTACGACGCACTGGCCGACGCCGCGCTCGGGCGCAGTCGCGCGGACTGGCTCGTGGGCATGAATTTGTCACGCGCGTACGGCCTCTCGCTGGACGCGCCGCTGTCCGTCGGACGCGTGCAAACCCCGACCTTGGCAATACTGGTCGAACGACAGCTCGCGATCCGTGACTTCGTGCCAGAGCCGTATCTGGAGGTCGTGGCGAGCTTTGCGCCGAGCGAGGAGCAAAGCTATCGCGGGACCTGGTTCAAGCCCGGCCCGACCAGCGAAAACCGGCATCCGCAACGCTTGCCCGCCTCGGGTGAAGAGGCGAAAGCCATCGTCGAGCGCGCCGCTTCGGGCCAGGCGCGCATCGCGAGCGTGCGCTCCGAGAGCAAGCGCTTGCCGCCGCCGCTCTTGTACGACCTGACCGAACTGCAACGGCACATGAATCGTCTGTACGGTTTTTCCGCGCAGCGCACGCTGGATGCCGCGCAGGCGCTGTACGAAAAACACAAGTTGCTCAGCTATCCGCGCACGGACAGTCGGCACCTGTCGAGTGAAGTCGCCAGCGGATTGCCGGAGGTCGTAAGCGCCATCGCCGCGCCCTATCGCGCCCAGCTCGCCGAAGGCACGGGCGAACGCAAGCTCGGGCGTCGCTTCGTCGACGACAGCAAAGTGAGCGATCACCACGCCATCATCCCGACCGCGACGCCTGCAGCAGGGCGCACGCTCAGTGCGGACGAACACAAGCTCTACGATCTCGTGTGTCGTCGTTTGCTTCAAGCGTGGCATCGAGACTTCATCTGGGCCACGACCGAAGTCATCACCGAGATCCACCCGCGCGCCGCCCGCGACGAGCCGGTCGATAGCTACCGCAGTCTCGGTACGGCGATCGAGCAACCGGGATGGAAGGCCTTGGATATCGGTGCCACCAAGCCGCCGACCAAGGCGCCGCGCACGAAGAAGAGCGAGGCCGCACACGCGCCGGAAACGGCCGAGCCGGAGCCCGGGGAGGGTTTACTCCCGGCGGGGCTCGCGCCCGGACAAACCCCGCGGGTGCTCGCAGCCGAGGTGTTGCCCAAAACCACGCGTCCGCCAGCGCCATTCAACGACGCCACGTTGCTGACCGCGATGGAGACGGCCGGCAAAACCGTCGACGAAAAGGAATTGTCCGAGGCCATGAAAGACAGCGGGCTCGGGACACCCGCCACGCGCGCGAGCATCATCGAGACCTTGATCGCGCGCGGCTACGCCGAACGCGAGGGCAAAGCGCTGCACGCGACCGAGCGCGGGATCGGACTCATCGCCGTGGTCGATGCCGAGGTGAAGAGCGCAGCCATGACCGGCGCGTGGGAAGCGCGCTTGCAAGCGATCGCGCGCGGCAAGGGTGCACTGCCCGAATTTCTCAGCCAAATCGCCGCCTATGTGAGCGAGGTCGTGGGCCGTGTGCCGCGTTCGTTGCCGCCGCTCGACGCTCGCGCTCTGGCCTCGTCTGCAACCGCGGCAACCGCCGCGCCGGTGCCTCGCACGCCGCGTGAGTCCGCGCGCACGCCTGCGCCCGCGGCCGCCGCTGCGCCTCGCACTCCCCCCGCGCCAGCGCGCATGCCTGCCTCAGCGGCGCCCTCGGTGTCTGCGCCTGGCATTCCGAGCGCGTCCGCCGGCGAGTCCGCGCCTGCAGCTGTCAGTCGCGCTGGGTCCGCGCCGGGCACCCATGCGCTGCAAACATTGCTGCGCGAACGCTTCGGCTTCGATGCCTTCCGCCCGCACCAGCAGGCGGTGTGCGAGGCAGCGGCGGCCGGTGACGATGTGCTGTTGGTGATGCCGACGGGCGCAGGAAAATCGCTCTGCTATCAGTTGCCCGGCCTCGCGCGCGGTGGCACCACGCTCGTCGTCAGTCCGCTGATCGCGTTGATGGAAGACCAAGTCGCGCGCCTGAAATCGCTCGGTCTGCGCGCGGAGCGCATTCATTCCGGCCGTCCACGGCTCGAATCGCGCCAGGTGTGTGCGGACTATCTCGCGGGGGCACTCGATTATTTGTTCATCGCGCCCGAACGCCTGGGCGTGGCAGGCTTTCCTGAATTGCTGGCGCGGCGTCCGCTCGGCTTGATCGCCATCGATGAAGCGCATTGCATCTCGCAATGGGGGCACGATTTTCGCCCGGACTATCGCCTGCTGGGCCAACGCTTGCCGCAGTTGCGCCCAGCGCCAGTGGTCGCGCTCACGGCAACGGCGACACCGACCGTGCAGCGCGACATCGCTCTGCAGCTCGGGTTGAGCGAGCGAGCGCGCCTGTTCATTCACGGCTTTCGCCGCCACAATTTGGCGCTCGAAGTGCTGGAAGTGCCGCCCAAAGACCGACCGGGGCGCGCCCTCGAATGGCTCTCCGGCAGTGGGCGCTTGCCCGCGATCGTGTACGCGCCGACGCGCAAAGCGGCCGAGCAGGTCGCCGCGGTGCTCGCGACGGCACACCGCGTACAAGCCTATCACGCGGGCTTGTCGGCCGAGCTGCGCGAGCGCGTTCAGTCCGACTTCCTCGCGGGTAAGCTCGACGTCGTGGTGGCGACGGTGGCCTTCGGCATGGGCGTGGACAAGGCCGACATTCGCACCGTGGTGCACTTGGCGCTGCCGGGTAGCGTCGAAGGCTACTACCAAGAGATCGGGCGCGCAGGGCGCGACGGCAAGCCTTCGCGGACGGTGCTCATGCACCACTTCAGCGATCGCAAGACTCACGACTTCTTCTTGCAGCGCGACTATCCCGAGTCGTCCGTGCTCGAACGGCTGTTCGAGTCACTCAAATCCACTCCGGTGAAGGCCGCCACGCTGCGCAAGAAGGTGCGGCTCGACAAGCTCAGCTTCGACAAAGCGCTCGAAAAGCTGTGGGTCCATGGCGGCGTCGCCGGCGTTGCCAGTGAGGAGCTGGTGCGCGGTCACGAGCGTTGGCGCGCCGCGTACGCCGCACAACGAGCGCAGCGCGTGGAACAAGTGGAGCTCGTCGCCCGCTTTGCACAAGAGCGGCAGTGTCGCATGATCGCCCTGGTTCGCCACTTCGGCGACAGTGAAGACTCCGGCAAACCCTGCGGTCGCTGCGACAGCTGCGCCCCCGAAGCACGCATCGCAAACACCACCTGCGGCCCCGCACCGAAGGTCAGTGCTCGCCTGAAGCGCGGCAAAAAGACCAAAAAGCGCGGGGGGCGCAGGGCGTCGCGCTCGAGCAGCGTCGAGCTGCCGGTGAGCGGGGCGAGTGCGGGACTCGTCGCCACCCTCCGCGCTTGGCGCCTGAGCGAGGCCAAGAAGAAGCGCGTGCCCGCGTTCCGCATTCTCACCAATCGCGCACTGGTGGCGATCGCCGAAGCGCGGCCGAAGAACAGCGAAGCCTTGCGCAACGTGAGTGGAGTCGGGCCGAAGCTGCTTCAGACCTACAGCGCCGCGTTGCTGCAATTGTGCGCTCGCGGCTGATTGCGAACGGCCCGAGGCGGCCGCTGTCTGCCTCGTTGCGCAGCAATGAACGACGACGTTCAGTCGAAATCAGTCGGCAAATTAGGATTTGCGAGGTGTTCGAACATGCGCCGCACTTGCCCTTCGGTCACGCGCGGAGTCGACAGCGGCGGAATCTCGTTCACGCCGAAGAAACCAGTATCGAGCGTTTCGATGCCGCGAGTGGCGGCGCCGCCGCGCAGCTCGCAGCGCATGAACACCTTGTAGCAGTACCAGAACTCCGGCGGATGGTCGTGGCGCGCTTTGTCGTACAGCGCGAGCAACTTGCTCGCTCGCACTTCGTAGCCGGTTTCTTCCAGCACTTCGCGCTCTGCAATTTGTGACGGCGTTTCTCCGATATCTGCCCAACCGCCTGGCAGCGACCACAGTCCATCGTGGGATTCGCGCATGAAGAGGAGCTTGCCGCGTTGCTCGACCACCGCTCGCACGTCGACTTTGGGCGTGGCATAACCCTTCTCCGCGCGGATGATGTCGCGCCAAGTCTCTTGCTGCGCTGGCGCGATGCTGGCGGCGATTTCGGCAGCCAACTCTTGTAGTTGTTCGTAGCGCTGCCGATCGTAAGGATCACGTGCGTAGGTCAATCCAGCTTGAGTGATGGTCTGAAGTCTCCGCACCCAGTTCAAGCGTTCCATGCGCCGCAGGTTAGCGCGGCTGACCGCATCATGGACGTCAGATAACTCCTTCCCACCGTTCCGCTCGCGGATCGCGCCTGGAGCCGCCCTGGTTCACGCCACCCACGAAGCGCTTGCCTCGGTGGAGAGGAGACGGGTGGCCGCGCGCTCGAAACGGAGCTCATTGAAGTGTCGCCCACGCGGAACACGCGACGGTCAGCACTTCGTGGCGACCTCGTCGACGACTCCGCCCGGAGACACGCGACCAATCGCAGGCGCACCGCGCCCAACCCTCCAGAAGTGAGGGCACGCGCCGCATCCCATCGCGGCAATTTGAGAAATCAGCGGAGTGCGCCCGAACGGCACGACGCGGCTTGCTCATTGGCTCGCAGTCGTCGGTCGGAGGTTCAAATCGCGGGGGCG
>DASSMT010000108.1:0-32924 GCA_035688655.1 Polyangiaceae bacterium | reverse complement strand
GGTTCACGAGCCCGAGAGCGAGCGCCTCGCTGGCGTCGATGCGGCGTCCCGTGAGCACGAGGTCCAGCGCCCGCGATTCGCCGATCAGCCGGGCGATGCGTTGCGTGCCGCCTGCGCCAGGAATGATCCCGAGCCCGGTCTCCGGCAGACCAAGGCTGCACAGCGGCGCCGCGATGCGCAGATCACAGGTCAAGGCGAGCTCCAGCCCGCCACCGAGGGCGACGCCGTTGAGCGCGGCGACGCTCACGAAGTCGGAAGTTTCGAGCCAGCCGAGCTCACTGCGATAGGCATTCAGCATCTCGCGCACCTGGCTGTGGCTCATGCCCTGACGCTCTTTCAGATCCGCACCTGCACAAAAGGCCTTGTCGCCGGCGCCGGTCAGAATGCAGACGAGCACGCCGGGATCCGCGGCGAGCTCACGGCCGATTTCGCCCAGCCGTTGCACGGTGGCCCAAGACAGCGCGTTCATGCGCTCGGGGCGATCGATGGTCAGGATCGCGACGGCCGCTTGCCGCTCGAGCCGAACCAGGTCGCTCATCTGCGGGCCTTCTTCTTGCTCTTGGGCGCGCGCTTCGCTGGCGCCGTTTTCGGAGATCTTGCCGCTGAACTGCTCTTGGATTTGTTGGCTTCGAGCTTGGACAGGCGCGCCTTCAACTCCGACAGCTCACTGCGTACGCCCTCCAGCTCGTCGTTCAAGCGTTTGCGCTCGGTGGCGGCCTTGTGCTCGCCCATGTCGCGCAAGGCTTCGCGCAGGCGCCGCACCACGCGGCCGTCCAGCTCGCGCTCTTTGGCGCGGTGGAGCGGTCCGCGACTCTTGGGATCGCCCAGTGACTGTAGCGCCGCTACCACGTCGATCTTCAAGTGCGGATCTTTGTCGTCGAGTAGATCCTCGAGGTGCTCACGCACCTTGCGATCGTCGGAAATCTGCACCAAAGCAGCGATCGCCGCGCGCCGACCGCGCGTGGGGACGCCATACCGGGTGCGTTTCAGCACTTCGGGCAAGGCGCGTTCGTCGCGCAGGGTGCCGAGCGCGTCGAGCGCCCCGGCGCGAGATACCTCTGCCCACGAGGGGCGATCGAGCAAAGACACGATCACCGGCAGCGCTTCGGGTTGACGTGTGCGCCCGAGCGAGCGCACCGACTCGGCTTCGACCAAGTAGCTGGGGTCGTTCTTGGCTCGCTTCTCCAAGATCCGGGCGGCCTCGGCGGTCTTGAAATTGCCGAGCGCGGCGGCCACGGCCCTTCGCACCTTCGGGTGCTCCGCCGAGGCCTCGCCGGCGAGCGCGGAGAAGGCTTCATCCGAGCGGATTTTGCCCAACGCGCGGGCGGCTTCGGCGCGCACCATCCAGGCTTCGCGCTCGTTCGCAAGGCTCTTCTGCAGCGCTTCGATGCTGGGTGGGTCGTCGCGTCGCGAGAGCGAGTCCGCCGCGCGCACGCGCGAAATGGCGTGCGTTGCGCTGGCCAGCTGCGCTCGCAGCATGTCGCTCGGCGCGTCGAACGTGAGCTCACCGAGCACGCGCATTTCGGGGTCGAAGGCCACGAACGCCGGGCGTTCCCCGAGCGCGATTACGAACGTATCGGTGGCGGTGCTGACCGATTTCTTGTGCCGCGAGGTAGCTCCCGCGCGCGTCCCGATCTCGACCTCGAGCTCGAAATGGAATTCGGCCGTTTCACCGAGCTTCTGCGCTTGCTTCACGCTGATCGACAAGAGCCCGTCCTCCCAGCCGACCTTCACTTTCAATTCGGGGTGACCCGGACGATACACCCACGAGTCGAAGAAGCGCTCCAGCGAACAGCCCGAGACCTTCTCCAGCGCGCGCTGCAAGTCGTTGGTCTCGACCACTCCATAGGCGTGAGCCTGCAGGTAATTCCGCACGCCGGTCCAGAACGTTTCGTCACCGAGCTGTCGCCGCAACATGTGCAGCACGAGCCCACCTTTTTCGTACAAGTGGCGGTCGAACAGGTCGATCGGTTCGGCATAGTCGCGGCACACGATCGGGCGTGAGTAGCGGGCGCTGGCCTCGTGCAGATAGGTGTCGTTGTCGGACGACACGCCGTAGTCGTACTCGTCGCGACCCAAGCGATCTTCGCGCTCGACGTGCTCCATGAACGTGGCAAAGCCTTCGTTCAGCCACGCGTGTGACCAATCGCGGCAGGTCACGAAATCACCGAACCATTGGTGAGCGAGCTCGTGGGCCACCAAGTCGTTCGAGCTGATGTCGAGCACTGCGCGCTCGTCGAGCAGCACGTGTTCGTACATCGTGGTGGCCGTGGTGTTTTCCATGCCGCCGAAGATGAAATCACTGACCACGATTTGCGAGTAGCGCTGCCAGGGGAACGGCACACCGGTCAAGCGCGAGAACAGCTCGATCATGCGGGGGGTCTCGCCGAAGCTGCGCGCGGTGTCTTTCTTGCGCGCGGGCGGCACGTAATAACGTACTGGCACCTGCTTGGTGTTGGCCAATTCCGCGGGGCGATCGTCGATGATTGCAAAATTTCCGGCGACCAAGGTCAGCAGGTAGCTCGGGTGCGGCTGATCCAGGCGAAAGTGGTAGACCCACGGTTTCTTGCCCGCGGGCGTCTGGGAGTCGAGTAGCTCTCCGTTGGACAAAGCCACGAAGCCGTTCGGCACGCTGACTCGCAGCTCGCTCGTCATCTTCACGTGCGGCTTGTCGTGGCAAGGAATGAAGTGCCGCGCGTCTTCGTCCTGGCACTGCGTCCAAACCTGCTTCGGGCGTTGCTTGACCTTTTCGTCGGGCTCCAAAAAATACATGCCGCGGCGCGGGGTCGCGCGATAAGTCACCTCGATCTTGCCGGCGGCGACGCGCTCCAAACCGCGTACGGTAAGCGTGTCCCCATCGTAGTCGAAGGGGGTGTTCGAAAAGCCGCTGCCGCTATCCAAGCGCACGCTTTCGAGCTCGAAGCCGACGGCATCGAGCGGTAGCTCGCTCGCGTTCGCGGCGACCCGTTCGAAGGCGAGCGTTGCGCTACCGGACACGGATTTGCTCTCGAAATGCAGCGTCAGATCCAACGCCAAGTGCCGAATCTCGAACGGGCGCGAGCGCTCGTATTTGCGGTCGGTGCCGGCCAGCGCGAAGGGAGAACCTGCGCTCGAGCAGGCGCAGCGGGAATGGAGCCTCTGGGCGAGTTTCGACATGCTGGATTGGACTCTGTAGGCCGCTCCGAGGCTCGTCGCAAGGCCTGCCGCAACCGGACATTGTCTGTCCGGGAGGACTCGCGCGCCCGATGGGGCCTCACTTGCAACAGAAGGCGCGCTAAGGTTCGTCCGTGCCGACCACCCTGACCGGTGAAGTGGAGCGCGTCACCTACGAAAATGAGGAGACGGGCTTCCGGGTGATCCGAATCGGGTCGCTCGAGGGCGAGGGCGCGCGTCGCGCTGCGTTGCCGGCCGTCGGCACGTTCCCCGCCGTGGGCCCCGGCACGCGCGTGCGCATCACTGGGGAATTCGTGCACGATGCCAGACATGGCGAGCAGTTTCGCGTCGAGAGCCTGGTGCCGATTGCGCCCAGTACTCTGGCTGGACTCGAGAAGTATCTGGCTTCGGGGTTGATTCCGGGGATCGGCCCCGGCTTCGCCAAGCGCATCGTGTCGACCTTCGGCCTTCAGAGTCTGTCGGTCTTGGATGAGCATCCCGAACGGCTGAGTGAAGTCAGCGGCATCGGTGAGCGCCGCATCGAAGAGATCAAGAAGGCCTGGAGCTCGCAGCGCGCCATCAGCAACATCATGCTGCTGCTGCAAACACACGGCGCTTCGCCGGCCCTCGCGGCGCGCATCTTCAAACAATACGGCGAAAAGTCGGCCAGCATCGTGCAACGCCACCCGTATCGTCTGGCGCTCGAGGTGCGCGGCGTCGGCTTCAAGACCGCCGATCAATTGGCCCGTTCACTCGGCATCTCCGGTGACCACCCGGAACGCGCGCAAGCCGGCGTGCTGCACGAGCTCGGTGAGCTCGCCAATCAAGGTCATGTCGTCGTCGCGCGTGAAATCATCACCGAGCGCGCGGCGCAAATGCTGCAAATCGACGACGCACACGTGGCGGCGGCGATCGACAAACTGTGGGCCTCCGAGCGCGTGGTCGTGGAGGCCGGGGGCGTCTATTTGAGCTGGCTCTACGCCGCGGAGGTGTCGCTGGCGAGCGGCCTCGTGCGGCTGCTGGAGAGCCCAGGGCAGAGCCTGGGTGGGCTCGACGCGGCGCTCGCCGCCTTCGAGCAGAACGCCAAAATCCAACTCGCACTCGGTCAGCGCGCGGCCGTGGAAGCCGCCGCGCGCCACAAAGTGGCGGTCATTACCGGTGGCCCCGGTGTCGGAAAAACCACGATCGTGCGCGCTGTCTTGAACGTGCTCGGTCGTTCGCGCTTGCGAGTCAAGCTGGCCGCGCCCACGGGCCGGGCTGCCAAGCGCCTCACTGAGTCCACGGGCCTCGAGGCCACCACGATTCATCGCTTGCTCGCCTTCGATCCGCGCCAAAATGACTTTCAGCTCGACGCGGACAATCCGATCGAAGCAGATGTCTTGATCGTGGACGAAGCGTCGATGATCGACGTGCCGCTCGCGGCGGCCTTGGTCGCAGCGCTGCCCACCGCTGCGCGCTTGATCATCGTCGGCGATTCGGATCAGTTGCCCTCGGTGGGTCCGGGCGCCTTTTTGCGCGATCTGATCGACAGTGGCCGGGTGCCCACGGTGCGCTTGAACGAGATATTTCGGCAAGCCGGAGAGAGCCGCATCGTGCTCAACGCACACCGAATTCTGCACGGCGAGATGCCGGAGAGCGCGGAGGCGGATTCGCCCAATGCCGATTTTTTCGTGGTGCCGCGCAAGAATCCGGAAGAAGCAGCCGAGCTCGTGCGAGAGCTGGTCGTGACGCGCATCCCGCGCCGCTTCGGCTTCGATCCGCGGCGCGAGATCCAAGTGCTGACGCCGATGCATCGCGGACCGGCCGGCACGATCGCTCTGAACGAGCTGCTCCAGGCCGCACTGAACCCGGAAGGCCCTGCGCTCGAATCCCGCGGTCAGAAGCTGCGCTTGGGCGACAAGGTCATGCAGACCAAAAACGATTACGAGCGCGAGGCCTTCAACGGTGACATTGGCGTCGTGGTCGGCGTGGACGCCGAGAACCGCAAGCTCACCGTGCGCTACGACCAGCGCGAAGTCGAGTACGACGACCCGAGCTTGTCTTCACTCACGCTCGCCTACGCCACCAGCATTCACAAGAGCCAGGGCAGTGAATACCCCGCCGTGGTGATCCCACTACTTACCTCGCACTTCGTGATGCTGTCGCGCAATCTGGTCTATACGGCAGTCACGCGTGCCAAAAAGCTGTGCGTGCTGGCCGCAGATCCGCGAGCCATTCGCTCGGCGCTCGCCGAAACACGCCGTGAAGAGCGCATGACGCGCTTGGCCGAGAGACTCGGGCGCGGCTGACGCGCCTCGTTCGGCCGCAATCCTGGCCCCGTGACCCGGCCTCCGGAAGCGTCGCAGTGGCGTCGCCGTGCAGTGCGAGCGCAATCACCTGGGGCGATTCGTTACGATCTCGGAATTGTCACTGGTGTGTCTTCACCGGAAACGGATAGTTTCCGAGCGGTAAAAAGCCGTTTCGGTCCCTGGACCAAAGGCTTCATACTCACGCTTGCGCTCGCTTTTCGACGAGTAGCGGCTATGACTGCTGAAGGAGACGCGGTTTGCGGCCGGAATCTGCGCGCGTTTCGGGATTTGGCGAATGGTTCGGGGCGAAGAAACCGTAGGAGAAGCTGTTCGAGATGGCGCACTGACCTTGGTCAGTGGCGTCAGCATGCGCGATCTCCCCATCGGTCCTACCGAGGCATTCGTGTTGTCGCGCGTGGAGGGGGCGACCACGAAAGCCGAGCTCGTCACGGCCACTGGGCTCTCCGCCGAAGAGGTCGACAGCATCGTGGCCCGGCTGATCTTGCTCGGTGCGCTGGAGTTCGCGGAGCGGCAGTCGATGACGCAACCGACTCAGGCGTCCGCGCATCGCTCCGGTGCGCACTCGATTCCTCTCACGGCCCGCTCGGAGACCCTCAGCGAATTGAGCGCAGAACAACAGCAAGCGCTGTTGGATCTGGATCGGCGGTGCGCGTCGCTCGATCACTATCAGCTGCTCGGCATCGAGCCGAACGCCGACGTGAAGACGATCCGCGCGGCCTACTACGAGCTCGTGCGCGTCTATCATCCCGATCGCTTCTTCGGCAGGAAGCTCGGCGAGCTCGAGGCTCCGCTGCTACGCGTGTTCGGCAAGTTCAGTGAGGCCTACGAGGTGCTGCACCGCCCCGAGACACGCGCCGAATACGATCGCTATCGCGGCGCGCGTCTTCGTACGGTCGACTTCGATCGCTATTTTCAAGACGCGGCAGGTGAATCGCTGGCGCCCGCGCCGAATGCGCCCGTCTCGAATGCGCCCGCGTCGGGCCCGTCCATCCCGAGCCCGGCTGGAGCCAGCCCACTTTCGTCGAATCCGCCGGTGCCGCTCGGCACGGGGTCCGTAGCGCCGCGGGATGCGCATTCCAGGGAGAGTCTGCGCCACCCGTCCTCGGCCCCGCCGAGCGATCCCGACGCGCGGCGGCGCGCGCTGGCGCGCAAGCTCGGTCACTCGTCTTTGCCGCCGAGCTCGGCGTCGCAACAAATGCCTGCGGTCAACGAGGCGGCACGTGCGGCCGACGAGCTCAGGCGTCGCTACGAGCAGCGCTTGGCGCATGCGCGTGAAGACCAAATCAAGCACTACGTCGCCCTCTCCGCAGAGGCCAACGAGCGCAACGACCTGGTCGCTGCCGCCAATATGTTGAGGATCGCTTGTTCGCTCGCCCCGGACAGCCTCGAGCTAGCGGGAGATTTGGCCGAGCTCGAACGGCGAGTGGCGACGAGCCTATGGGAATCGTACCTCGACCGCGCGAAGTACGCTGCCGTGGAAGGCAGCTATGCAGAAGCGGCAGAGTCTTATGAGCGCGCTGCGCTCGGTCAGCCCAACCCGGCTTTTTTCGAGCGTGCGGCTCACTACACGCTCGAGGCCAACGGCGATCTGCGAAAGGCGAGCAAGTTGGCAAAGCAAGCGGTCGCGCTCTCGCCCAACAGCGCCAAATGTCGCCTCACGCTGGCCCGCGTCTATTTCGCGGCGAACCTACAGGAAAGTGCGCTGGCCGAGCTGGAACGCGCGCGCGCCATCGAGCCCAACCAGCCAATTTTGAAAGAGTGGATCGCGCGCGTGAAGCGCGGAGAGTGAGCGGAGCCGGCGTCAACGCGCGCTCATTTCTGCGTCAGGCTTCTTCAGACGTAGCTCGGGGCTCAGGCCCGAAAGCACCTCCGCGTTGATCCCGTCCGAGAGCCCGAGCTTGATCTCGCGCCGCTCGAACTGCCGCGGCTTGGTTTCGACCTCGACATAGGTCTGGCCTTTGTCGAACGTGACCACGCTCTCGCTGATCGTCAGCACGTGGTCCCTGCGCTCGAGGATGATGTCTGCGTTCGCGCTGTAGTTGGCGCGGATCATCACTCCGGGTTTCAGTTGCAGCGCCGCTTTGACTTCGAATTCGATGGTCCCGTCCTTCTCCACGCCTTTGGGGGCGATGTATTCCAGCGTGCCGTCGAAGCGCTCGCTGCCCAGCGCGCCCACGGCGATGGTCACTGGCATTCCGACACGGATCTTGCCGACTTCGGACTCGTCGACCCGGCCTTGGAAGATCATGTCGCTCATGTCGGCGACGGACGCGATCGTCGTGCCTTCGTTGAAGGTATTGGCTTCGATCACCGAAGTGCCGACCTTCACCGGCACGTCCAGAACCGTGCCCTCGACGGTCGAGATCACCACGTTGGACACGCGCGTGGACTTCTTCGAAGTGCCTTGAATCAACAGATCGCGGTTGCTTTCGGCCGCATCCAGCTCGGCTTTGCGTAGCTCTGCGGCCAATTTGTACTGGTTGAATTCGGTCTGTGACACCAGATTTTGGGCAAAGAGCTGACGAAAGCGTTCGACCTCGGCCGTGGCGTTCGCGAAGCTGATTTGCGCGCCGCGCACCTTGGCCTCGGCCGCGTCGACCTGCACCATGTTGGGCATGATCCGGACTTTGGCTACCAGCGCGCCCTGCTTCAGATGTTGCCCGGGTTCGATCAAGAGCTTCTCGATGACCCCGGAAACGCGCGGCTTGATCGTGACTTCGCGCCGTGGCACGAGCGCCCCTGGCGCGACGGTCTTCTTTACGATGTCCGAAAGTACCGGCTGCACGGTCTGATAGACGATCGGCCGTGCCTCGGATTTCCGATACAAAAACACCAGCGTCAGCACGAACGCGGCGAACACCGCGGCGCTGATCAGCACAGGCAGGGCACGACGGATCATTCTGCCCTCAGCGCCTCCACGGGCTGCACCCGAGCTGCAAGGCGCGCCGGCACCACGCTGGCCAGAGCGCCCGTGACGACCAAGACCAGAGCAGCGGCGAGCGCAACCGGCAAGCCGACCTCCGGTCGCGTGAGCGGCGCGTTGTGCAGGTGGCTGACCGCGTTTCCGAGTGCCTCCAGGCTGAAGACGCCCGCGATCACGCCCGAAGAACCGGCCAGCGTGGTGAGCAACAAACCCTCGGCCACAATCAGTGAAATGATCGAAAGCGGCGTGGCGCCGAGCGCCTTTCGGATGCCGATCTCCTGCGTGCGCTCTTTGACGATGATCAGCAAGATGTTGCTCACCCCCAACATGCCGGCGAAAAGCGTGAGCGTGCCCACGAACCACACGAACCGGCGAATGCTGCGAAATAGTCCCTGCAGCTGCTCGAACTTGTGCGCCGCGTTGAAAGAGCCGAGCGCCTCGCTGTCGCGCGGGTCGATGCGGTGCCCTTTCATGATCGCGTCACGCACGCTCTCCTCGATCGAGGTCGCCGCCTGGTCTCGACGCGCGGTGAGCGCGAACCAGCCCACCCTGTCCTTTTGATTGAACGCCGTTTGCAGCGTGGAAAAGGGAATGAAAACGCTGGACAAGATCTTGTCCGCGTCGTCGCCGCTTTTTTGCGTGCCGACGACGCCCACGATCTGGAAGTACACGCGCTTGATTTGGATGTACTGTCCGATCGGGTCAGCGTCGCCGAACAGCGTCTTATACGCTTCTCGTCCGAGCACGACGACCTTCCGCTCCTCGGCCATGTCGCGCGGATTGATGAACCGCCCGGAGATCGCAGTGAGCGGCTCGACGAAGGCGAATTCCGGGCTGTCTCCCATCACCGTGAAGGCCGCCTTTTTTGCGCCGTAGCTCACGACTTGCGGACCGCGCCAAGTGCCGAGCTGCAGGCGCGGCGCCACGTGTTCCACACCGGGCGTGCGCCCGAGCGCGGCGGTGTCCGCGTCGTTCAGGCGCACGTAGCGACCGGGTTGCAGTCCCTTGAAGGGCAACGACGTGCGCTGCGGCCAGACATAAATGCTGTAGTTCGTCAGGCCGCTCAAGTTGCGGATCACACCGCGCTCCAGACCATTGCCGATGCCGAGCATCAGGATCAGCATGAACACCCCCCAGAACACCCCCAGCGCGGTCAAGAACGCGCGCAGCTTGTTGTTGCGCAGCGTTGCCCAGACCTCCTGCCAGTTGTCCAAATCAAGCACGGAGCGCCTCCGTGGGGCTGATTTTGGCGGCGCGACGCGCGGGGAAGAACCCTGCCAAGGCCCCACAGCACACGAGCAACGCGCTTGCCTGCAGGGCGACCCACAGATCCACGTCCGGCTGACGCAGGTAGGGGACATCGTGCAAGTAGCGCGCTGCCAGCTCGATCAGGCCGATCCCGGCGAGCAAACCCGCATAGCCCGCGACCGAGGTGATCACCACGGCTTCGCCCACGACCGAGGAAATGATCGACCAGGGCGTCGCTCCGAGCGCCTTTCGAATGCCAATTTCGCGCGTTCGCTCGGTCACGGAGATGAGCATGATGTTGCTCACGCCGACCATTCCAGCGAGCAGCGTGCCCACGCCCACGAGCCACACGAACGCCTTCAACCAGACGAACACGCTGTTCACGCGCTCGAACTGTTCGATGTTGTTTTGCACGCGCAGCGCCTGTCGATCGTCGGGTGAAATACCGTGCCGCGCTGCGATGAAGCGAGTCACTCTCTCGCTGAGCCGCCGGCTGTCGGTCAGGCTGGCGTCGCCGATCGTGAACATCAGTTGATGCAGGCGCCCCGGTTGGTTGTACAAGAGCTGTGCGGTCGTGATCGGGACGTAGATTTTCTTCATCTCGGCCTCTCCGCCGATGTCCTCGAAGACCCCCACGACTTTGTACGACAAGCCGCGGATGAGCAGATATTGTCCCTGCGCCTCGCTCTTACCGAACAGAAAATCCGCGACCTTCGAGCCTATCACGCACACTTTGCGCCGCTCCCCGAGATCGGCCTCGTTCAGGAATCGCCCGGAACTGACGATCGTCTTTTCGAGGTACTGGTGCCCCGGGTGCACGCCGCGAACGTCGAACGCGGCGTGCTTGTTGCCATAGCTGACGCTGAACTCACCCCACAGGTAAAAGCGGCCGGAAATATGGTCGATGTTCGGGAAATTGCGGATCAGCGCCGCGTAGTCGTCGTTCATCAACCTGAGCTCTCGCCCCGGACCTCGCCCGGCAAAGGGCCGTGAGGTCTTGCCCGGATAGAGAAAGAGCGAGTTTACTGCATCGTCTCTGAATTCGTAGGCCGCGCCGTTTTCCAAACCCCTGCCCGCGCCGAGCAGCACGACCAACATCATCATTCCCCAGGCGACGCTGAGCCCTGTGAGCGCCGTGCGCAGTCGATTGCGCTGCAGCGTCACGAAGATCTCTTGCAGTGCGTCCGTCCCGGGCAGCATCATCTACGCCACCTTGCCGTCCTTCATGCGAATCACGCGGTTGGTGCGCTCGGCGATGTCATGCTCGTGAGTCACGATCACGACCGTCATGCCGCTTTGGTTCACCGTGCGAAACAGGTCCATCAATTGATAGGACGTAGCGGTGTCCAGCGCGCCGGTGGGTTCGTCCGCCAAGATCAGCTCAGGCTTGGTGATCAGCGCGCGGGCCACGGCCACGCGCTGTCGTTCACCGCCGGAGAGCTCGCTCGGCAGATGAGCGGCGCGCGAAAGCAGCCCAACCCGGTCCAGATATTCGAGCGCGATGCGGTTGCGCGTGCGACGCGCCACGCCCTGGTAGTAGAGCGGTAGGGCCACGTTTTCCTGGGCGGTCTTGAAGCCGAGCAGGTTGAAAGATTGAAAAACGAAGCCGATGAAGCGGTTGCGGTAACGGGCCGCCTCCCGCTCGGACAGCGCCCGCACCAGGCGCTCGCCGAGGTAGTACGCGCCCGTGTCGTAGTCGTCCAAGATGCCCAAGATGTTGAGCAAGGTGCTCTTGCCGGAGCCGGAAGAGCCCATGATCGAAACCAGCTCACCGCGCTCGATCCGCAGATCCACGTCGCGCAGCACGTGCAGCGCCGTTTCGCCCGTGCGATAGGACTTATTGAGCTGCTCCAGGCGGATCATCGCTCGCAGAGCATAGCAGCTGGCCGTGTGAAGCCAGCTGCACCCCGCTCAGCGCATGCCCGCGCTGCCGCGGATGAGCGCTCGAGCCGCGCGCGGCTCAGTTGATCTGAAAGCTCTTCGAGACGGTGACCGAAGAGCCGCTGAACGCCGGCACGTGCGCGCGTCGGAATACCGACGCGACACAGCCGCCCACGCCCGTACCCGCGTACGAACCGCCCGCCACGGTTGCAGTCGTGACGCGACCACTCGGCGCGAAGGTGACGGTCGCTTTGCCAGGCCCGGTGGGACCGCCCGGCTTCTTGCAGCTCCCGGCGGAATTGGCAGCGGCGGTGAGCGCAGAGATCGCGGAGGCCTTGCTGAAGGGCGGAGCATCTGCCGGTGGGGGAGCTTCTGCCGGTGGCTTCTTGGCGGCGCCTGTTCCGCCGCCTGCGACGGGCTTGCTGGTCGCAGCCGCGCTGGCGCTCGGCGCTGCGCTGGCGGCCGCGCTCGCGCTCGGTTCCGCGGCGGCCGTGGGCTCTTCCTTCTTCGGCTCTTCTTTCTTCGGCTCTTCCTTCGGCTCTTCGGCCTTGGGAGCGACGGCGGCTGCAGCGCTGGCGCTGGCCGCCGCGGAGTTGTCCGCCGTGGCGCTGTCGCCCTTCTTGCCCGAGAGCAGCGCGATCAAAAGTCCGATGATCACCACGCCCGCCACGCCGCCCACGATGAACACGAGCTTGTTGTTCGCTGGTGAGTGAGCTGCTGGGACCGCGCCAGCGGCGTAGGCCGCGGCTGGCTGCACGACCGGCGGTGGCGGTGGTGCGGGCGCATTCATCAGCGCGTGGTTGTCCGCGCCGAACAAGGCGCCACCCCCGCCCATCAAGCCCGAGGTCGCGCTCATCCCGAAGGGATCGTCCGGATTGGACGGCTGCTGCGGCCGCGACGCGCCGCCTCCGCTCTTGCCCGGCGCCGGGGGAGCCGGTTTCCCGCCGCTCGGAGCGCTGGGCGAGAAACCCGCCTTCAAGGCGTCGAGCGAGAACAATACGGAATTTTCGTTGCGCGCGCCGGTGAGTTTGCCGTCGTCGTAGGCGCTGCTGCCCGCTTGCGGAACACTCGGTGCGCCGGTCGAAACTTCATGTTCCGAGCCCGCGCTCTCGAGGCTGCCGAACAGATCGTGCGTATTGGGCTGGGCGGTGGCCGCGGGACGCGAAGCCTGAACACCTTGATTGGGGGAGCTGAAGACCGGCATGCCGCCGCGCGCGCCACCCGCTGCAGCTTGCGCCGGAGCAGCCAGGAGCGGCGCCAGCTCGGAGTCGAGCAGGGGCACCCAATCGGCCATGCCATCCTTCCAGATGAAGGCTTCGGAGTTGATCACCCCCGAGGCGTAGGCCGCGACGATTTCGTCGGTGCTCATGGTGCGAGAGTCGGTCTCGCTCAGGTTCACGGACCAGATCACGGGCGCCTCGCCTTCGAGTGCAGCATCAGTCTCGGCATCGGAAATATTCGGTCCAGCACCATTTTGTCCGTCGGCTACGATCGGGGTACCGCAACCTTTGCAGCGGATCTTGACTCGTCTACCCCGAACTTTGTCGTCAGCGATCGTGTATTTGGCGCCACACGCCTCGCACGCTATCTTCATCGCGGCGCGACCTTAGCAAACTCTGCATAGCTGAAGCTACTTCGACGGCTTTCGCCAGGTGGTGTCGATTTCAAGGGTTCAATTTACTGGCACGAGCGCGGCGCCACAGGCACCGCAGAATTGACTATCACCAGTATATTGCTTGCCGCAGACGGGGCAGATCTTTTTCGTGGGTACGGCGTCGTTCGTTCGCACACTCGCCTGCATCGCGGCAGGTAGCAGCTCCTCACCGTGCTTGGGGCAGGTGAGTACGCCGGGGTCGTACCCTTGGCCACAGATGGGGCAAACACCGCCAGTTGGTCCGGTCGGTTCTGCATTGCCGCGAACGGCGACCAAGCGGTTGCCATCGTTCGGGCAAAAGCCCGCGTCCGGCGGGTATTCCTCGCGGCAAGTCGGACACACCTTGCCCAGCGGGGGCAGCGGGTCGACTCGCACCGGCACGGGCGGGCTCAACCGCACCTGGGGCGCCCGAGGTTCTGGCTCGAGCGGTTTTCTGCGGCTGTGTTGCACGAGTGCGAAGCCGAGCAGCCCGAGGACGAGTGCCGTACCTCCGACCACACCGACGAAGATGATGCGTCGTCGCTGTGAATCGTCGCGAGTGACGACGCTGCCGCCACCGAGGGCCGAAGTGGCGATGCGCGCCACCGCCGCGTCACTCGACTCGCCTTCGGCGTTCAAGCCCTTTTGGGCGAGCAGCGCGTCGTAGCGGTCCTTGGACGCGATCTCGACGGTGACGCGAGCCGAGTGTCCCGCGAGCGTGGCGAGGAGCTCGACGGTCGACTCGGCTGCGGCCTCCGGAACGGTGACGCGGCCGGGGCCCGACAGCTCGAGCGCTGCCTGATTGCCGACTATCTTCCACAAGGGTGAAACCGCGACGCCGCAGCCGGCTGCGTCGAGCACGGCGGTGTGGAACTCGAAGCTGTCTCCCGGGCGCAGGAGCTTCCGGGCCGGCCGCACTTCGAGTCGCTCGGGCGGTCCAGGAGACGTACAAACTTTCGCCGCCGGCAGCGCGGCGCTCGGGGCAGGGCTCGGGAGTGCGCTGGCGCTCGGAGCCGCGCTTGCGACCGGCGCACTCTCGCCTTCGCGTTGCACGAGCGACAGGCTGCGCGTCCGGCGTACGCTCGCCGTACAGTTTTGGCCGGTAATGACGAATTGATACTGCCCAGTTTCGTCGAACGAAATCAGGTTGTCGGTGGCGGAGATGGTGGTGATGACCGTCGCCTGGCGTGGGTCGCCGGCTTTGGTCTTGCAGGTGCTTCGCCAGCCTCGCAGGCCGTTACTGTGGCTGGTGCGCGATAAGCCGGGAAATTGCTCCCAGCATTCGGCGGTCGAGTAGTCGCGCCCGGCTCCGCTCAGGTGCAGTTCGTTGCCGTTACTCGTGATCGTCACCATCCCGCCCGCTGCGCCGCCGCCGCTCGGTGTCGGTCCGCAGGCCTTGCCCCATTCGCCGATGATCCAATCGGAGCGCATGGGCGTCGCGCTCCAGCGGCCTGCAAGCGTTGGCGACTGTGCGCGCGCAGAGCCGGCTACGCAGAGTAGAAAGACGATCAGCAGTTTCAGAAGCGGCAATCGGCGCATCGCGGACATGGAGCCTTCACGCTCTGACGTCATGGACGCACAGCGTCGGCGGGCAATGCGAGAGTAGCGTCACGAGTGGCGCTCCGCCTAGCGCCTTCTCGGCCAGAGCGCGCTGCGGCGCGCGCCTCTGCCGGCGAGAGCGCGCTCGAGCGCGGGACAGACGCCGCGCACAACCACCTCCGAATCATCTTTCTTTCCAGGTCTTTCGTGTGGGTCTCACGTTGACACGGCAATTTCTCGGATGCTACGGTCGGGCCTCGCTAAAGCTCTAGTATTTCCCCAGACTTCAGCGATACGAAAGGGCTACGAAGCATGCGGCGGATGCGGATCACCAGGCTTCAGCGGGCAGGCTTGCTGCCTGCTGTAACCCTCAGCGCAACGCTCGCATTCATGTCTGGAACCGCCGAGGCGCAATTCCCCTCGGCCACGCGCGCGCCCGCCAGCAACGGCGATGGCATGGACACGCATTTGTTCCGGCCGGCGATCGATTCCAAGGGCTTTTTCTCGGTCAACGGTTCGGACATCCTCGGCGCGGGCAACGTCAGCTTCGGCTTGGTCTTGGACTGGGGGCACAACCTGATGCGCACCCGGGCCAGCAACGTGCCGCAGGGCATTGGAGCCGACGGCACGATGCCCGCCGAGTGCATCAACGAAAATTGCAGCGACATCACGGGTGAGGGCGCGGGCGTCAAAGCGCTCGTCCAAAACTCCTTCCAGGGCACGTTCGGCTTCAACTACGGCGTCGCCAATTGGGGCGTGGTCGGTCTGAGCATCCCCGTGAACCTGATGGTGGGCGATGCCGCCTACAACATCGGCCGCGACGACCAGTTATATAACTCTGCCAAGCTCGACTCGCAGAAGCTGAGCTTCATTGCGTTGCACGGCAAGCTCCGTCTCACGCGCGTGGATCGCACGATCGGTCTGGCGATCGTCGCCCAAGCCGGCATTCCGATCTCCAGCGCCCCGCGTGACCTGGGTGCCGACAAGTTTTGGTATTGGCCGCAATTCGTGGTCGAAAATCAATTCGGCAGCACGCGCCGTTTCCACGTGGGTCTGAACGTGGGTTTCCGCGGTCACGCCGGGTCGAACCCGCGCTTCGAAAACGACGCCACGGGCAAGCCGCAACTCAAAGAAGGCACGTTCGAGTATTCGAACCTCGGGACCTACAACCTCGGCCTCTCGTACCGCGTGCTCGATGCGCTGGATCTGGTGGCTGAGTCGTACGGGACGTACCAGCTCGGTGGCAAATCCGACAGCAAACAGAAGTTCAGCAACGAGTTCCTCGGCGGCATCAAGCTGTTCATCGAGAGCAACAGCTACTTGATGATGGGCGCCGGCAGCCGCGCGTTCTCGACCGGCTTCGAAGCCGCGGACGTGCGCGTCGTGCTCGGCTTCGTGTACGAGCCCTCGATCGGCGATCGCGACGGCGACGGCTACAAGGACGACCAAGACCAGTGCCCGGACGAGCCGGAAGATTTCGACGGTTTCAAAGACGAAGACGGCTGTCCGGATCCGGACAACGACAACGACGGCATCTTGGACGTGAACGATCGCTGCCCGAACGTGCCTGAGGACTTCGACGGCGACCACGACACCGACGGCTGCCCGGACATCGACCGCGACGGCGATCGCGACGGCGATGGCATCCCGGACAAGAAGGACAAGTGCCCGGATGATCCGGAAGACAAGGACGGCTTCGAAGATCTCGACGGCTGCCCCGAGCCCGACAACGATCACGACGGCATCCCCGACAAGCAAGACAGCTGCCCGAACGACGCGGAAGACAAGGACAACTTCGAAGACAGCGACGGTTGCCCCGATCCGGACAACGACAAGGACCAAATCCCGGACGTCAAGGACAAGTGCCCGAACGAGCCGGAGACCTACAACGGCTTCCAAGACCAAGATGGCTGCCCGGACAAAGGCAAAGTCATCATCGAGGGCAACGACATCGTGATCCTCGAGAAGGTCCAGTTCGAAACGGGTAGCGCCAAGATCCTGCCCCAGTCGAACGGCATCCTCGATGCCGTCGCCGCGACGCTCAAAGGTCATCCCGAGTTCACCGTGCTCGAAGTCGCCGGCCACGCCGACGAGCGCAACACCGACGCCTACAACTTGAACCTCACGCGCCTGCGCGCGGCGGCGGTGATGGATGCGCTCAAATCGCGCGGCATCCAAGCGAGCCGTCTGGTCTCGCAGGGCTACGGTGAGTTCTGCCCAATCGACGCAGCTTCCAACCCAATCGCTTGGGAAAAGAACCGCCGCGTCGACTTCAAGGTCGTCAAGACCGAAGACGGGCTCACCGGTGTCGAGCGCGGCTGCGAAACTGCGCGCGACAAGGGCGTCTTTCCGCCCAAGGTGGAGTGAGCCACCGCTCGCCATGCCAGTGACCGCGAAGCGTGCCCGAGAACTCGCGCTTTCGCTCGAGAACGCGAGCGCGTATCCGCACTTCGACCGCATCGCGTTCCGCACTCCGCGCCGCACATTTGCGACCCTGGCGCTGAGCGGCGGAGATCTGAACTTCATGCTCGATCACGCCGAGCAGCAACACTTCTGTGAGCTGGCTCCGCAGGCGATCGCGCCGGTTGCGGGCGGTTGGGGGAAAATGGGCTGGACGCGCTGCGACTTGCGGGCGATCGACGCGGCGACCTTCAAAGCGGCGCTTTCGGCCGCGCACGCCCGGGCCAATCGGCCGCCGCCCAAGCGAGCTCGAAAAAAGGCCAGCAGCTCGAGCCGTCGCTAGCGCGAGCTTCTGCGCCGGAGCTCACTCGCGCAGGATATCGACGACCAAGATCTCGGGCGGGCAGTAGATGCGGAACGGCGGCCTGCCTGCGCCGATCCCGGCTGAAACGAACAAATCTACGCCCTCGACGTTGAAATGCCCCTGATCGAAGATGCGCCCGAAGCGTGATGGCACCACGAGCGCGCCGATCCACGGCACGCGGATTTGCCCACCGTGAGTGTGTCCGCTGAACACCACGGACGCGCCCAGCTCGCCGAGGCGATAAACGTTGTCGGGCATATGGCTCAGCACGAGGTTGAGCCGGGTTCGATCGAGCTCGGTCGATAGCTCGGGTCCCCACGGCGCGTCCGTACCGCAGATCGCGACGCGTCCGAGCTTGCTGGGCAACTGCCGACAGGTGCCCTCGAGCAAGCTCACGTTTCCCAAGCTGAGTACTCGGCGAATTCGCTCGGGCTCCGTCCAAAAGTCGTGGTTCCCGAGTACGGCATAGGTGCCCAAGCGCGCCGGCCAAGGGCGCGCGAAAACGCGCGCCATGAACTCGATGTTCTCGGGGTCCGACACGAAGTCGCCCAACAGCAGGATCAGATCCGGATCCTGGGCTGCCACCAGGTCGAGGACGTGCTCGTGGTACTCGAGCGGCAACGCTCCGGTCATGTGCTGATCCGTGAGCACGACGAGCCGAAGCCGCTCACTCAGGAGCAGCTTGGATCTGAGCGCATGATAGCGAATCGCGACGTCAGTCGTGGTCAGCGGTCGCCACAGACTCGGGCTCGGACCCACGCTTCGAAGCGCTGGGCTGGCTCGATATTGCTCGCGAAGCACGTGCCGATGCCACTCGCGCGTGGCGATGGCGGCCAGCAACAACCACGGGAGAAAGCGCAGGCGGCTGTGCCGGAGCCGGCGCGCCGCAAAGCTCGCCGAGCCGGTGACGAGCGCGAGCCCGACGACGATCAGCGCCGTGCGCGCCGGGCCCTCGTGAAGGTTCAAGATGCGCTCGATCACGAGCAACGCCCACGCGCCACCCGCGGTCACTACCCAAAGCAGCTGCCCGAGCACGCCGTGCAGAGCGGCCGAGCGCTGCCCGTGAACCATCAGCGAGCCTACTTGACGTACTCGTAGTACTCGACGCTCAAGTCTTGAAACGTGGCATCGTACGCGGTGCCAACACGGTCGATCACGAATTCGGAGCTCGGAGCATAAGCAAGATCGAGCTCACGTCGATCGTGCAAGGACTCGTACTGAGCCTGAGTCAAATCGATGGCGCCGCCCAGCGCGCGCGCGAAGCCGATGCGCGCGGCGGCTTTTTCGAAGCCTTCACTCGGCGAGATCGGGATCGCTTCGGCGGCGTCACCACTGCCATAGCCGACGGCGACCATGTTCGCGCCCGAAAGTGGCAGCTGCTTTTCGGCCGCGTCTTCCAGGCCGGCCGCGATCCAGGCCGGGAGTGCTGCGCTGTACAAGTTACCGAGCTGCTTCGTGTTCTCCGAGCCGAGCGACATCTTCTGCGTGAGCAACTCGCGAAAGCTACCCTTCTTGCGTAGCAGGCTCGCGACCGTGCTGGTGGCACTGTAGGGATCGTTGTCCGCGCCACCCTTGAGCACCAAATCGTACAAATCCGGGGTGGATTTGGTTTCGGCGAGCACGGCCTCGACGCTGACGCCGGCTTCTGCGCAGAGCGCCTGGAATTCTGCTTGATGGTGGTCCCCGCGCGCCAAGCCCCTCACGTACAAAAAGGCCATCGCTTGCACGGGCATCAGATGATACGGGCGATGGAAGAACAGGCCCTGCACGCTCTGATAGTAGCTGCCGGCCGAGACGTCCAAGCGCTTCAGCATGTCTTCGACGGCATGCACGGTCTCGTCCAAATACGCGTAGGTCGAGTACTTGCCGCTGAACACGGGGAAGTCACTGACGCGCTCGGTGTTCGGCGCGTAGCCATCCGTGAAGTGACGCGCGTGCGGCTTTCTGAAATCCGGGCCGCGGTAATCGGAGGAGCTCCCGGCGTGCAGTAGATCCACCGCGAACAGCTGCGGGCTGCGCTCGACCAACATCGCCACCGCGCCAGCGCCCTGAGTTTGCTCACCGCTCGAGCCGCGTTCGTACTCGGCAACGTCCGCGCTGACCACGATCGCTTGCCGATCGCGGCCGTCGTAGTTCACGTAGCGCAGCGCATTCTTGAGCGCGTACACGCCGCCCAAACAGGCGTGCTTGAACTCCGGCACCTCGAGCTGACGCGACAGGCGCGGCATGTTCAGCTTGTCGAGCGCGCGATCGACCATCCCGCGCACGATCACGGCGCCGGCCGCGTTGTCCGTGCTCGACTCGGTGCCGAGGCCCAGCGAGCCGATGCGCCCGGGATCGATCTCGTTCTGTAGAATGAGCCGGAGCACCGCGTTGGCCGCCATCGTGTAGACGTTTTCGTGCTGCCCACAGACGCGGAAACTGTGCCCGACGACGGCGCGAACCTTGTCCCAACTGTTGCCAGTCCAGGCGCACCATTGGTCCAGCGGCACACGCAGCCGCGGGACGTACAAACTCATCGCGCTCACGCCCGGCAATCGATCGTCTTTGCTCACAGCTGGGTCGTATCGAATGCGGCTCCGGGTTTCAACAATTCGCGCTAAAAACGCTCGAAATAGGGCGATAAATCGCGATTTTTGGCGGCATTTCCCGGGCTCGAAAATCGTTGCCTCGGAGCGCCGGCCGAGCCCTCACTCGAAGCGCGCGACGTGCCAGGTCTTCTTGCCACGGCGGATCAGCGCAATTTCTCCGAACAAGAGCCAGTCAGTGGTGACGCGCGTGTCTGCGTCGGCCTTGCGGGCACTGATCATGATCGCGTCTTTCGACAAGAACTCACGCGCCTCTCGCTTGCTTTTGACCACGCCGGCGTCGACCAAGAAGTCGACCGCGGGGATGCCTTCGCCTGCCAGGCGCGCTTTCGGGAAGGTGACCGAGGGCGCGCTTTGAAACAGCTCCTCGAGCGTTTCTCGCGGGAGCGCTGCGATATCTCCCGAGAACAATGCTTCGGTGGTGTTGCGCGCTTGCGCGAGGCCATCGGCGCCGTGCACGAGCTCGGTCACTTGCTCGGCGAGCGCGCGATGCGCTGCGCGGGCACCAGGGTTCGCTTCATGCTCGGCGCTCAGGCGCGAGATTTCGGCCGCATCCAAAAAAGTGAAGATCTTGATGAACTTCACCACGTCACTATCCGGTGTGTTGATCCAGAATTGGTAGAACGCGTAGGCAGACGTGCGCGATTGATCGAGCCAAATGGCACCGGTCTCCGTCTTGCCGAACTTGCCGCCGTCGGACTTGGTCACGAGGGGAGTGGTCAATCCGAATGCTTCGGCTTGATGGGTTCGGCGAATCAAGTCGACGCCGCCGACCACGTTGCCCCATTGGTCGGAGCCGCACACCTGCACGGTCACGCCGTGCTGATCGAACAGGTGCAGGTAATCGTACGCTTGAAGCAGCATGTAGCTGAACTCGGTGTAGCTGATGCCTTGCTCGCGGTTGTGCAGCCGGTCGCGCACCGAATCCTTCTGGATCATCATGTTGATCGAGAAGTACTTGCCGACGTCGCGCAGCATCTCCAGATAGCCGACTTTTTTCAGCCAATCGGCGTTGTTCAGGATCACGGCGGCATGCGGGCCGCTGAAGTCGAGCAGTCGCTCGAAGATCCCACGCTGACCGGCCACGTTCTTTTCGATTTGCTCGAGTGACATCAGCGTGCGTTCGGCGTCTTTGCCGGATGGATCGCCGATCATCCCTGTGCCGCCGCCGGCGATGACCACGGGCCGGTGCCCCGCTCGCTGAAAGCGCTTCAGCATCAAGATTTGCACCAGATTGCCGATCGTGAGCGAGTCGCGGGTTGGGTCGAACCCGCAGTACACCGTGCGCGGGCTCTGCAGATGAGCGCGCAGCCCATCCGGGTTGGTCTGTTGGTGAATCAGGCCGCGAAACGCGAGATCTTCGAGCAGGTCCATGGCAGGGCAGCGGAATATATCATGCCCGCGCCGGTCACAAGCTCAGCCAGCGCAGCGGCCCGCGTGCGAGCTGAACGCCGTCGGCCTCGACCGATGGCACGAGCAGTTGCCCTTCGCTCGAAAGAGCGAGCGGCCGTGCCGGACTCGAGCCCACGAGTGTCGCTGTGTCGAGATTGACCAGGGCGGGCGAGATGAACACGAACGGCGGCGTCACGAGCAGCTGCGGATAGCGGTCGAGGGTGACGGCGAGCAGCTGCTCGGTTCGGCGGTCGGCGTCGTAGAAAAGCAGGCTATTGGCGCGACGGATCAGGGCGCGGGAAGCGCGCGTTGCCAGCACCACATCCGAGGTCTTGAGCGGCACCAGCTCGCGGCGATCGGCGTCGAACAGCATCGTCTCGAGCCCCGGATAGAGCGCCACCAAGCGCGGCCCGTCGCTCGGTTCACGGTCGAGCTCGACGCTCGACAGCTCGATCGCGAGCGGCTTGCGTGCGCTCGGGGTGACGAGCTCGAGGCTCACATGTCCGGTCTTCTTTTGCGTGCAGCCCACGATGAACAGCTCGCGCTGCGCGTCCGCGTGCACGATGCGCCCCTTGCACGCCGCGGGTTCGAGCACACGCTTCTTGCCTGCGCGCGCGAGGAGCAGCGCGCCGCTCGCGTCGCGCAGCAGCTGCGCTTCGCCGACGGGCATGACCAAGTCCGGATCCAGCAGCGGCGCGCCACCGTTCAGCGGCACGAGCGCGGTGGACGGGCGATCCCCGCGATCGATCCAAGTGTGGTAGCGGCCCGGGCCGCTGCTGCAGGGCCTGGGACGGGTCAAGAGCGGGGCGGGGAAGTCGAAGCGCCCGTTCTTGTTGCTATCCTCGCGGATCAGCTCGACGATCACGAACACACCGCCCGGAGCGAAGCGCGCGCGCCAGATCGGTCCGGGCCCGGGATCGAGCTCCCGCTCGCTGCCGTCATCGAGGCTTCGGATCACGATTCGGCTCACGCCCTCGCGCTGTCGCACGTACAGGAGATGGCGCGAGTCTTCGTCGAAAGCGACCGTCCGCAGTTCCGCAAATGACTGAGCGCTGAGCCGCGCGTCGGCACCGAGCGCAGACAAATCCAGGGTCTTTCGGCTTTGCGCGTCCCAGAGCAAGAGCGCACCGTGCTGCATCAGGACCGCGTAACGCCCGCTCGCGTCGGCCCCGAGCAGGCCATCGATGGGCAGCTCTGATTCCGCAGTGACCAGATAACGCTCGAAGCTGTCGCGCTGGAGCTCCCCGCGCGGTCCCACGCCCGCGGGCAATCGGCTGTCGGCGTTGTCTCGATGGCGCGGAGTACACAATGCGAGCCAATCGCCCGCTCGGCTGGCACGCTCGAAAACGATCGGCGCGTCGCTTTCGAACGCCGCGCGGCCGAGGCCGGTCGGTGTGCTGCTCGGGGGCAGCGGCGACGCCACGGGCGCGGCTGGCAGCGCGCTCATCGGGGCGGGTCGCTGAGGCGGCGTTTCGGGCAATGCCGGAGTGACGGAGCTGGGGTAGTCGATGCCATGCGCATCGCGCGCCGCCCCGCCACAGCCGAGCAGAGCCAAAACCGAGAGCGAGAGCCAGAGACGGACGACCACGCGCACCACGCCGGAGCATAGCCGAACTGGAACCCTCGGCGATTGCCGGCTAGAGTTGCCCATCATGCGATCATGGTCTGCGCTTTGGGTCTTACCGGCTTTGCTCGCTGGCTGCGCCAGCCCCAGCGCGAGCATCGTGTCGTTGTCGGTGTTGATGTCGGGCGAGTCGATCCAAGTGAAGGACGGCGCGTTCGGCGGTTCGCTCGACGGGAGCTTCCAGTTGCAGCTCGCGCTCGGTTCCGAAGCCAACGGCTCGACTGAAGTCTCACTCGGGAAGTTCGAGTTGCAGACCGAAGCCGGCGCATTCTTGGCCGATCTCGGCGACGCCACCTCGGAGCCGATGTTCCCGATTCATTTGAACAAAGGTGAGTCGAAACAGGTGCAGTTCACGCTCAAGGACATCAGCGTCGATGCGGACGCGGCGTGTGCCGGGCGTGTGCGCATCGTCGGTGCGCTCACGGATACGCTCAAAGGCGGTTCCGATCCCGTGCAAAGTGGTCCGATCACGCCGGACTGCAGCTAGCTCCGCGCGCTCTAGCGCTTACTCGCCGGACCGCGTACGGGCAGAACCGCACTCGCCACGCGCAGCGTCATCGACTCGGGCGGCTGGGGATCTTCTTCGGCTGGCCGCGGACCGGGGGCGCTGGTTCGCAAAATGCGTTCGACCTCCGCGCTGAGCGAGGCTGCGGGCGCGCGCACGACTGCGGGTCGTCGCGATGGCGGCGGTACCTTTTCGACGGTCTTCGCTTCGGCCGCCAAATAGCGCGCGCTGATGTAGGAGCGATCCGCGAGGTTCTCGACCGAGAGCTTCAGACTCTCTGCGCCCACCTCCCGCGCGAAGCGCTCGGCGGCGATGATCGCGCCGAGCGCCAAGTGGCGCAGGGCGCGCGTGGCGCGTGAATGACCCGTGACACCGACGCTCAATGCAAAGCCGGTCGGGTTGCGGCGCAGCTCGAACGAGAGTGGCACTCCCACGAACGGGTGCTCGAGAAACGTTTGCAAGCGAGCGACCGTGCCCGCAAGATCACCTGCGCTCCGCAGGCTGTTGTCTTGAGAGAGCACGCGCGACGCCAGATCGATCCCGAGGCTCTCGAGCAACTTGCCGCTGGCATCACCGAGGTGTGAGTCGAGGGACAACAAGATCTCGGCGCCTTCGTCGAGCGGCACGCAATCGAGCGCCGTGCTCGCGCGCAACCGTTCGAGCGATGCGTGAGCGGCCAAGCGCGGAGGCAAGCGAGCACGCAAGCCCGCCATCGCAGGCGCACCCAACTGGCGCTCTGCTGCCTCCAATACATTCCTCAGAAACCAGCTCCTGAGCTCGCTCACTCTTACTTCCCCATTCACTTGCCCGTGCGCAGGGCGCTGACTGTCCCGGAAACAAAGCCGAGCTTAGCCTGGTCGCTCGAAGCGGGCGACACGAAAACGCTGAGCAAATCCGACACGAATGTCGAAAACCATCACTTTTGTTCAAGTTGCCGCGGTCGTGCGACACCTGCGCCTAGTTGCATCATCGTCTTCAGTTGCGTGTTGGCGCGGTGTTGGCGCGTCCGTTCGCATGCCGTCCGCGCTTCAAGCGCGCGCTTTCGCGCGCGCGAATTGCCGCCTGTTGATATCGTGTGGCATCACTCTCGCGGTTGAGGTGGGAGTCGCATAGGCGGTTTTCGCCAGGGCGCGCTCTGCCGTGCAACTTCGTTCTAAACGAGCAACGCCTGTTCGAGATCGCGCACGAGGTCTGCGGTGTCTTCGATCCCGACCGCCATGCGCACCAGCGCCGGGTCGATGCCAATCTTCGCCAAATCCTCTGCCGACAACTCCGAGTAGCTCATGATCGCGGGTTGTTCGATCAACGATTCGACGCCGCCCAGTGAAGCGGCAATCTTGGGGATCTTCACGGCGTCGATCAAGCGCGAGGCGGCCGCGCGTCCACCCTTGACGATGAAGCTCACCACGCCGCCGCCGCCGCGCATTTGTGCGCGCGCAATGGCGTGCGAGGGATGGCTCTCCAGCAGCGGATAAAACACGCGTTCGATGCGCGGGTCGGCTTCGAGACGGCGTGCCAAGGTCAAGGCGCTGTGATTTTGACGCTCGACGCGCACGCCCAGGGTCTTGATGCCGCGTGCGATCAGGAAAGCCGCGTGTGGATCGAGCACGCTGCCGAGCACTCCGCGTGCATCGCGCAGCAGCGACACGAGGTGTTGCGGCCCGACCACGACGCCACCCAGCACGTCGTTGTGCCCAGAGAGATACTTGGTCGCACTGTGCACCACCAGATCGATCCCGAACTCCAGTGGCCGGCAATTCACCGGCGTGGCGAAGGTCGAGTCGACCAGCGTCTTGATCCGCCCGCGCGCTTTGACGATCTTGGCGAGCTCGGCCAAATCCACACAATACAAGTACGGGTTGGTCGGTGATTCGGCGATCACCAAGCGCGTGTTGTCCCTCAAGGCGCCCGCGAGCGCGTCCAGATCGCCCGACGGCACGATGCTGTGCTCGACGCCATAGCGCGCCAAGGTCTGGGTCACGAGCTGACGTGTGCGGCGATAGCCGTCGCGAAACAGCACGATGTGCTCGCCGGCTTTGACCAGCGAGAGCACCGCGGTCGCGATCGCGGCCATGCCGCTCGAAAAAGCCACGCCCGCCTCGGCGAGCTCGAGATCCGCCACGCGCCGCTCGAGCTCGCAAACCGTGGGATTTCCGTAACGCCCGTACTCCTCGCGGGAAGGATCCGGGTCTTCCCCGCGCATGTAGCGTTCGAGCTCGGCGGTGTCCGCGAAGGTGAACGTGGCCGTCGCGTCGATGCTCAGCGAAAGCGCGTTGTGCGGGCGTCCGGCAGGCACGCCCGCGTGGACGCTATCGGTGGAAGTGGCGACGGTCTTCTTGTCGACGCTCATCTCAGCTAGCTTTCGCCTTGGTCAGCGCGAGCAGATCGCGCACGCGCTCGGTGATCAGGCGCACGGCGTCGGCTTGCGGCAAGAGCTCGACCTTCTTCGGGTCGCTCTCGGTACGCAATTTGAACTCGATTTGCCCGTTCTTCAAGCCGCGCGCGCCCACGGTCGCGCGCAGCGGAATGCCGACCAAATCGGCGTCTTTGAACTTCACGCCCGGACGCTCTTCGCGGTCGTCGACCAACACCTCGATGCCCGCGGCTTCCAGCTCTTGCTCGAGCCGAGCCACTTCGGCCACGACCTCCGGCTCGCTGCCGAGCTGCACCAAGTGCAGCTGATAGGGCGCGATGGCGATCGGCCAAATGATGCCATTTTCGTCGTGGTGCTGCTCGATCGCGGCGGCCACCAAGCGCGACACGCCGATGCCGTAACAGCCCATGACGATCGTCTGGTGCTCGCCCTTGATGTCGAGGTACGTCGCGTTCATCTTCGCCGTGTAGTGCGTGCCGAGCAAGAAGATGTGGCCCGCTTCGATGCCCCGGTAGAGCTTGAGGGCGGCTCCGCAATTCGGGCAGACATCGCCGTCCATCACTTGCCGCACTTCCACCACCTGGGCCTGGAAATCTCGGCCGTGCTGGACGTGAACCAAGTGGTAGTCGGTCTCGTTCGCGCCGGTCACGGCGTCCGTGAGGCTCGCCGCATCGGCGTCGATCACGACGCGCCCCTTGAAGTTCACGGGCCCGGCGAAGCCGACCTTGGCGCCAGTCGCCTTCACGACGTCGGCGGGTTGAGCCAAGTGCACCTCACCCACACCGAGCGCGCGTGACAGCTTCACTTCGTTCACGTCGTGATCGCCGCGCAGCACCACCATCACGAGCTCGTTGCCGACGACGTAGAGCAGGCTCTTCAGGAAATTGGCCGGCGGCTGATCCAAGAACTTGGCGACGGCTTCGATCTTGCCGTGCCCGGGCGTGTGCACCTTCTCGAGCGCAGCCACGGTTTCGGGCGGGGGGCCGCGGCGCGGCAAAGCGGGGGCCTTGGCGACCTCCAGGTTTGCGGCGTAATTGCAGTTCAGACAGGCCGCGATCACGTCCTCGCCACTCTGCACGAGGACCTGAAATTCCGCGCTGCCCGAGCCACCCATCGCGCCCGAGTCCGCGCTCACCATGCGGTAGTCGAAGCCCATGCGATCGAAGATGTTCGAATAGGCGACGCGCATCCGCTCGTAGCTGAGCTTCGCCGAGGCTTCGTCCACATCGAACGAATAGGCGTCCTTCATCGAGAATTCGCGGCAGCGCAAGAGCCCGCCGCGTGGCCGCGCTTCGTCGCGGAACTTGGTCTGGATCTGATACAAGTTCTTGGGCAAATCGCGGTAGCTCTTCACCTCGCGCCGAGCCAAATCGGTGATGATCTCTTCGTGCGTCGGCCCGAGGTGGTAATCGGCGTCCTTGCGATCCTTCAACCGAAACAGGGTGTCGCCGAACATTTCCCAGCGCCCGGTCTCTTTGAAGTAGTCCGCGGGCAAGAGCGCCGGAAGCAGCACTTCTTGGGCGCCCGCGGCGTCCATTTCGGAGCGCACGATTTGCTCTATCTTGCGCAGGACGCGCACGCCGAGCGGCAAGAAACTGTACACGCCGGCGCCCACCCGCCGCACGTACCCGGAACGCAGGAGAAAGATGTGGCTCTTGCTGGTGGCGTCGGCCGGAGCCTCTTTGAGTGTCGGAAGGAGAGCACGGGTGTACCGCATCGGTGACGCGCGTGTAGCACGGCCCGGCCAAAGTCGGCAGAGGGTGGGGGGGCTGCCCCGCTGCAGCCCGCGTGCACAGGGTGCTGTGAATCAGGCGGAACCGAATAGCGTTTCCGGGATTCCCGACTTGTCACGTCGGGAATCCCGGGTATAACCCGCCACAAGCGCCCGAGCATTCCATTATCATGCCGGGCCCGGAGACTCCTGATGACCGTTGCGACGACCTGGAAGCAGAAGCTGGCTGGCCAAGTGCGCGAAGACTGGGCGCGCGAAATCGACATTTTCGAGACCCAGATCGAGCTGCGCAAGAAGGGTAAGGTCGAAGAGAAGCTGTTCGCCGAGACGCGCCTGCGCCGCGGCACGTACGGTCAACGCTACGACAACGGTCAACGCCACGACGGCGAGAAGACGCAGACCCTGCCGTTCCCGTCCGGCGAGCTCACCAAGGGCCCGGTCACCATGTGGGACGCGCCCGGCATGCAGCGCATCAAGATCCCGTACGGCAAGCTCACCTCCGATCAGCTCGATCGCATTTCGGAGCTTGCCGAAGAGTATTCGGATCAGATTCTGCACGTCACCACGCGCCAAGACATCCAGCTGCATTTCATTCACATCGAAGACACGCCGGATCTCATGCGGCGGTTGGCCGCGGCAGGGATCACCACGCGCGAGGCATGCGGTAACACGGTGCGCAACGTCACCGCTTGCCCGTACGCCGGCGTGTGCAGCACGGAATCGTTCGACGTGCTGCCGTACGCCGACGCGATCGCTTTCTTCTTGCTCGGGCACCCGGATACTCAAGATTTCGGCCGTAAATTCAAGGTGGCTCTGTCCGGTTGCAAGTCGGAGCCGTGCGGCCTCACCAGCTTCCACGATGCCGGAGCGATCGCGAAGACGCGCGTCGTGAACGGTGAAGTGAAGCGCGGCTTCGAGTACTACGTCGGGGGCGGCCTGGGCGCGGTGCCCTATCCGGCCGTGTTGTTCGACGAATTCTTGCCGGAAGAAGAGCTCTTGCCGACCACGCAGGCCGTGGGTCGCGTGTTCGCGCGCCTCGGTGAGCGTGAGAACCGCGCCCGAGCGCGGCTCAAGTTCGTGGTCAAGAAGCTGGGCATCGAAGAATTCAAGCGCGTCGTGCTCGAGGAGCGCGCGAAGCTCCGGCCCGACGATCGCTGGTCTTCGTTCCTGAGCGATCTACACAGCCAGGACGAGAAGCCGCTCAAGCCGGGCTCGGAGCTCGCCCCGGGCAACCACGGCGAAGGGTTCGAGGCTTGGCGCAAGACCAATGTCCGCCCGCAAAGCCAACCGGGCTATTCGACCGCGAAGGTGACCTTGCCGCTGGGAGATTTCACGCCCGCGCAGGGTCGATTGATGGCCGAGCTCGCGCGCCGTTTCACGGGCGTCGCGCTGCGCACCACCGTCGAGCAAAACATGCTGTTTCGCTGGGTTTCGAACGGTGACTTGCCCGCGCTGTATCAAGAGCTGAAAAAGGCAGGCCTGGGCGCCGCCGGTGCCGATCAAATCACCGACGTGGTCGCCTGCCCCGGCACGGACACTTGCAAGCTCGGCATCTCGTCCTCGCGAGGGCTCGCGACCGAGCTGAGCAAGCAGCTCAAAGTGATCGGCAACGACCTCGATCCGGCCGCGCAAGAGCTGCACATCAAGTGCAGTGGCTGCTCCAATTCTTGCGGTCAGCACCACGTCGCCGACATGGGCTTCTTGGGTGTGAGTCGCAACGTGAACGGCCGGCGCGTGCCGCACTTCCAGCTCGTGATCGGCGGGGAGTACAAGAACAACGCCGGCACGTACGGGCTCGCGATCGGCGCCATCCCGTCCAAACACGTGCCCAAGGCGGTCAAGACCCTGACCGATCGCTTCGTCGCCGAGAAGCACGACGGCGAGACCTTCCAAGCCTTCGTGAATCGCATCGGCAAGAAGGAGATTCGCAAGCTCGTCGATCAACTGAGCGTGATCCCCAGCTACGAGCAGGACCCCAGCTACTACTCCGACTGGGGCGACCCGCGCGAGTACACCATCGGTGATCTGGGCGTCGGCGAGTGCGCGGGTGAGGTCGTGCCGCTGGTGCAGGTCGGGCTCGCCAACAGCGAGCGTGAGTTGTTCGAAGCTCAGCTGCTCTTGGATGAGGGCAGCAGCGAAAGCGCCTCGGCGCGCGCGTTCAGCGCCATGGTGCTGGCCGCGCAAGCGCTGACCCGGGAAAAGAACTCGTTCTTGGGCGAAGGCGTGGACGAAATCGTGAGTGAATTCCGCACGCACTACTACGACACCAAGCTCTTCTTCGATCCGTTCTCCGGCGGCAAGTTCGCGCATTATTTCTTCCGCGCCTACGAGCATCGCGGCGACGCGACCTCCAAGGACGGCGCTCACCAACTGATCGAAGAGGCGCAGCTGTTCGTGGAAGCCGCCCACCAGTGCTACACGCGCATCGCCGGCGCCTTGCCCTAGCCCGAGCGCGCACGCCCGGCCCCCCTGCCAAGAATTCCGACTCGAGAACTCCCATGCTTTCAGAACGCCTACAGCTCAAACTCTATCTGGAACCCAGCGAGCACTTCGAGCTCGAAGCGTTGGTCCCCGTGTTTCATCGCTTCATCCGCGAGCAGGTGCTCAAAGATCTCGTGATCGACGTGGTCGACTATGCCCACGTGCCCGACGGACCCGGAGTGGTGTTGATTGGGCACGCTGCGGACTACTACCTGGGCGCGCTCGATGGCGCCTACGGCTTGGTGTACAGCCGCAAGCGCGGCGGCCCGGCGCCGGAGGCTCGCCTGGAAGACGCGCTGCGTCGGCTGGTCAACGCGGCCCGGCTGTTGGAGCAGGAAAACGGCCTCGGATTGCGCTTCAAGAGCAATGAGCTCAGCCTGCGCCTGACCGATCGCCTGCGCGCCCCGAACGACGACGCGACCTTCACCAGCACCCAAGCCGAGGTCGAGGCATTGCTCGGCCGCGTCTACGGTGGCCAAGTGACGATCGAGCGCTTGCCTGCGGCCAAGGAACCGCTCAGCTTGCGGATCAAGACTTCGAGCTCGCCCTCGCTCGAAGCATTGCTCGAGAAGCTCGGCGGGCCACCGGAAACGGCGAGCTGAGCCGTGGCGGATCCGTTCACGATCCGCCCGGCCCTGCGCGACGACTGCGCCGCGATCAACGAGATTTACAATCACTACGTGCTGCACGACACGTGCACCTATCAGACCGAGCCCGACACACTGCCGGAGCGGCAGGCCTGGTTCGAGCGTCACGGCGGGCAGCACCCGGTGTTGGTCGCGGAGCAGCACGGGGAGGTGCTCGCGTGGGGCTCGTTGTCCGCTTTCCACCCGCGCGTCGGCTACCGTTTCAGCGTCGAAGATTCGGTCTATGTCCGTCACGATCGCTTGCACCGCGGCCTGGGCAAAGCCCTGCTCGCTGAGCTGCTCGCGGCCGCGCGCAGCCACGGTCACCACACCGTGATTGCCCTGATTTCAGCTGATAAGCCGCACAGCCTCGCGCTCCATCGAAGCTTCGGCTTCGCGCCCGCGGGCTTGCTGCGGCAAGCCGGTTACAAATTCGAAACTTGGCTCGACGTCGCTTACTTGCAACTCATGTTGTGAAGCGGGCCGCTGTCACGGCGCTCGCTCGGCGAGCGTGGTCGTCGCCTCGAGCTGCGAAACGCTGTCGCCGACGCGCAGCGAGCCCACGCCATCGTGGATCAGGTTCATGCCGAACCACACCTTTTGATCCTGGGTACGGTACTTGGCCAGCGTGCGCAGCGGCTCCTTGCCGCGCTCGCCCGTGCTGGGGTCGATGGTCGTGACCACGCAGCGCTCGCAGCGTTTGACACCGCGAAAGGCGATTTGCCCGATCTTTACCCGAGCGTAGTCGTCTTCTGCAAACGGCTCGCTGCCGCTGACCACGATGTTCGGGCGAAAGCGCTCCATGACCACCGGCACTTCGAGCCGCGCGTTGAGATCGGCCAGCGACGCTTCGGAGATCACCAAGAATGGATAGGCATCGGCGAAAGCAACGATGTCGCCGGGCTGTGCGCGCGCTGGATTCACGGCGCGCTGATGATGCTCGGGCATGTAAACCAGCTGGTGCGGGCCGGCGAGATAGTTCGAAAACCAGACGCTGCCGAGCGCGTGCGCCATGCCCAGCGCTTGGTCTCGCCAAACTTCGACGGTCACTGGCTCGCCCCTTTCGTGCTCGAGCGGTAACACCAGTTCCGGCTGCCCAGGCGCGCTCAGCCGGAGCTGGTCCGTTTCGAGCGCGACGTCGACCAAGGCCAGCTGCGGCAGCTCACGCTGGGTCACGAACTTGCCGTGCGCATCGACGATCATCCAGCGTCGATCGGCGGCGAACCCGCGCGCGACCACTGGCCACTCTGGAACGCGGATCCCGCGACACGACTTGATGGGATAGACATACAGCGCTGAGACCGCGGCCACGCGCCGACAATAGCAGGGTTAGACGGTGGCCGTGCAGGCCTTCAAATGCGTGCCGAGTCACGCTGGATGCCGGGGCTCGCTTCCGCCGACCCCAAATAGCGCCCGATTTCTTCACGTTTGCTTTGCACTTGGTCGAGCATGGCCAGCGCGTGCGCCGTGCGCTGGGGAGCCGACGAATCCGGGTGCGCGAGGCACACCTTGTCCCAGCGCAGCTTGAGCGTATTTTGCAACTCACGCAAATCACACACGGCGCGCTGGTGGACATTGCGGAACGAGTTCGAAGGCCAGGCCGCGTCGACGGCCACGCACAGCGCGCACAGAACGCTGGCCAGGATCGTGATCTGCGGACTGTCGTGCTTGGCCATCAGCGCCGCCAGCAGCGCTCCCGAAATGGCCAGCCCGCGCAGCACCCAGAAGCGGACCTTCTCGTTGCGAGCGTGGATCAGGTTCGCCTGCACCCAGCGCTCCAGGTCCTGGATCTGCTCGTCGATGGCGGTTTCGGGGGCGAACGAGCCCGGCCGAAACACCTCTGTCGCTTCAACGCTCTCTACGTGCGCGGGCTCTGCAGGCGCGCTGCCGTTGTTCGAACGCATATAGTCGGCAGCCGCACGACGTCCGACGATCGTTGCCAGATCGATATGCGGCACGCTGGGTATCGACGGACGCGGCGGGGGCGGTGTCGGCAACGGGCGCCCCGATTCCGATGAAGCCATGCTTCGTAGTTAACGCCCGCGTATTCGCAGGCGCAACGCAGAGCCCCTGATTGTAGGCGGCATTTCCTGCTCGATATTCCGTCGCCTTCGGAAAATTTAGCGAGATCCAACTCTGCGCGCGGGCAACG
>DASSMT010000098.1:0-3354 GCA_035688655.1 Polyangiaceae bacterium | reverse complement strand
CGCGCATCCGGTGAGCTGCGTCGATTGCCATGAACCGACGTCGATGACGCTGCGGGTGAGCCGACCGGGTTTCATTCGCGGCATTCAGGCGCTGGCGGCTTCGGACGCGGTGCTGCCCGCGCTGCCGAGCATCACGCAATGGCGCTCGGGCAAGCGCGACACTCCTTACGATCCGAACCGCGACGCGACCCGCAACGAGATGCGCTCATTCGTGTGCGGCCAATGCCACGTCGAATACTACTGCTCGAGCAAGATGACGCTGACGTTCCCCTGGGGCAAAGGCCTGCGGGTCGAACAAGTCGAAGCCTTTTGGGACGAAACCAAGTTCCCCGACGGCTCGCCCTTCCTCGACTATTTGCACAAGGAGACAGGCGCGCCGGTGCTCAAAGCGCAGCACCCGGAGTTCGAGCTGTGGAATCAGGGCATCCACGCTCGCAGCGGCGTGTCGTGCGCCGATTGTCACATGCCTTACATGCGGGAGGGCGCGTCCAAGATCAGCGATCACTGGGTGCGCAGCCCGCTGCTGAACGTCAATCGCGCTTGCCAGACTTGCCATCGCGCCTCCGAAGAGGAGATGAAGAGCCGCGTGGACGCGATTCAGCAGCGCAACTACGATTTGATGGAACGCGCGGGCGCTGCAATCGTCGATTTGATCGAGGCCATTCAGACCGCGAAAGCCAAAGGCACCCCACAACCTCTGATCAACGCTGCGCTCTTGGCGCAGCGACATGCTCAGTGGCGTCTCGACTTCATCGCCGCCGAAAATAGCATGGGCTTTCATGCACCCCAGGAAGCCGCGCGTGTCCTCGGTGAGGCCGCGGACTACGCGCGCCAAGGGCAAGTGGCCGTGCTCGGTGGCGTCGTCACTCCGCCGCAAAATCCGCCGCCGGGAACGCCGATCGTGCCGAGCGCACCGAGCGCACCTGCCGCCAGCGCGAGTGGCTCTGCCGCGCCGGCTCCAGCGCCTGCACCTGCGCCTGCGGCTTCGGTCAAGCACTGAGGTCGCGACGAGCACTCACCACGCCGGGCACGGGTGTTCGCGAAAAAAGCAAAGCGTGCGCGCACGCTTCGTTTTGGCGGGACGATGAGGCACGACGTGGTCCGTTGGCGCACCGCGCTGGCCGGAGGCCAGCGCTTGGGCAGCCCCGGGCGCCCGCAGCGCGGAGCGCGAGGACGGCCGGTCGCGCAGCGTCGGTCCACGCTCGGGGCAGCTCATCCCCCCGCCAGCACGTTCAACTCGCTAGCGTGTGCGCGCGGGCGCTGTTGCGGCGAGGGTGCGGCTCTGACGACTCAATGTGACTACCAGCACACCCACGGCGGTGAGCGCGCACGCGCTCAGCTTTCGCGGGCTGAGCTGCTCTCCGCCCAGCGCAGCGCCGATCGCGAGGGCGACGAGCGGGTTCACGTAGGCGTAGCTGGTGGCGACGAGCGGGCGGGTCTCGCGCAGCAAGAAGCCGTAGGCGCTGAAGCCGATCAGCGAGCCGAAGACGATCAGATAGCCGAGCGCCGCGAGACTTTCGCTGCTCACGGGGCCCTGCAAGTGCTCGCCGCGCGCCAGCGCAACCAGGAACATCAACGGGCCGGCCAGGGTCATTTGGCAGGCGCTGTTCATGGGGCCGCTCGGCATCGGCAAGCGGCGGCTCCACAGCGAGCCCACCGCCCAGGCGATGGGCGCCACGCAGACTGCGACGCCGTCGACCCCGCGCAATGACAAGTCGCCATTGTGCGAGTTCAACACCACGATGCCCGCGAACCCGAAGGCGAGCCCGACGAGCTCCCACGCCTTCGGGCGTTCGCCCCAAAACCAGCCGAGGCCGGCCATCCACAGCGGCATGGTGCCGACGACCGTCGCAGCCGTGCCCGAATCGACCGAGCGTTCTGCCAGCACGACGAGCCCGTTGCCCATCACCAAGAGCAGCGTGCCGACGGCGCCGGCAGCGAGCCACTCCCGCGGCTTGGGCGAGGGAACGCGGCGCAGTCGCAGAACACTGAACAGGATCAGTCCAGCGAGCGAGAAACGCATCGCTGCCATGAGAAACGGCGGCAAGGTCGCCAAAGCGACGCGCATGGCGTAGTAAGTCGAGCCCCAGATCACGTACACCGAGAACAACGCGAGTGTGACTCGCGCCCGCCCACCCGAAGAAAATTCGCTACTCACTGCCAGTTGCGCCGTCACTTACGAGCACACTGCATGGGGTGAAGTGCGGATTACGTCAAGCCGCGTCGCCGCGCGGTGGCGGTCATCGCACTCGAGAGAGGGGCTGGCTCGGTTCGGCGCCGATCAGCCGAAACACGCTAAGCGTCGGGTGAAGTGGTCGTGACTGCGTAGTTCGAAACGAACTGTCCACAGGTACGTACTGTCGTAAGACGCCAGGGCGAACATCGCTGTTCGACACGGAAAGTTTTCACGCGTCGTTGCGAAAATGCATGTATTGTCTCTCGTGCAGGCATCGAGTCTTCGCGGGGCACTAACAAGGAGTAACGATGTATTCTGGAGTACGCACTTCGTTGCTGGGTTTTTCTTCGAGATCGAGTTCACGATTGCGCGGGCGATACGCCTTTCCACTGGCGGTGCTGCTGGCAGGTTGCGCTGGTGCGGTCGATGAACCGGGGACTGACAGCGCGACCGCTGCGCTGAGCAGCGAGTCCGAGCTCAAATCGCAAGGGCACCCGGACGGCGAGGCGCTGTTCCAGACCCCATTCAAGCACACGAACGGCCGCTCCTGCGCCACCTGCCACGTGCTCGAGGATCATACCGTGTTGACGCCCGCGCACGTGACCGAGCTGCTCGCGCAAAACCCGAGCGATCCGCTGTTCAACCCGATTGATGCCGACGATCCGAGCGCGGCCGTGCCCACCTACGAGCACTTGAAGAAGGGCCTCGTGCGGGTGGTGATCGATCTGCCCGACAACATGGATTTGATCGATTTCGACGGCAACGTGGTGACGCCGCCCGACCGCACCGTGTCCGTGTGGCGCGCGGTGCCCACCGTGTTCAATTCGGCGATCACCGCTCCGTATCAATACGACGGGCGCAAGGGCACGCTGCAGGAGCAAGCGCAAGGCGCGATCATCGCCCACAGCCAAGGCAAAAAGGTCGCCAAAAAAGATCTCGACGCCATCGCCGACTTCCAAAAAGATCAGTTCACCTCGGCGCGCGCCAAATTGGTGGCCAAGCAGCTCGAGCACGGCGTGCCGGTGGAGGACATCGTGCCGCCCGAGAAGTTCATGAGTCTCACACCGGCCCAAAAGCGCGGCCGGGATGTGTACGACATCGCATGCGAGGCGTGCCACGGCGGGGCAACCACCTTGCAGGTCGTCAACCGTGAGGTTCACGACTTGGCATTCCTCGAG
>DASSMT010000077.1:0-26316 GCA_035688655.1 Polyangiaceae bacterium | reverse complement strand
CCGGAAGAAGCAGGTATCGGGTAAAACTGTCCTCGGCCATGTCGCTCCGTCGGTTCGTTGTTTGAGTCGGCAAACCCAAACTACTGACCTTCGGGCCGGCATGGCCACCTCTCAGCTACCCACCATCAAGCGACAAGAGCCTGCAGCAGAGCGCTCCGCCCTTCCGCTCACTTGTTGGCGTACGGATCCGCGTCGTCGATTGGCCGCGCGGGAGCTGCCGATTCTCGACGAGGCGTGGGGACCGTGGCCGCGCTCGGCGTTGCGCTCGCCGACTGCGCGACCTCTGGCCCGCGCTTGGCAGCAGACTTCGACAATGCGCTGGCCGGGGCTGCACCGCCGCCCCGGGCGGCGTACGCCTTGTCCACGGGCAAGGCGACCAGCAGATCGAGATCTTGATCCAGGCGAATCATGCGCGCTTCGGGAACGCGCCCGACGCAGCGCAGCTCGAGCCGATGCAGGGTCGCATCCTTGGGAAATTGCCCAACGAATGGATTTTCATCCAGCTTTGCGCCATCGAGCAGGATCTCCGTGTCGGACGGCGAAGCCGCAATCTTGACCGTGACTAACTTGGGAGGAGGGCTCACCGGGCGCGGTTCCGGAGCTTCGTTCGAGATCGCGGCGGGACTCGCCGGCGCGGAGGCTGCCGGTCGATCCGAGTTGCTCAACCAACGCCCCGCAATGCCCGCGACCAGTGCAACCCCGACCAGAGCCGCGAGCCACTTGTTCTTGTTCGGAGGCGTGGCTGGCAGCACATAGGTGGCCGCGTTGCCGGTGAGCGTCGCGCTGCCACTGCCCCCGAGCACGGGCGCCGCCGGGATGAACTCTGCCCCGAACGCCGGGTGGTCCTCGTCCAGACTGGCCTGCTTCATGCGCTGGTCTACCAAACGCCGGATCTCGATGCGTTCGCTGGCATAGAGCTGGTCCAGCACCGCGCGCAGCTGCTCGTTGGAGCATTCCAAATCGTTGGCGCGGATATAGGCGCGCAGTGCGTCGCGCATCTCCGCCGCCGACGCATAGCGGTCGTTGACCTCCTTGGCGGATGCCCGAGTGCAGATTTGCAGCAGTTCGACCGGGACGCCCGGAGCTTGCTTCATCAGCTCCGGGTCGAGGCCAGCCATGCGCCCCTGCACGATCTCCTGCTGCGTGCGATCTTGCGACAAGCGCTGATACGCCAAGAGCTCCCAAAGCAAGATGCCGACTGCAAACACATCCGAGCGCTGCTCGCTGTTGCCCAAGATTTGCTCGGGGGCTGCGTAGCCGAGCTTGCCCTTGAACATACCGGCCTCAGTGGCGTGACTCACGCCCACGGCCTTTGCCACGCCGAAGTCCAAGACCTTGGCGCTGCCGTCGAAGGTGACGAAGATGTTGTTCGGGCTGATGTCGCGGTGCACGAGGGACAGCGGAGTGCCGTCCGGGTCAGTGAAGTTGTGCATGTAGATCAGGGCTTCGAGCACCTGACAGATCAGCTCCAGACGCGCGGCCAAGGGCAAGGGCGCGTCGATCGTCTTCTTCAACAGTCGACCGAGCGTCTGCCCTTCCAAGTACTCCATGCAGATGAAGTAGCGACCCGTGTCCTCGCCCACTTCCAAAGTCTGCACGATGTTCGGGTGATTCATGCGCGCCGCCAAGCGCGCCTCTGCCAAGAACATGTCGAGCGAGCTCTGGTTCTCACGCAGCTCGTCGCGCATCACTTTCAGTACGACCAGCTTGTTGAAGCCGGCGAGGCCCGACGAAACAGCGACGAACACGCGGGCCATCCCGCCTTGGCCGAGTTCCAGCAGCAGGCGGTACCGACCGAGACGAACCACCGGCGCTCGCGTATTGGTAGGCACTTCACTCAAGGGACGCCCTCCGCGTGGTGCATCAGCCGCGGGGCACACTTGACCATGTGCGCGCTACCAGAGCCAGGTGCGACGAACACGGGCGGCTGAGTGCGAACTTTGAACATGAGACGGAGTCCGAACAGTAACTCAACCCACGAATGAAAGGATCACGCTCGCTCACGTTCTCGAATTTCTGTTTGTATCCCAACTGGAATCGCCGGCGCGCGCCGTGTGCGTTTCGGACACACTAAACACGCTCAGCGCCGTCATTGTGTCCAAACGGGCGATATCGGTCTCGTTGCGCGGTCGGGTTACGCTTCGTGTGCTGGCGCGCCCCGCGCCGCTTTAACGATGCCGAACTGGCGGCTCGTTTGCCTGGTTTGCGCGGGCCTAACGCGTTTTTCGCGAACGTTCGCGGTTGCGACGTGCGACGCGCTTCACAAATAACCCCTGGGTGTGATACTGCTGCGCGCGGCACCCTGCTGGCGTCATCCCCCCCCGCGACGTAGGCGGGGTGCCACTGTCTTAGTCGCGTGCGCGGAGCGCACGCTCCTCTTCGGCTGTGGGCTTATTCCGAGCCTGGCCGCGTGGAGCGCACGCTGCCCGCGCAGCGCGAGCGGGGCGCTCAGCTGAGGCCTGGTTGCTCGCCGGGGGCTTCGCCGGGAAGCACGGTGCGGGAGGTCGAGGACGCGGGGGCGTCTTCTTCGATCAGCTCACCGTTGCGGTATTCGATCAGCGAGCGGCGCGGCCCGAACAACGTATCCGGCTCGGGGAACACCATGGCCTCGCGCAGGACGTCATCCATGTGCTCGACCAGGACCACGCGCAGCGTCTTGAGCACGCGGCGCGGGATCTCGCGCAGATCCTTGCGGTTCTCTTTGGGCACCAAGACGGTCGTGATGCCGTTGCGGTGCGCGGCCAAGATCTTCTCTTTCAGCCCGCCGATCGGCATTACGCGACCGCGCAGCGTGATCTCGCCCGTCATCGCCACTTCATTGCGCACCGGCACGCGCGTGAGCGCGCTGGCAATGCTGGTGGCCATGGTCACGCCCGCGCTCGGGCCATCCTTGCGCACGAAGTCCGGGAAGTGCACGTGCACGTCGACCTTTTGATAAAAATCGGGGTCGAGCTTGAGGATCGTGCTGCGCGAGCGAATGTAGCTCATCGCGGCTTGGGCGCTCTCTTCCATGCCCTTTTCGAGCAGGCCGGTGATCACCAGCTTGCCTTTGCCGGCAACCACGCTCACCTCACAGTCGAGGATGTCGCCACCGTGATCCGACACGCTCAGGCCGTGCGTGAGGCCAATGGCGTCGAGCTCTTCCTTCTTGCCGAGCCTGAACTTGGGCACGCCCAGATAGGTCGGCACGTCGGCGCCGCGGATCTCGAGCTTCTGCTCCTTGCCTTCTTTGACGACCTTGAGCGCGACTTTACGGCACACGGCGGCCAGCTCGCGCTCGAGCGAGCGCACGCCCGCTTCGCGCGTGTAGTGGTGGATCACGGTACGCACCGCGTTCTCCGTGAACTCGACCGGCACGTCATCCAGCCCGCATTCCTTCTTCTGGCGCGGGATCAGGTACTTTTGCGCGATGTTCAGCTTTTCGAACTCGGTGTAGCTCGTGAGCTGAATGATCTCCATGCGGTCCTGGAGCGGGATGGGAATACCGCTCAAGGTATTCGCGGTGGTGATGAACATCACGTCCGACAGATCGTAATCCAGGTCCAGGTAGTGATCGTTGAAGGTCTTGTTCTGCTCGGGGTCCAGCACCTCCAGCAGAGCCGCCGCCGGATCGCCGCGGAAATCCGTGCTCATCTTGTCGATTTCGTCGAGCAAGAACACGGGGTTGTTGGAGCCCACCTTCTTCAGGTTCTGGATGATCTTGCCGGGCAATGCACCGATGTACGTGCGGCGATGGCCACGGATTTCGGCTTCGTCACGAACGCCGCCCAGCGAAAGCCGAACGAACTTGCGGCCCGTGGCCCGCGCGATGCTGCGCGCAATGCTGGTCTTGCCGACGCCGGGCGGACCGACGAAGCACAAGATCGGCCCCTTCAGGCTCTTGGTCAGCGCTTGCACCGCAAGGTACTCGACGATGCGCTCTTTCGGCTTCTTCAGGCCGTAGTGATCCTCATCCAGGATCTTCTCGGCTTCCGTGATGTCGAAGCGCTCTTCGGTCTTGTCCGACCAAGGGAGCGTCAAGATCCAGTCCACGTAGTTGCGCACGACCGTCGCTTCCGCGCTGGTCGGGTGCATCATCTTCAGCTTCTTGAGCTCTTTCTTGACCTTGCCCTGCGCTTCCTCGCTGAGCTTCTTGGTCTTGAGCTTCTCTTCGATCTCCTGGATCTCGCTCTTGAACTCATCGCGCTCGCCGCCGCCCAGCTCCTTCTGGATGGCCTGCATCTGCTCGTTGAGGTAGTACTCCTTCTGCGTCTTCTCCATCTGCTTCTTGACGCGGGAGCGGATCTTCTTTTCGACCTGCAGGATCTCGATCTCGGCCTGCATCAACTCGTACAGGCGCTCGAGGCGTTTCTTCGCCTCTTCCATTTCCAAGAGCCCCTGGCGATCAGCGAGCTTGATCGTCGGCAGATTCGCGGCGATCGTGTCCGAGAGCTTCGAGGCATCGTCGATGCTCTGGACGCTCATCAAGACTTCCGGCTGAACCTTCTTGTTCAGCTTGACGTAGACCTCGAACGTGCTCTGCACGCTGCGGATCAGCGCCTCGACTTCGACGTCCGCCGTGCCAGCTTCGGGAATTTCCTCGATCTCGACGCTGAAGAAATCACTCGAATCGTTGTAGCGCTTGACCCGCGCGCGCTGACGCCCTTCGACCAAGACCTTGACCGTGCCGTCTGCGAGCCGGAGAAGCTGCACGATCGTGCCGACCGTGCCGACCGCGTAGATGTCGTCCGGCGTGGGCTCGTTGGTCTTGGCGCTCTTTTGCGCCGCCAAGAAGATTTCTTTGTCGTGCGCCATCGCCTCATCGAGCGCAGCGATGCTCTTCTCGCGTCCCACGAAAAGTTGCGACACCATGTGCGGGAACACGATGATGTCGCGCAGGGGCAACGCGGGCACGGTGCGCCGGGGCGCAGCACTACGATCGTTGGGGTCGTTCTTGAAAAACATCAACTTTTCCAGGGCCGCCGGCGAAGCCTGCTGCGGCTACGCGTCGAGCGCCCAGCCCCGACGAGACCGAGCGCTCGACTATCTTGTTGCGCGTGTGCGGGGATGCCGGGTCAGCCGACGCCGGCTTCCTTGTGATAGACGATGAGCGGGGCATCGCCGTTGGTGATGGCGTCTTCGTTGACCACCACCTCTTTGATGCCTTGCTTCGAGGGGACCTCGTACATGATGTCGAGCATGGCCTCTTCCAGGATGGCGCGCAGACCGCGCGCGCCGCTCTCGCGAACCAGCGCTTTGCGGGCGATCGCTTGCAGCGCGCCCTTGGTGAACTTGAGCTTCACGCCGTCCATCTCGAACAGCTTCTGAAACTGCTTCACCAGGCTGTTCTTGGGTTTGGTCAGGATGTCGATCAGCGCATCCTCTGTCAGCTCGTGCAGCGTGGCGATCACCGGCAGGCGGCCGATGAACTCCGGGATCAAGCCGAACTTCAGCAAGTCCTCCGGCTGCACGTGAGCGAGCAGCTCGCCCAGCTTGAGCTCTCGCTTGCTCTTCACGTCCGCGCCGAAGCCGAGCCGCGATTGGCCCAAGCGGCGCTGCACGATCTGGTCGAGACCGACGAACGCGCCGCCGCAGATGAACAGGATGTTGCTGGTATCCACCTGCAAGAAATCCTGCTGCGGGTGCTTGCGACCGCCTTTGGGCGGCACGTTGGCGATCGTGCCTTCGATGATCTTCAGCAGCGCTTGTTGAACGCCTTCACCCGAGACGTCCCGGGTGATCGAGGGGTTATCGCTCTTGCGGCTGATTTTATCGATTTCGTCGATGTAGACGATGCCACGCTGGGCGCGCTCGACGTCGTGGTCAGCGTTCTGCAGCAGCTGAACGATGATGTTCTCGACGTCCTCGCCCACGTAGCCGGCCTCGGTCAAAGTCGTGGCGTCCGCGATTGCGAACGGGACCTTGAGGATCTTGGCCAGCGTCTGGGCCAGGAGCGTCTTACCGCTACCGGTCGGACCCAAGAGCAGGATGTTGCTCTTACCGAGCTCGACGTCCTCGGAAGAGATTTTGGTGTCGATGCGCTTGTAGTGATTGTGTACGGCCACGGCGAGCGTCTTCTTCGCTCGCTCCTGACCGACCACGTAGTCGTCCAAGATCGCTTTGATCTCGGAGGGCTTGGGCATCGGGTCCGAGCCAGTCGACGGCTCGTCCTTCTCCACCTCTTCGGCAATGATGTCGTTGCAGAGGGCGATGCACTCATCGCAGATGTAGACCGTTGGGCCTGCGATGAGCTTCTTCACTTCCTTCTGCGATTTGCCACAGAAGGAGCAGCACAAGTTACCGTTCGATTCGTCGCGCCTTCTCTCCACGATTTACCCTCGGAAGCGCCCTACTGGGATCGGAGTTTCCGTCGAATTGCCGTCAAATTGTAAGACGAGTGCCGCTTGCCCGCAAGCAGTGCCAGGGACAAACGCCAAACGTCTCGAAGCATTGTCTACAGCTGCGGCACAGAGCGCCGAGAAACTAAGCCCCCGAGCTCCGATTGAGCGGCCCGGAGACCAGGCGGTACTCACGTGGCCTTCTTCTTGGGCTCGAAGATTTCGTCGATTAGGCCGTATTCTTTGGCCTGAACGCCGCTCATATAGAAATCGCGCTCGATATCGCGGGCGATGTCTTCTCGGTTCTTGCCGGTCGACCGTTGCAAGATGTCGGTGATGACGTCCTTGACGTGACGAATCTCGCGAGCCTGGATTTCGATGTCGGTCGCCTGACCACGCGCGCCGCCCAGCGGTTGGTGGATCATGATCCGGGAATGGGGCAGCGCGAAGCGACGGCCCTTGGTCCCGGCGCCGAGCAGCACGGCGCCCATGCTGGCCGCTTGTCCGACGCAGATCGTGCTCACCGAACAGCGCACATACTGCATGGTGTCGTAGATGGCGAGCCCGGCCGTCACCACGCCCCCGGGTGAGTTCACGTAGAGCTGAATGTCCTTGTCCGGGTCCTCGCTCTCCAAGAACAGGAACTGAGCGATGATGATGTTGGCGACGTCATCGTCCACGGCGCTGCCCAAGAACACGATGCGGTCCTTGAGCAGACGGCTGAAGATGTCCCAGGTGCGCTCACCGCGGTGCGTCGTTTCCACGACGTGCGGGTAGATCACGTTGTTTCGGGGAGCATCTTGGTAGCGCTCGAGAATGTCGAGGGCTTGGGCACGGGTTTCAGGACGCTTCGACATTCAATCCTCCTCGGCGTGGGGGCAAAGGTTCAGCTCGATCAGCGGACGGATCAGGCTTCACTGATCTTGGCCTTCGCCTCGATGATGTCCAGGACCTTGTTTTCCAAAATCATGCCAATGAGCATTTCGCGCTTCTTCTGGTCGCGGTACTCGACGCGCAGCTTGGCAACGTTCTTTCCGGTCTGCTCGGCGAGCTCCTTCAGGCCCTCTTCCAGCTCGGCGTCGCCGATCTGGATGCCCTCGGCTTTGGCGATCTCCGCCATCAGGAGCCCGGCGCGCACCTTGACTTCGCTGTCTTGCTGAATCTGCCCGCGCAGCTCGTCACCCACGCCAGTGGCCTTCTGCCCCTGGCTGCGCGCGCGCTGCAAGATTTCCTGCTCGGTCACCCGCATCTGCCGCTCGACCAGCGACGGCGGGACCGGAACCGGATTCGCCTTCACCAGCTCGATCACGAGCTGCTCGGCGAGCTTGTTGTCCGATTCTTCTTTCGAGTGCTTCTCGAGGGTTCCGCTGATGTCCTTCTTCAGCGCCTCGAGGGTTTCGAAGTCACCCACGTCCTTGGCGAACTCGTCGTCGGCTTCGGGCAGGACGCGCTCTTTCAGATCCTTCAAGGTGAGCGCGAACACCGCGGATTTGCCAGCCAACTTCGGATGCGGGTGCTGAGCCGGCATGTCGATCTTGGCTTCTGCCTGATCGCCCACGTTCTTGCCCAGCAGCGCCGCCTCAATCTCGGGCAGCAGTTGCCCGCCGCCGAGCTCGGACTGGAAGTCGGTCGCGCCGGCGTCGTCGATCACCTTGCCGTCGGCCGAAAGCGTGAAGTCGATCGTTACCACGTCACCCTTCTGGGCCGGGCGGGAAGCCTTCGGCGGCTCCAACGTGGAGTGCGAGCGGCGGAGTTGGTCCAAGCGCTCGGTGATCTGCTCGGGGCTCACCTCGACCTTGGCACGCGTGGCCTCGAGGCCGTCGTACTTGACGTTCTCGATCACGGGCAGCACCTCTACCCGGGCCTTGTAACCAAAGGCCTTGCCCTCTTCCAAACGGCGCGGTTCGATCGCTGGGTCCGTCACCGGCTGCAGCTTCTGTTCGCTGATCGCCTGCGGGTAGGTCTCGTCGACCAGCCGCTGCGCGACGTCCGCAGCGATGCGCGGCCCAAATAGATGGGCGAGCACCTTGCGCGGCGCGCGACCAGGGCGGAACCCGCTCACGCGGGCGGTTTTTGCGACCGATGTGTAGGCTTTTTCGACCTCGCTTTTGACGCGATCGACCGCGATCTCCACATCGAACTCGACCAATACGGGACTGAGCCGTTGAACGTTGACCTGCATCGTAAGAGGGCGTGACGTTACATGCCGGGGGATCTAGGTCAAGGAGGGTTTGATGTTTGTTTCACTGTCCCTGTTCTTGTGCGCACTTGCGCTCACTTTTGGGGCCCCCTGAATCGCAGGCTCCGCCGGGGCTTCGTCGGCTTTGCAGCGGCTACGCGACGGCTCGTCCCGCCCTGCTGACAGATCAGTCAGGTCAGAAGGTTCCGCTCAGACCCAGCGAGCGGTAGCCGATCCACGGCTGGACCCGGGGTGCCAGCTGCGCCGTCGGCTCCGATTTTTGCTTCCCGCTCAGCACCAGCAAGGTGACACCGGTGGCTACCCCCACGCCCCCGACGATGAAGCTGGTCAAAGACAGCGTCTTGCTCGTGGCCACGTCACTATCGAGCGAGTCGACCTTGGCGCGATCCGGCCCCGAACAGGCCTTTCCGCCGCAGGCCGCAAAGGCGGCGTCGGCGTCTTTTTGTTTGCTGTTGGCCGACAGCAAAAACACCGTGCCCAATCCGACCCCCACCACGCCCACCCCGAGCCCGACGTACCCCCCGATGCGCATCGCGGAGGCCGTGGAGCTGCGCCCGGACGGCTCTGGTTCTTGCGCGAGCGGTGCCTGGGACGGCGCCGGAGGCGGGTTCGGCTGAGTCGCGACCGCGGCGCCCGCTGCGACCGGAGCCGCGGCTCCCGCGACGGGCGCAAGGACGAGCTCGATGGTCTCACGCGTGCCCGCTTTGACTTCGAGGGTCTGTTCCGGGCTCGCTTGCGTCGCGCTCGTCGCGCGAAACTTGTGCGGCCCGGGGTTTACCGGGTGGAGCACGCCGACCAGCGCGCTGGGCACGGGGGCGTCATCCATGGTGACCGTCACGCCTTGGGTGTCCGAGCCTTTGACGGTCAGGATGATGTACGGCAGTTGCGTGTCGAGCGTGGACAATTGCCGCTTCGCGTCGGCGACGGCATTGCTGGCGGCGGTCGACACGGGTTGCTCCAGCGGCTCGCGAGCGATCCGGTTGAAGAGCTCGTAAGCTTCGACCCAGTGCCCGAGCTTCAGCTGAGCGCGCGCAATGTACGACAGGTGAATCGGCGAGTGAACGAGCGCCTCGGCGCGAGTGAAGAGCTCCACCGCGTCGGCCCACTTGCCCTGATCGAATGCGTCAGCGCCCTGATTGGCGAGCGCGCGCGCGCCCGCGCGATCGCCATCCGACACGGCAAGCGAATGCGCTGGAGCGCAGAAAGTGCCCGCGCCGAGAAGCGCGCCACACAGAATGAAGTGACCTCGACCGGCTCCACATAGACGTCCGGCTCGACGTACGCGATGAAAGAGATGCGCCATCGAGCACGGAGGCTAACCCGCCCGGCAACCGAGTTCCAGTCCCGCCAAAGCTTACATTGTCGCTATCTCGAGCGCGCAGCAAAGCGGCGGGCTTGTAGGCGTAAAGGAAGCGCGCGCGGTTGACGCGGGTCGAGGCACAAGGCGAGCGAGCCGAGCATTAACAAACGCCCGCTGCTCGCCAAAACGGGCGGGCGCCGGAATGGCGATAGATCTCTAGCGGCCTCCCCCTATATACTGGTGGGCAATATTCGATGCTCGAGGCCGGCCAAATCATCGAGAACAAGTACCGGATCATTCGCCTGATCGGCGAAGGCGGGATGGGCTCGGTCTACGAGGGTGAGAACACTTTCATCAAACGGCGCGTCGCCATCAAAGTGCTGCACGCTCACAGCGTCTCGGAAGAGACCGTGCGGCGTTTCGAGCGTGAAGCGCAAGCCGCCGGTTGCATCGGCAGCGACCACATCTTGGAGGTGCTCGACCTCGGCTCGCTCGCCAACGGCGATCGCTTCATGGTCATGGAGTACCTCGACGGCGAGACCCTGGGCGCGCGCATGTCCCGCGGTCGCATGAACCCGAGAGACGTACTGGCGATCGCACGCCAGGTCTTGATCGGCCTGCACGCAGCGCACTTGGCGAACATCGTTCATCGCGATCTCAAGCCGGACAATGTCTTCATTCTGCGCGAGAAAGCCGGTCGCGCGGATTTCGCGAAGATCATCGACTTCGGCATCTCCAAGTTCAACGCGCTGGGCGGCGATATGGGCATGACCCGCACGGGCGCGGTCATGGGCACGCCCTATTACATGTCGCCCGAGCAAGCCCAAGGCGCGCAAGGCATCGACGGCCGGAGTGACGTGTATGCGCTGGGCGTGATCTTGTACGAGGCCTTGGCGGGCTTCGTGCCTTTCGACGGCGACACGTTCAACGAGCTCCTGTTCAAGATCGTGCTGTCCAACCCTCGCCCTCTGTCGCAAGTCGCACCGGCGCTCGATCCGCGCCTGATCGCATTCGTCGAGAAGGCCATGGCGCGCGACCTCGCCGCCCGCTTCCAGTCCGCTGACGAGATGATCCGCGCGCTCGACGCGCAGTTCGGCACCGCCGAAGGCGGCGATCCCCAAGTCACTGCGGTGCTCCCGGTGGTTGCTGCCCCGGTGCTGGGCGGCCCAACTGCCGGCAGCCCCGGCGTCGGGGGCCCTGCCACGCCCGGCCTACCCACGGGCAACACCTGGACCGCATCGCAGAATGACATTCCCAAGCACTCGAACGCACCCGCGTACGCGATCGCGGGCTTCGCGGTGTTGCTGGTCGCAGGCGGCGCATTCGCCGCGTACCAGAAGTTCGGGTCTCAATCTCCGGCGGTCGCCACCCCTCACTCGATCAAAGCGGAGGATTCCGCGACCGTCGCGCCGAGCCCGCCCGTGCCGGTCGTGGCGCAGGAAACGCCGACCGCTCCGGCCGTCGATGTGCCGATCGTCGCTCCTTCGGCGCAGCCGGCCGAGCCCTCGGTCACCCCGTCGGCCAAAACCACGGAAGCCGACCCCGCGAGCTTGGCAGCGCCCGTAAAGCCGCCGCAGCCCACCCCCAAGCCCGCCGCTGCCAAGCCTCCACCCGCACCCGCCAAGCCGGCGGCCGCAGTCGCGGCTCCGGCCAAACCGCCGGCGGCCAAACCCGCGCGAGACTTTGGCTATTGATTCTAGCGCGAGCGACCCTGCGGCAGAGTTCGCTCGCCACGTGACTTGCTCAACCCCGAAGCGGAACTTCGAGGAGAATTCATGACTTGGTTTAGCTCACTCGCTCCGAGGCGCATCGCCTTCCTGGCCGTCATGTTCGTAATTGCAGTGGCCTGTGCCAAGGTCGACCGCGGCTACTACGACGAAGGCTCATTGGCGGGCACCGGCGGCGACGGCACGGACTCTGCTGGTGGCTCGCTCGGCAAAGCTGGCTCGGCAGCCGGCGGCAAAACGGGCTCCGGGGGCCGACCGAGCTCGGCCGGCGGCGCCAGTGGTGAGGCGGGAAGTGCCGGCGAGGCCGGCAGCGCGGGCGACAACTCCGCTGGCGCGGGAGGCAGCGGCTCCGGAACGTTGTCGGTCGTCCTCGCGGGTGACGGCAGCGGCGTGGTCACTTCGGACGATTCCTCGATCGATTGCGGCACGTCGTGCAGCGCGGAGTTCGAGCAAGGGTCGGTCGTCACCTTGACTGCGACCCCGGACGCGAAGTCGACCTTCAATGGTTGGTCGGGCGGCGGTTGCTCCGGCACCGGACCGTGTAAGACGACCATCGCGGACGCAACGGTGGTCAAGGCAACGTTCGCGGCTCGGGCCAAACTGACCATCACTCTGGCTGGCAATGGCTCGGGTGTCGTCAAGTCAGTTCCTGACGGCATCGATTGCGGCACGACCTGCTCCGTCGTGCTCACCCCCGGGACCACGGTTCAGCTCAGCGCGACGCCCGCTGCCGGCTCGCTGTTCATCGGCTGGTCCTTGGCTGCATGCACTGGCACCGGCACGTGCACGACCACCGTGAACGACGTGGTGACGCTGACCGCGACCTTCGCGCTGAGCACGCAGACCTTGACCGTGACCAAGGCCGGCGCCGGGACCGGAACGGTGACCTCTGCGCCCATGGGCATCAATTGCGGCACGGACTGCAGCGAAAGCCTCAACTACGGGACGATGGTCACCCTCACCGCAACGCCCACCGCAGGTTCTGGCAGTGTGTTCTCCGGCTGGAGTGGCGGAGGCTGCACGGGCACGGGAACGTGCGCGGTGACGCTCACGGCCGCGACGACCGTGACGGCAAACTTCGGCTGCGCATCGGCCACCAAGCAGATCGATTACACCGGCACGATCGTCAACTTCGTCGTGCCGGCGTGCGTGACATCGCTGACGATTGACGCCTACGGCGCTCAGGGTGGCACTGCAACCACGTCTCTCGGCGGGTACGGCGCGCGCATCAAGGGCACCGTCGCCGTGAGCGGCGGGCCAACCCTCAAGGTCCTGGTCGGCGGCAAGGGCGCAGACGCGATCGATATGGCCCAACAGGGGGCCGGGTCGGGCGGCGGCGGAACCTTCGTGACGACAGCGACCAACGCCCCACTGATGGTTGCTGGCGGTGGGGGCGGCGCCATGTACTACGTCGAAGGCTCGAATAATTTCGTGGCCGCGGGCATGGGCGCCGTGATCGGCACGGCCGGCACCGCCGACTCCAGGGGTGTGAGCCTGGGCGGTACGGCGGGCAATGGCGGGAACACCTTTGCTTGGTCCGGGTGGCAGACGGGTACGGGCGGCGGAGGGCTCACGGGCAACGGCGTCGGCAACACCAGTGGCAGCTACGGCACGCCGTACACCCCAGGCATGTCCTTCATCAACGGTGGGGCTGGTGGGCTCCCCGGCAGCTGCGGCACATCCACGTCATGCATCGTTGGTCGCGCCGGCGGGTTCGGCGGCGGCGGGGCCGCTGGTTTCACGGGCGGCGGCGGCGGCGGCTATTCGGGCGGCGCGGGCGGTGCGTTCGTCACCGGCTCGGGTGTGACCCCGGGCTTCGGCGGCGGCGGTGGCGGCTCCTACAACGGCGGGGCCACCGCTACCCAAACGAACACCCCAGCAACTCGCGTCGGCAACGGCGTCGTGATCTTCAGCTACTGACTCGTCGCAGCGCCGTGCGCGCGGGACTCACCCGATCGGCAGAGACCAGCGCACAAAGCAAAAACCCCGCGGGAGGCAGCCCGCGGGGTTTCCGGGATTTAGGCGTAAGCTAAGTATTGAGGCTGCTTCGGATCACTCGTCGTCTTCGTCTTCTTGTTCCGCTTCCCACATCGCGGCTTCGAAGGGATCCATGTCGAACTCCAAGGTCTCGCCCGTGGATTCGATCTCATCGACCGACCAACCAATGCGCATTTCCGGGCGCACCAGGTCGCGTTCGAGTTCTGCGAAGGAGCTGTAGTCTTTGGGGGCAGCCATGCTTGAGAGGTCTCCTCGGGGGTTCAGAATTGGAGCCCGCCGTTCGACGCGGCGGGGTAAAGCGGGACAACGCGGGCGAGCGGTCGATCGCAGGGCGAGCACCAAAATCCGGCACGCAGGATTCGCTCGCGGGCGGCATTGCGGCGCTGCTCAGACCCGGCTACGCGGGGACTGAGCGCGAGCTGCATGCGCGCTGCGAACTGGTTCGTGTGGGGGGTTGGCTTCCGACTCACTTTTGACTACTCACACCTACATCTACACACAGAGTACGCTACGTTGCTCACAGCTCCAAAAAAACGCGGCCCGCGCGCGATATTTCGATAAGAGGCACACTGGCGGGGCAAGCTGCTCCCGGAGCTCCGCCTCCCCCGCCGTTCGCACACCATGACTCAGCGCCAGCAGATCATCGCCATCGCCAACCAAAAGGGCGGCGTCGGCAAGACCACGACCGCCGTCAACCTCGCTGCCAGCTTGGCTGCCGCCGAGCGCCCAACGCTACTCGTGGATCTGGACCCGCAAGGCAACGCCTCGAGCGGCGTGGGCGCGCCGCCGGGCACCGCGGAAAAGACGATCTACGACGCCCTGATCGGTAACGCGAGGCTCTGCGACGTGATCCGCACGACGGGTATCCCGACGCTGGACCTGGCGCCGGCCACGCAAGATCTGACGGCCGTCGAGTACGAGCTGTTCGAAACCACCCAGCGCGGCACGCACCTGCGCGAGATCCTGCAGGGCAGCGACGTCGAGAAGTACGACTACATCATCATCGATTCGCCGCCTTCGCTCGGCGTTTTGACGTTGAACGTGCTGGTCGCAGCGCACCGCGTGATCGTCCCGCTTCAACCAGAATACTACGCGCTCGAGGGCATCACGTACTTGATGGCCACGATCGATCGCGTGAAGGCCTCGTTGAACCCGGAGCTCACGGTCGAAGGCATCGTGCTCACGATGTGGGATCCGAGAAATCGCCTGGCGCATCAGGTCGCGGATGAAGTGAACAAGCACTTTCGCGTGTTCAAGTCGATCATCCCGCGCAACGTGCGCTTGAGCGAAGCGCCCTCACACGGCCTGCCCGCGCTGCTCTACGACGTGGGTAGCAAGGGCGCACAGGGTTATCTGAGCTTGGCGCGTGAGCTGATCGAGGGGCCGTCCGCCGTGATCGAAAGTCCGAGCGCATGAACGAACCGCCCAAGAAGCCATTTCGCGGCTTGGGGCGCGGCCTCGATGCGTTGATGCCCGCGCGCGTGCCCGTGACCGCGGAAAGGCCCGCCGCGGCCAGCGCCAAGTACGAGGGCAACGTGTTCAGCTGCCCGCTCGACAAGATCGTGCCCCAGAAGGGGCAACCCCGACAGCACTTCGACAACGAACGCATCGAAGAGCTGGCGCAATCGCTGCGCATCCACGGCTTGCTCGAACCGCTGATCGTGCGCCGTCGCCCGGGCGCGGACGACTTCGAGATCATCGCCGGTGAGCGTCGCTGGCGCGCGGCGCAGCGCGCCAACCTGCGTGAAGTGCTGGTCGTCGTCCACGACGTCTCGGCCAAGGACGCCTACGAGCTCGCGCTGATCGAGAACGTCCAACGTGAAGATCTCGACCCGATCGAGTTCGCCGAAGCGCTCGATCGCTTGCTCAAGGAGCACTCCTACACCCAAGAGACGCTCGCGCAACGCGTCGGCAAAGACCGCTCGACCATCGCCAATGCCCTGCGCTTGCTGCGCTTGCCCAGCGCCGTGCGCGACAAAGTGATCGATGGCGAGCTCAGCGAAGGCCACGCCCGCGCCTTGCTCGGCGCGCCGGACGACTCGGCTTTGGCCACGCTGGCCGAAAAAGTAATCCGCGGCCGGCTCAGCGTGCGCCAGACCGAGGCGCTCGTGCGCAGCGCCAAGAGCAAGCCAGAAGGCAGCAAAGCCAAGAAAGAAAAGACCGCGTCCACGCGCGACTTGGAGCTGCGCCTCGGCCGCAAGCTCGGCACCAAGGTCGAAGTCCGCGACAAAGACGGCAAAGGCGAGCTAGCCATCAAGTACGCGTCTTGGGACGAGCTCGATAAGTTACTCGAAACGCTGCTCTAGCCTCGCACCGGAGCACGTGAACGATCAGGATGGTGGGGCGCTCGCACTCCAGCAGCGCACCTCACAGCGCGCGCTGTTTCCGCACACTTTTCGTCAGGCGCGACGCGCGAGCAGCGCAGCGCGGTACTCGCGAATGGCCAGGCTAGCCGTCGGCCGATCGAGAAAGCTCGCAAGCTCACCGAGATCGATGCCCGAGAGGACGGCGCTTTCAGAGGCTTCCACGAAGGCGTCGCCGCGAAGTAAGTCAGCCGTCAGCTGACCTCGGCGCCAAAACCAGACCTCGCGCACGCCTAGCTTCCGATAAATCTCCAGCTTGTCGATGCCACCGGAGGTCCACACGACCTCGATCGCCAAGTCTGGGCGGGTGGGCTCGCGGACGTCGCCGAACACATAGCACTCGTCAGGCTCGACGCCGCGATCCCGTTCGCCGCCTTCGAGCGTCCAGGAGCCATAGCCGGAAAATTCGATCGCATTCTCGAGACACCACACCTCCAGCAAGCGACCGATCTTGAACTTCAGCCCCTCGTGCGCTCGCGATGGAGTCATGATTTCCAGAGCCCCTTCGAGGTACGCCACGCGCGGACTCGAAACCTCACCCCGCATTTCGAGTACACGTTGGTAGTCGCCCCAGGTTGCACCGCGCAGCACGACGATTTGGTCGTCGACCGGAGTATCGTCGTGATCGGCGAGTCGCCTGGCCAACATCCGCGCAGTATAGCGGACTTCCCACGGGCGCGCCCGCCGCGGGTTCTTCGACTCTACCGGATCACTCGCATTTGTTGGCTTTGGCTTTGGTGGCCAAGTCGGCGGCGCGTTTGCCGATGTCGTCGCTGCCGGCAAGCTCGGCGGCGCGCTTGAAGTGTTGAGCGGCCTTTTTCTTGTCGCTCGGGCACACGTGTTTGGCGAGGTAGTAGTGTGCGGGAGCGGACTTTTCGTCGAGCTTCAGCGCGGCTTCGTAGTCGGCGAGCGCGCCGGCGTCGTCTTTCTGATCGTGGCGACAGACCGCGCGTCGCACGTGAAGGTTCGCGCTGTCCGAAGCTTTGATGGCTTTGTCGAGCACCGCGACGCAATCGGCGAAGGCGTGCAGCCGCCCGAACTTCTGCGCCAATTTCTCGAGCAGCTTGGGGTCGTCGGTAGTGGAGACCGCGCGCAGCTGTTCGAGCGCGGCCTTGTCGTCTTTGGCGGCAGTCAGCAGCTCGGCGTAGGCGATGCGCAGTTCGATGTTGTCCGGCGCCGCGGCGACCGCGGCCCCGTAGGCCTTGAGCGACTCGTCCTTCTTACCCAAGGCCTCCAGCGAAAGGGCGCGGTTGAGCAGCAAATCAGGCTGTTTCGGCGTCGTCTTCAAGCCCAGCTCGGCCGCGCTCAGCGCGCCTGCCGCGTCTTTTTGATCCAAGAGCAACGCGGACAGATTCACGCTCGCCTCGGTCAGCTTCGGGTCCAGCGTGAGGGCGTCTTTGTAAGCGCTACTAGCGCCTGCCGCGTCGGACAAACCTTCCAGCGCGACCCCCAAATAAAAGGCAGCTTGTGGATCCTTCGGACTCTCGGTGCGCGCTTCGCTCAGGAGCGCTTTGGCTTTGGCGAAATCCTGCGCCTTGATGGCTTCGATCCCTTGCTCCACCTTCTTGCTGGAAGGCTTTGCGCTCTGTTCGCTGGCCGCGGGCGGCGGCGGATCGTCGAGTGAGGGCGGCGGCGCTTCGGGCTTCGGCGCCGCGCCTCCGCAGGCCGCGAGCGACAGCGCGCCGCACAAGATCGCACACGAGCGAAGAGTCGAAGCTTTCGACACGATGCGGGACGAGAGGCGGCACGAGAGGGAAGCAAAGTTCATGTACTGGATGCCTTTTCGAGGTGGGCGATGTTCGACAATATACGCGCCTTGATCTCTTCCATGCGCTCGAGCGAGGTGATTTTCGCGCCGCTCGTGTCCGTGACGTAGAACACGTCGGCCACCTGCGTTCCTTCGGTGTTGATCTTGGCGAGCGAGATCTGAAGGTCGAGGTGCTGCAGGGTATTGGCCAGCCAGAACAACAGGCCCTGCTGATCCTTGGTCGTGACCTCGATCACCGAGTGATCGGTCGCGCAGCGGTTGTCGATGTTGACCTCGGTCGGCACCTTGGGCGTCGGGCGGTCGGACAGCCGAGAGCGACTTGCGCCGCCGGTGACGAGTTCGGACGGAGAGAGCTCCATGCTGAGCAGGCGGTTGAAGTCGCGATCCAGGCGCGAAAGCGAGCCGGTGACCGAATCGGTGGTCTCGCCGGCCCGCACCCAGAACAAGTCGAGCGCGCGCGTGCGACCGAAGGTATCGACCCAAGAGTAAACCTGCGCGCTGATCACCTTGAAGCGCGCGGCGGCCAGGGTCGCGGTGATCATGGCCAAGAGGCCCGGGCGATCGTCGGCGATGAAGCCGAGCTCGACGTACGGCGACGCGGTGGTCATGACCGTGACGTTGACGTGTTGCATCTGCGCTTGGCGCGCAAAGCGCGAGTGGCGCACGATGTCCTGCGGATCGTTACTGTACAGATAACGTTCCGGCATCGTGCTCAAGAAGTGGTTCAAGAACTCGAGCTCGCCGTGTTGCGGGCAGAGAGCGCGCACTTCGGCGCGGATTTGCTCGGTGCGCTCACCGCTGCGCTCCACCTTGCCCGTGCTCAGCTGACGGTCGGCGCTGACGTACAGCTCCTCCAGCACGCGCGACTTCCAGCTGGTCAGCGCGGTGGGGCTGGTCGTGGAGACGTCGCAGATGGTCAGGATGTACAGCTCGCGCAAACCCTCTTGACCGTGGACCTCTTCGCAAAACGCTTCCAGCGTGCGCGGGTCGTCGATGTCGCGGCGCGTGGCCACGTGATACATGCGCAGGTGCTTCCAGATCAGCTGCGCGACTTCGCGAATGTCGCTCTCGGGCAGGCCAAGCCGCTCCAAAATCCCGCGCGCCATTTCGCGACCGCGCTCGTCGTGGGCTTTACCGCCGATGTCTTTGCCGATGTCGTGCAGCAAGGCGGCGAAGAACAGCACGTTGGGACGCGCAATTTCGGCGGCCAAGCGCGAGGCCAGGCGATGCTCGGCTGCGAGCTCACCGCGGCACAAGGCGCGCAGCCGATCGACCGCAGCCACCGAGTGCACGTCCACCGTGTACACGTGATACACGTCGTGATGAACGCGGCCGACGACCGGCGCAAACTCGGGGATCATGGCCACCAGCAGGCCCACGTCGTGCAAATCTTTGACCACCGATTCGTCGCGCAACTTGGTGCGTTGAATCACGGTCACCAGGCGCACGAACAAGCGCGCGGCTTCTTCACTCTGCCGCAGGCGTTCGCAAAATGCCGGCGAAGTGACCGCGCGCGCCACCAAATCTCGAGCAAACCCATACACGGGTAGATCGCGCCGCACGGCTTCGTCGTACAGCCGCAGCGCCAGGGCCGGCTCCTGCTCGAGCGCGGCGCCGTCTTCGAACGACACTTGCTCGTTGGTCAGCTTCAGCCCCTTGCCGATGGACGTCTCGCGCGGGCGGCGCTTCGGCGGCGGCGCCGCGCGCGACAGCACCAGCTCGCGTGCCTGCGAAATGATGCGCGCCTTCTTGTAGTAGTCGCTCATGAAGGCCTCGACCCCTGCCCCACCCGGGCCGTATCCGAGGTCAACGGCCAAGGATTCTTGGCGATCGAAGCTCAGGCGGTCGGAGCGACGACCGGCCTGCAAGTGAAGCAGGTTGCGCACCCGCCAGAGCAGGGCACGAGCGGCCTCGATTTGCTGCCATTCGCGCTGCAGGAGCACGCCGATGCGCACGAGCTCGGACAGATCCGTCACGCGCCAGCGGGCACGCGCAGCCCAATGGGCGAGGTCCAGATCGCGCAACCCGCCGATGCCATTCTTGACGTCCGGCTCCAGTAAATAGACGGAGCCACCGAAGCGCTCGGATCGCTCATGCGCCTTGATTTCGAGTCGATCCAGGAACTTTTTTATGTTGCCGATACCGAAGATGCCCTCGAACGCGCGGGTCAGCATCTTTTCGGAACTGGTGCGGTCCCCGGTCAGCACCCGCCAATCGAGCAGGGTCGTGGCGGTGGGCAGATCGTTCTTGGCGAGATCCAGAAGATCGCTGGCCATGACGACCTGGTGACCGATGCTGAGACCTGCGTCCCAGAGCGGATACAAGAGCGCTTCGGCCACGGCCCGGACCTTCTCCGGCTTGCTCGCCGAGATCAGCCGCACGTCCAGATCGCTGTGATAGCCGAGCTCATTTCGGCCGTAACTGCCCACCGCCGCCAACCCGACGCTCTGCCACGAGCCGGCCTTGACCATCGTGCTCTCGGCCGCCTTGAACAGCGAACACAGTAAGCCATCGAATGCTTTCGCGTAACGCGCAGCTGCCTCGAGACCAGCCTCCGGGCCACCAGGCCTGATCATGGACTCGACGGCGAGGCGATGACGGACCAGGTAGGTCTTCAGTTCTTCGACGAGACCTGGGGCTGTACGTTCGAGCAACGCTGCTCTTTCAGTGGCGGATGGCATGTGGGGGTGGCGGGGCGGGTGTCGCCTGAGCTGGACGCGGCGCGGCGTTGTTATAGCTCACCCCTGGGCATAATGAAGCAATCCGCAAATCTCCTGGAATTGGACGGCTTGCCTGGATGTTTGCGGGGCACGAGCTGCGAGCGCTGCCGGGCGCGAACCGAGCGCCGGGCCGGCCCTGCCGCCCACGGTGCGTGTGCTAAGTTGCCGAGCTGATGAATCGTCGGCAGGCTTTGGGGTTGATGGGGACGGTAGCAGCGACGCTGGGCTTTGAAAGCGCCGCCCACGCCACGACGGCACGCGCCGTGAGCTTGGCGGAGCTGGTGCGCCGCAGCACGCGCATCGCGCGGGCCACCGCGTTGGAAAGTTTTTCGCGCTCGGAAGAGGTGGGTGGCAGGCGCCACATCGTCACCTATTCGCGGCTACGCATCGACGATTCGATCCACGGTCCGAGCGGCGACTCGGAGACCTTGGTGCGCACGCTCGGTGGGCGAGTGGGCGAGCTGGGTGAAATCGTTCACGGCGAGGCGGAGCTCGCACTGCACGAGACCAGCCTCGTCTTTCTGTCGCCCGATGAAAGCGGCGTGGAGTTGGTGACGGCCATGGCTCAGGGCCATTACCCGATGGCCGTCGATGGCGCAGGAGTGCCGCGCTTGCGACTGAGTCGCAACCTTCCGCACTTGTTGGGCAGCGGGACGTCCGCGGTCACGCAACTGTCGGGCAAAGCGTTCCCCGAAGCGCGCGCCCTGATTTTGGGAGCACGCCGTTGAGCTTTCTTCGTGTGCTGCCGCGCGCAGCGGCTTTTGCCATCGCCTTCGCGATCTCGGCTCACTCCGCGGCGTACTGCCTGACCTACACTTGCGATCCGAAGAAAGAGGATTGCATGATCGATCCCGAGACTGGCTGCAACATCGGCGGCACGCCTCTGGTGTGGAAGAGCTCGGTGGTGTCGTTCGACGTGCAACAGGACGGCTCGAAGCGTCAGGACATCAGCTACGATCAACTGCACACGGTCGTGACCAACGCTTTTCAGCGTTGGGTAGATGCCGTTTGCAGCGATGGCAACCACCCCAGCATCTCGCTTGCGGATTTCGGTCCGGTCGCCTGCGCCAAGCCGGAATACAACAAGGATCAGCCGAATCAGAACGTGATTACGTTCCACGACAGCGAGTGGCCGTACAAAAACACCGGCGCCGAGACACTGGCGCTGACCACGGTCTTCTTCAACCCAGATTCCGGCGAAATCTACGACGCCAACATCGAGCTCAACAGCTACGACGCGAACTTCGTGCTCAGCCGGGACGAAGCCGACGCGCAACACGACGATCTGAATGCCGTGCTCACCCACGAGATCGGACATTTTCTCGGGCTGTCGCACTCCGGCGTGTGGAAAGCGACCATGTTCCAGAGCTACGACGTCGACATGACCGATCTCCACGAAGACGACGTGGCAGCGATCTGTGCGTCGTTGCCCCCGGATCGCGTCACGGCCGATCCCGGCAATCCGCCCGGCGTGCCGCGCCATGGCTTCTCGCGCGAGTGCGCTTCGACGGATCAAGGCTGTTGCGCGTCGACCATCGGCGGCCGCGCGCCGTCGACCGGGTCGCTCGCGCTGTGGGCGTTCGGGCTCGGCCTGGTGACGCTGGGCGCGCGCGGACGCGCCAAGGCTCGCAACCGAGCTCGCGCCAGGCGCTAAGCGCGAGGTGCTTCCGCGCTGAGACCGGCAGCGCGGATCAGCTCGACGTCCGCGTCTGCGTCCGGGTTCGGCGTGGTGAGCAGCTTGTCCCCATAGAAGATGCTGTTTGCTCCGGCGTACAGGCACAGCAGCTGCGCCTCGCGCGAAAGCTCACTGCGACCGGCGCTCAAACGCACTTTGGAGCGCGGCATGGTGATGCGCGCGGTGGCGACCATGCGCACCAGCTCCAACGGATCGATCGGCGGCAAGGCGGCGAGCGGCGTGCCTTCCACCCGCACCAAGGCGTTCACCGGCACGCTCTCCGGGTGCGGGCTGAGGCGCGCGAGCTCGAGCAGCATGGCGCAGCGATCGTCGATGCCTTCACCCATGCCGATGATGCCGCCCGAGCAGACGGTGATGCCCGCCTTACGCACGTTTCTCAGCGTCTTGAGCCGATCGTCATAGGTGCGGGTCGAGATGATCGACTTGTAGTGCTGGCGCGACGTATCCAGGTTGTGGTTGTACGCGTCGAGGCCGGCCTCTTTCAGGCGCGCGGCCTGGCCGTCCGACAGCATGCCGAGCGTGACGCACGCGTCCAGACCGAGGCCCTTCACGCCCCGCACCATGTCGAGCACGCGCTCGAAGGCTGGGCCGTCTTTCACTTCGCGCCAGGCGGCGCCCATACAGAAGCGCGTGGCACCGTGCTCCTTGGCCGCGCGCGCGGCGTTCATCACCTCATCGAGCTTGAGCATGGCCTCGCCCTTCACGGAGGTATCGTGATGGGAAGACTGCGGACAGTACGCGCAATCCTCTGGACAACCGCCGGTCTTCACGCTGAGCAGCGTGCACAGTTGCACCTCTTCCTTCTTGTGGAAGGCCAGGTGCACGGCGCGGGCGCGGTCGACGAGCTCGAACAGGGGCAGATCGTGGATTTCACGGATCTCTTTCAAGGACCAATCGTGACGGACGGGCGAGCTCAGGTCGGACATGCTGCGGCGGTCTTAGCGTCAACCCGCTACAGAGTCCAGATTGGCCGAGAGTTTCGCAGTGCGTCAGCTCTTGCGCACTTCCCTCGTGCTGTCCGAACCGCAGCGCGGACGCTAAAACCCGATCGCTGCGCGGCCGACTTCGCGGTCGACGATGCCGTCACGGACCAACGCCTTGATGTGCGCCTCGAACGTCTGCATTCCATACATCGCCTGCCCGCCCTCCATCAGCTCCTTCAGGGATGGATTGCCCAATGGCCGCTTGATGGTTTCACGCACCGAACCCGTGGAGACCAGGACCTCTGCGGCCAGCGCCATGCCTTGGCCGTCGGCCCGCGGCAGCAAGCGTTGCGCGATGATGCCCTGCAGCGCGTCCCCGAGTCGCTCCCGCAGATCTTCGGCCTTGGTGTCGCTGAGCGCGATGATGCGATTCATCGTGCGCGCGACGTCCGGCGTGTGCAGCGTGGAGAGCACGAGGTGCCCGGTCTCCGCGGCCTTGAGCGCGATCTCCATGGTCTCGGCATCGCGGATCTCACCGACTTGAATCACGTCGGGATCTTGGCGCAACGCAGCGCGCAGCGCGCTGGCAAAGCTGGGCGTGTCGTGGCCGATCTCACGCTGGCTGACCGCGCACTTGTCGTCCAGGAAAATGTACTCGATCGGGTCTTCGATGGTCACGATGTGACGCGCGCTGGAGTGATTCATGTAGTCCAGCATGGCCGCGAGCGTGCTGGTCTTGCCGTTGCCCGCGGCGCCGACGCACAGCACGAGCCCGCGATCTTTGTCCGCCAGGGCGCGGCAGGCCGCGGGCGCGCCCAGCGACTCGAGGCTCGGAACTTGATGCGGGATCACGCGCATTACCACTGCCAGTGACGCGCGCTGACGATACACATTCACGCGAAACCGCCCGAGACCGTACACTTCGTATGAAGTGTCGTATTCGGTCAACGCCGGCAGGTTTTCCAGGATTGCCGGGTCGCGGATCAGAAATCTCACGACCGCTTCGGTGTCCTCCGGAAGGATCTTGTCGAGCCGAAAGAACACCAGTGAGCCTCGCACGCGCGCGCCTGGCGGTTGGCCCACTTTCAAATGCACATCGCGTGCACCCGCCGCTTTGGCCTTATGTAAGAGCTGATGCAAGTACGCTTCACTGGCGTACGGATTTTGCTGCAGCGCCGGAGAGGAAGATGAGGCGACCACGCGAACAGCATACCCCGGCACGGCCGCCCTCGGCGAAGATCGGGATTCACCCACACGCTCCCACCGAACTTTCGCCAGAAGTTGACCCTGATCGCGACGAATCGATAGACAAACGAGCATGTCGAAGATTCGCGTCGAAGGCCACTTGCAGGATGACCACAGCGTGATGGTTTGCTCTGGTGAAAGCCCGGAAGACATCTCTTGGGCGCGCGACGAAGATACGGGTCAAGTCTTCGTCGTGCTCGAGCACATCGCTCGAGAGGAGATCTGGGGACAGCCCGACGGTCAGCGTTGCTTCGGGCTTCGTCTGTTCGGCGGCAAGGCTCCTCTGCCCGCGGTGGGCCGCATTCTGGAAGTCGCCTGAAGGTCGCTCAGCGCGCGGGGAGCGTGACGGGCGCGCTCTCTTCCCGCCACGCACGGCGGCTCAACTCGTGAAACGGGCGCTCGAAGATGCGATAAAAGGGCACCGCGACCGCGAGCGTCGCGAGCGCGAAGATGGGACCGATCGAGAGCGCCCGCGTGGTCTCGGACCAGGGCGTTCGCAAAATGACGTATTGATATACGATTTGCGCGATTGGCGCGTGAATCAGGTACATCGTGTAGCCCCGCTTGCCCAGATAGACGAGGGGCGGCCACGAGAGCAACCGCTCGACCCGAGGCAAGGTTCCCGCGCGCACGAGCGCTAGTCCCACGGCGGCCCACACCCCGACGAAGCCGCTCAAGATCTGGATCGGGACCAAGTTCCAATGGCGCGCGTAGTTCACGAGTACGATGGCCAGCGTCAACGCGGTCAGCCCCGCAAAGCCCGCGCGCACGAGGGGCGTGCCTAGCCTGTGCCGTTTCTCGCTCACGGACAGATCGGCGGCCCACATCCCCAGCGCAAAGAGGCCCACGTAGTAAGGCGAGCTGCCCCAGGGACTCGGATTGAGCACGTCCCAATGGCTGATCCCCGCCCAAACCGCGTAGCCGATGCTCAGTGCGAGCAGGGCCGTCGCTGCGGCACCCCACCGCCCGCGAAGCGCGACCAGCGCTGGAAATAGAAAATAAATCTTCCACTCGACGGCGATCGACCAAAACGGCGGGCTGATGTGCAGCATCGAGGACTGATCCAGTTCATGAATCAGCAAGAGATGCCGCACCACGTCACTCACTTCGACGGGAAGGCTGGTATCCCAATTCGACCCCGTGGGCTTGCCGATGATCGTGCCAATGAAGAGCAGGCTCAGCGCCATCGCCGCGTAGTAGGTCGGTAAGATGCGTATCGCCCGTCGCGCGATGAAAGGCCAGAACTCGAGGCTGCGGCCGGATTGCAGCATCGGCAACATCAGGCAATAGCCGGACAGCACGATGAACACGTCTACTGCGCAGTGTCCTTGGCTGAACAGGTTACGAAAGAAATGTGCGGTTGAAGAGGTGACCGGAAGATCGAGAAAGCAGTGATGGAGCGCGACGTAAGCGCAAGCGACGCCCCGCACGCCGTCCAGAAATGCCAGGTGCCGGACAGGCGGAGTCCCGGACGACTTCGGTGCTGCCGCTCGCTCGCTCAGAGGCGGCGCGGCTCGTCCCTCCGCTGGAGCGACCACTAAGCTCTCTGAAACGTCCGATCCAGGCCGAGCCTCCACCACCCTGCGAGGTTAGATTCTTCGCAATATAGAGTCGAGGAAATGACGAGCGCCCGCACGGATCGCCGCGCGCAATGTCCTTGGCTGAATGCTTCGCGCAAAGAAGCGCGCAGTCGGCGACGTCGCCGGCAAATCGAGAAGACAATGGCAACGGGCGACATCGGCGCACGCGCAACCTCGAACACCATCCAAGAACGCCAAATGCGCGCCTGAGCCCGAGTCGGAGCCGGCGACAGACGGCGGTGAACTGGAGTACGAACGCGTCATGCGCTCCGGAGAGCCATGCGCGCCTATGGCGCGTGCATTTCAGCGGTACTCCGTAGGCTCGTGTCGGCTACGTTTCCCGCGGCTCTTGTCGCTTGATGGTGGGTAGCTGAGAGGTGGCCATGCCGGCCCGAAGGTCAGTAGTTTGGGTTTGCCGACTCAAACAACGAACCGACGGAGCGACATGGCCGAGGACAGTTTTACCCGATACCTGCTTC
>DASSMT010000351.1:0-8049 GCA_035688655.1 Polyangiaceae bacterium | reverse complement strand
CCAGAGCCCCTGGGCCCTGGCGGCGTCGAACCTATGGCGCGCGGGTGGGGTTCGGGTGGGCGCTCGACAGCGCGCGAGCCGTGTCCTTGGCCGCGGTGCTCGAGTCGCGCGCCAGCCGTTTTTGTGCGGGACCTTTCAGCGCTCGTGCGGCCGACTCGAAGCGCTGGGCGAGCGTTTCCCAGAAATGCGTGTCGTTGGGCGGCGGAGCGAGGCTCAGCAAGTAGGCGGCATCGAACGCTGCGAGCCCCGCGTTCGGATTTTTTTTCTCGGCAGCGAGCCGGTCCAATTCTGCGACTTGCAGAGCGCCCGTCGGCAGCTGTGGTCCGCGCAGGATCAGCTCGCTTGCGTCTCGCGGACCGCCTTGCAGACTGCTTGCGAGCGCATGATACAGCGCGCGATCGGCACGGAGGTCATCGCCCGCGCTGAGCCGCGCCGCGAGCGCGAAATCATCGGCCTTGAAGTAGCGGCGCCCACGCTCGAGCGCGGCGCGAGCCAGCAAATCGCGTCCGCTCGGATCGAGCTTCGCAGGATCGGTGCGGGCAGTCAGCGCACGGGGTAGGCCGCGGTCCAGCAGCGCGCGCAATAGCGGCGCATCGAGCACGCTGCCTTCGAGCAGATATCCCGCGTAAAACGTGGGCAAATGCCGCGCGAGCTGTCGCTCCGTGCTATCACCGGGTGGCTCCGGGAGGGAGGGCAAGAGCAGCTTGTCCAAGGCATCGATGCGATGCCCAGAGTAGACCTCGGACAGCAGTGTTCGAGCGCGCTCGAGCCGTGGATCATTCAAGATCCCCTCGTTCGAAAATTCGCGCAGCCCGACCAACGCCGCGTCGCGTCCCCGGGCTTTGCGCGGCTCGAGCGCTTCGTCCAGCGCCGCGTAGTACGCCTCGCGCACTTCGGGGTCGTCACTCATTTCTTTGGGCAGGGCGACCTGACGTACCACCGATACGAAGCGCATGTCGGCCAGACCGGCTTCGATCGCCACGACGCCCTTGGCATAGGCCGAGAGACGGACCCCTGAAAGCGACAGTTCTTGGATCGCTTGTGCTTGGGTCACGATCCAGGGCTTCAGGGTCGCCTGAAAGAATTCCATGAAACGCGGCTTGTCGAAGGGCGGTGCGAGCTCGGGAGCGCGCTGCACCAAGCGCGCGAGTCTGCCTGCCGAGGCCAGCGCGATCAGCACATCTTCGATGCTGCGATCGAGCTCCGCGCGCCGCGGTTCGAGCAATGGCAAAGCAATCGCATCACCGCACGCGACCGGCGCGAGCTCGGCTCTCAGTGCGCGCAGCAAGCCCGGCGGCAAGTTTGGGTCGCTCTCCAAACAGTCGAGGCGCGCATCACGTTCGAGCGGCGATGCGATGCTCAGTGCCTGCGCCAAGGCGGTGCGCGTGAGCTCCGGCGTTCGGGCTGCTTGGTCACCGCTCCCTTCTTGTTTACAGCTCTCTTTCGTGTGCGAAAGGTACGGTTGACAGCTCGGATCGAGCGGCGGGACGCCCGCAGGCTCGGCCACGAGCGGCCGCTTCTGTTTCTCCGGTTCGACTTGGTGCCATTCGCCCTTGGCAGGTTCGGGCGCAGGGGATTGGGGAGGGAGCGCTGCTTGGGGGGCACAGGCCCAAAGCGGAGTAGCGGCGAAAAGCGAGAGCCAACGGGTAAGGCGCATCGGCCGATACGAGCCCGTAACCCGGGTCCGGTCAAGCCGCGGTCGCCAGCGATTAAATATGGAAATCATTGCAAAAAAGCGCCTGATGGGGTTTGGCTGTTGGGTCGGCCGCGGCGGGCGTGGCCGAAAAGTGCCAGCAAATCTTGCAGGCGAGCCATCAACTTCGAACCGACACTGGCCGCTTCATTTGGCGTGTCCGTGTGTGAGGTTGGGTCGGAGCCATGAGGTACAGCAGCGCGCGCACTATTTTGGTGATCGACGACAACGCCGTCGTGCTGGAAGCGACGCGCGCGACGCTCGAGCAAGCCGGGTTTCGCGTCGTGACCCTGGATCGCGCCAGCGGCGCGGTCGTCGTCGTTCTCGCCGAGCGACCCGACCTGGTGTTGTTGGACGTGAACATGCCGAACATGACCGGTGATTCACTGGTCGACGTCTTGGCTCGCACACGAGCCACGCGCGGCACGCTGGTCGTGCTGTATTCGAGTCTGCCGGTCAACGCCTTGCGCATGAAGGCGTTTGCCAGCGGCGCGCACGGTTTCATCCAGAAGACCGGCGTACAAACCGAGCTGGTGCGACAAGTGCGCGCCTACTTGGAGCAGGACTCTCGCGGTGCGCAGCGTGTGGCGTCGATCCTCGCCGGCGAGGAAGGCAGCTCCAGCACGCGGATTCGAGTGGCGCCAGCGGTCGATGAGCCGCGCTCCGTTGCGCCCCCGAGCAGTTGGCCCTCGCACGAAAGCGTCCACGCACCCGCAGAGCCCGCGGCGCTCAGACCGAGCGCTCCGCCGTCGCTGCGCGACAGCGGGACAATTCGGCTGGTCGTTCCGAGGGCGCTCTTTCTGGATGACGATATGGCGGTTCTCACCAGCTTTCGGCGAGCGCTCAGCAGTGAAGAAGTGATCGGCGAATACCTGACGTCCGCGGAGCAGGCCCTGCGGCGGATTTCTGCCGTCGACCCACCGGATGTCGTCGTTACCGACCTGGTAATGCCGGGCATGAGCGGGATGGACCTGTATCGTCGAGCGCTCGAGCTCGATCCGACCTGGCGACACCGTTTCGTGTTCATTACCGGCGCTGCCATGCTCGGCCACGTAGCTGAATTCTTGCGCCGGGTCGGCGGGCGCGCGCTCGAAAAGCCCGTCGATGTGCGGCGCTTGCGAGATGCGATTCGCTACGCTGCCACCGGTGCGCGCATTTTTCGCAAACAGAGCGCGCACGGCTGAAGCGGCGATCTTCGGGGGGTGCGTGCCCGTGTGCGTCGCTCGCGCGCGCCGAAGCGCGTGGTAACCTTACTCACATGAGCAGACTTTCCCCGATTGTGCTGGGCTGTTCGTTGCTCATCGGCTGCACGCAAAGCGACAAGGCCGCGCCGCTTCGTTCGCCTTCGCTCGACTACGCGCCGCCACCGCCCACGACTGCCGACGGGGACACGGTGGGCGCCGATCGCCGTGGTCCCTCCGATAAGCTCCACGAAGGGGTCACGACCGATGGCCCGGCCCCCGGCTGGGACGCGGGCAAAAAAGGGCCCGAGTACGATCCGAAGAAGCGAGTGGGCGGCGCAGTCGATCCGCCGCCGGCCAACGGTTCGTCACCCTCCAAATAGAAACGTGATTGGCACTCGCAAGCAACGTTGTGAGTCCATTCCGGACTCACATGTAGGCTGAGCGAGTACTCGATTCGACTCGGCTCGTTGACCTGAGCGTGTGGGGCGGCCTAGCGTGCTCGAGCTTTCACGGAGGAAAAAAATATGCGTACTTTGGCAGCTTGTTTGGTGGGCGTTCTCGGACTCGGTGTGCTGTCGACCCTCGGGGCCTGTAGTGACTCGACGGATATGGGGACAGCGGGCGCAGGTGGCGCCGCCGCTGGCGCTGCAGGCAAAGCAGGTTCCACGAGCAGCGCGGGAGCAACCAGCGACGCGGGCGCAGGGGGCAGCGCGGATCAATGCGCCTTCCAGTCCGAGGAGTGCACCAAATGCTTCATCGCTAAGTGCGCCGAAACAGGCGCCGCTTGTTACGGCATCCCGAGCTGTGCCGACGGTCTGGACGCCTTGGGGACGTGCGCCTGCGCTCCAGGAAACGATCCCAACGAGTGCTTGGCCACGTTCATCACCGAGAATGGCGACCCAGCCGAGAAATTGGCCAACTGCTACACGCTCAATTGCGAAAAGACGTGTCAGTGACGTGAGCGTCTGCGAGCTCTGCGCCGGCTGCCGCCGCGCGCAGAGCGGCGCTCATTTCGCCGCTTCTTCTTCTTCGGTGGCCTTCTTGATTTGATCGATCAGCGAGCCCGAGCCATACGGATTCGGGCGGGCCGCAGCCGGCGCATCGCTGCTCGTCGCGGTCTCGGGCGCGACGGGCTCCGGCGCGGACTCGTTCGCGGCTGGCGTTTCTTCGCTGTTTTCGCTGTGTCGCGCGGCTTCGGGCTTGGCAACGGCGCGCACCACGTGTGTTGGTGCGCGCTTGCGCTCGACCGACAAACTCTCGAGCGTGACGACGAGCGGAGCGCTGCTGGGCGCGGCAGCGGACGATGGGCTGGCTGGCTTTGCGGCCGCGAGATTGGATACGGCCTGCACGCTCGGCGCGTTTGCGGTCGGCGCGAGCGTGGTGGCAGCAGCTGACACTTGCGATTTCGGACGCTGCTTCAAGCTGTGCACGAGCGACGCTCCCGCGGCCGAAGCGGTGACGCACACCACCAGGGCGATGCACGCGGACACCCAGCGCGGACGCTCGCTCAACGACTCGGGCAGGTGCAGGCTCGCCAGTAGGTGTGGGCTGGGCGCGTGGCTGCTCGTCGGAGCGGGCGCTTCCGGGATCGGTGAAGGCGATGCGCTGGGGAGCGCTGCCGGGGCCACGGACGCGCTGGGCACGGGCGGTGGTGGCGGCGGCGGCGAGATCCGTGGCGACGAAGGTGGACCGGGGAAGCCGAACGAGCCGACGCGCGGCAACTGCGCGGCGCGTGGGAAGGGCGTGCTGAGCGCGCCCGACAGGGACGCGCGCGGCAATGGGGTTTTGGGACGCGAGAGGGCTCCCGCCGAGTCGATGCTCGGGAGCGAAGCGCGGGTGGGGCCGAGCAACGGCGTCCGCTCGTGCTTTTCGAAGGCAAATTCCAAGGTTGCCATGGGCCGCTCGTAGCTGGCCAAGGACTGTGGAGCGGGGGCTTCGGGAGCGGGATTGGCTGACGCGCGGGCCCTGGGCAGCGGGGTGCGAATCGGGAATGGCGTGCGCGTGGCGACGGCCGCGGGCGGTTGAGTTGGGGCAGGGGCGGCGCTGGGCGCCGGATGCGTGCTGGCACTCGCGGCGGGGATCAACGTTCCCACGGGTCGCCAACTCGCCATGCCTTCACGCCACACGAGCGCGCCTTCTCCGAGCTTGCCGCCGCGACGTGCGAGGATGAGCTGCTCGATGGTCATCTGGACCAGCTCGGTCCCGCCGAGGTCGACGTACCAGAGCGGTTTGTCGGTGGGCGCGAGCGAGGCTTGCCGTTGCCGCGCTGGCGCCGGTGACGACGGGCGTGAGTTGAGGGCGCTGTCACGCGACGCGGCTCGCGCCAAGCGCTCGTCGTCGACCAGGCTCGGTTGCGCGGAGCGAGAGCGACCGGTGCCATTCAGCGCGGCCACCGCCGAGCTCGCCAGGTGCAGGCGCGTCGGGTCCTCCTCTTCGACCGTGCGGGCGCTCGCGATCTCCACGGGCGGCGGCGTGTTCTCGGAGCGGCGTTCACTGAGCGCGCGATCGAGCCGCACGAAGTGCCCGCAGTCACAACGCAGAACGCGTTGTTTGCGTGCCTGTTCGCCGTTCGTCACATGACGCCGGCCGCAGCCGCTGCAGTCGACCTCGTGCAATCCGCTCATCGGGGGCCCGGCAGCATACCTCCGGCTTGTGAGCCGGCAAGGGCCTTGGAGCGGGTATTTTTTCAGTGCTTAGAAAATGAGCGCTCCGTGCAGGCCCACGACGTAGCTGTCGAAGGCTGGGTAGTCCCCCTTCTTCAGCATGGCGTTGTAGCCGCCGTGCACGCCGAAATCGATCAACGGCAGGAACGTCAGGTCGAGGGTCAGGCCCACGTCCGCCGTGGCCCCCGAACGCCCCTCACCGATGTTGCCCGAGAGGTGCCCATAACCGAGGTGGGCGTAGACCCCGGGCTCCAACACTTTCAGGAACGAGAGGCGTCCACCGACGATGCCTTGAGCGAGCTTCGCCCCGGCGTCGCCGGAAAAGGTGTGGAACGCGCCGCCGACCTCGGGCGTGAGCTGGAGCAGCTTGAGGTCGAGCTTGTAGCCCAGCCGAACGTTGAAGCCCGTGCCGCTCGACACGGACGGCTCTTCGATGCCATTCGTGTAGTCGATGTCGACTCCGATCGCGGTGCCACTCTTGGCATGTGCGCTGCCCGCTGCGAGGAACACGAAGGTGGTCGCGAGCAACGCGGGCAGAAGACGAAGGAAGAGCGGGTGACGTCGAGACATGGGGTAACTCCTAGGTATGAGCGGAGCACAGCAAAGGTCGAGCCAGTAGTCGAGACGAGTTTCCGCATCGCGTTCGAAGGGCTCGGGAGGAGGCGCTCGTGGCAGGTTGCGACGCGCAGAAGCTCGGCACGGGGCAAAATGTCGCTGGCGCGAGCGGCGCTGTTCACGGGGCGTTTGCAGCAACCCGCGGCTCGGGCCTAGCCTGGTTGCCATATGTGGGTTTGCTTGCCGGCCAGTCGCGAGATCTGGCGCCTGTTCTTGGTGATGTGCTCACTCGCGGCCTGCTGGTGCTGGCCGCGTTCTGCGCGCGCCGAGACGCTGCAAGCCGCGGTCGGTGGCAAAGCGTTCACACTCAGCGACGGCCGAGTCGCTTGCGCGCCGCCCGGCGGCGGTTGGTCGATCGATCCTGCCTCGCAGTCGCGTGCGCTGCGGCCACCGACGAACGCGGATGCGATCGGCAAGGTGACCACGGCGCGCGTGGCCGACTCACTCGGCCTTTGTGCGACGGACTCGAGCACGCTCGATCTCGTGGCTACCGCGCGTCCGCCGAGCATCGACTCGAGCAGTGTGGTGCTGCTCTTGGACCAAGGCCGAGTGGAGCTCCACGGCAGTCGCTTGGCCGGAGTCGCGCTCGCCTGGCGCAGCAACACGGCCTCGGGCGTCGACGTGTGCGAAACGCCGAAACTGGAGAATGGCGCGGAGCGCTGTGTGTTCGAGGTCGGTCGCGGACTCTCCGCCGATCCGGCGAGCGGCAACCTATCCATCATCCCGGCCGGTGGCCGCGCTGGAGCCGACGTCAGCAACTACGACGTGCAAGGCGAACGGCTCAATCCGAGCAGTTTGCTGCTGACGCCGGCGCGCGTGGTGCTGTCGAACCTCGTGCCGCAAGATGCGTCGATCGATCTCTCGACCGGCCATGGCGAGGTCGAATTGAGCCACCCGGAGGCCGTGGCCAGCGTGGATTGCGGAGCGCACCGCTGCGAGCTCTCGGGCCGCGCGCTGCGGGTCCGCTCGCTGTCCAGCAATGTCGAGTCGGTCGACGTCAAGTTCCGACTCATTCCTGCGGTCGTCGTCAGCAAGGGCAGCGGGTTCGAGTCCGCGCCCTCGGTCTCGCTCTCGGTCGTGCACTGCCCGATGTCCGTGGCCTCGGGGCTGCTCTTGCGAGACACCAACGCCGCCGGCCTGGTGCTGCGCATCGAGGGTCGCTGCGCGAAAGAGGTGCCATCGCTCAAGTTCATGATCGGTTCGGATGCCGCCGAGGTGCGCGACACCTTGGTCGACTCGACCGGTACGGACGTGCTGCTCTTCATCGGCAATACGTCGGCAGCCTCCGTGACGGTGACCGCAGTACACGAGGATGCGCCGAGCATTGCGGTGGCAGTGACGCGGATCGAGACCACGCCACCTCCGCGCAGTGCCGCGTCGCTGGAGATCCCCGGCCACAAGAACCTCGGCTTCATTCCCACGAATCGGCCAGCAATCGTGCACCTGCCGCCGCTCGGTTTGCACGGTCATTTGGTGCCGTTGCCCGTGCCGGGGGTGTACACGGTGCAAAAGCAGGGTGCCGAGTACGCGGTGATCGGCGATCCCGACGCTTCCGGGCAAGTGGCGATGCGCTTCGGCTATCGCGTCGACTCGCTGCCGGGAGCTCTGGCCGACGCCGATCTGGGTCTGCTCGACAGCACGCTGCTCCGGCCGGTGCGCGAAGCCAATCTACCAGCGCCCATCGGCGGGTCCGCGCTCGGGCCGCGCCCGATCGTCGAGTTCGTGTGTGGCACTCCCGAAAACACCGCCGAGCGCATCATGCCTGGCGTCACCGCCCATTTGCCCTTCGAGAGCCGCGACAATTGTCGACTGATTTTTCACCGTAATCGCCTGGAGCGCAGCTACGGGACGCAAAAGCTCAGCCTGGAGATCGACGTGATCGACTCGGACGGCG
>DASSMT010000446.1:0-3899 GCA_035688655.1 Polyangiaceae bacterium | reverse complement strand
GCCAGGGACCACTCTCTGCGCGCGGATGGTTCGTGCACGAACTTCTTTCTTTTTTCCGAATCCCCTCGCGCACAACCTCGAGCAAACCTGGTCGAAACTGCTCGCGGTCCTGGGAGCACTCTTCGCGCGCGGGTGGTTCGTGCACGAACTTCTTGCTTTTCCGAATCCCCTCGCGCCCAAAGTCGAGCGTCAGCGTGCGGAACTGCTCGAGGACCGAGCTGCGATGCTGGACCGCGATCGCCCCATCACTAATTCGCGTCGCGCCGGCGTGTCGTCGTTGGCCGCGCGCGGCGAAAGCTGCCGTTGTCGCGCGAGGCGCAATTTTCTTCATGCGGAGGTATCGGACGATCGACGCCGCGAATTGCGTGGGAAGCCGAGTCCGAGGCCAGACGCCTGGTGCGCGTCGAACGCGACGACTTTCAGCTGGAACTCGTGCCGCGGCGGTCCGCCAGCGCTTTCCCTCCCCTCGCCACATAGACATGCTACAAAGCCGCTGCCCATGACCACCGAGAGCGAGCTCGCCGCAGCCGGCCAAACCTATCTCTATCCGAACTACCGTCAGCCGCCGTTCGTTTTCGTGCGCGGGGAGGGTTCGTCCCTGTTCGACGCTTCGGGCAAACGTTATCTGGATTTGTACGCGGGCATCGCCGTGAGCACGCTCGGCCACGCGCATCCCAAGCTGTCCGCCGCGATTGCGGCGCAGGCCGGCAAGCTGCTGCACGTCTCGAACTACTTCTTCAACGAGCCCAACATTCGCTTGGCGGAGAAGCTGTGCCGGCTGACCGAGATGGATCGCGCGTTTTTCTGCAACTCCGGCACGGAGGCGATCGAAGCCACACTGAAGCTCGCGCGCCGTCACTTTCACGCCCAGGGTCAGACGTCGCGTCAGCGCATCATCGCCTTCCGCAATTCGTTTCATGGTCGCACGTTGGGCGCGCTCGCCGCGACCGGCCAGGACAAGTACAAAGACGGCTTCGGTCCACTGCCGGGCGTCACCCATGTGGGTTACGGCGATCTCGAAGCGGTGCGCGCAGCGATGGGCCCGGACGTCGCCGGGATTTTGGTAGAACCAGTGCAGGGTGAAGGCGGCGTGCTGCCCGCCCCGCCCGGCTTCTTGCGCGAGTTGCGGTCGCTCACCAGCAACGCAGGCGCGCTGCTGCTCGCCGATGAGGTGCAGACTGGCGTCGGTCGCACCGGAAAGTTTCTGGCCTTCCAGCACGAAGGCGTGCAGCCTGACGTGATCGCCCTGGCCAAAGCGCTCGGCGGCGGCGTCCCGATCGGCGCGATGGTGTGCAAGAAGTTCCTACAAGAAGCGCTGCCGCCCGGCAGCCATGGCTCCACCTTCGGCGGCAACCCGCTGGCCTCGGCCGCGGCGCTCGCCGTGCTGGATGTGCTCGAGAACGACGGCTTGCTTTCGCAGGTCGCGCTGCGTGGCGAAGAGCTCGGCGCGCTCCTGGGTCGAACGGCGAGCAAGTTCCCCAAGCTGGTGGAATGCGCGCGCGGGCGCGGCCTGCTGCAGGCGCTCGTTCTGCGTGAAGGCGTCGACGCGCGCAAGGTGATGAGCTCGCTGCAAGAATCGGGGGTGCTCTTGACCATTGCCGGCGGGCAAGCGCTGCGCTTTTCACCGCCGCTGACCATCACGCGCACCGAGCTGGAAGAAGGCGTGGCGTTGCTGGAGCGCGTGCTTTCGGCCTACGTCTGAGCTTGCCCCGGGAGAGCATTGGTCGAGCTGACAAACTCCGCGAATCGAGACGGCAGCGCACGCGAAGCGTTCGTGGCCTGCGCGACCTGCGGCACGGCGGTCGATCCCCTGCGCGCAGAGCGCGTGGCGCACGTGCGCGATCGCTTTCGCTACTTCTGTAGCGCGGGTTGCCGCGAGCGCTACGACATGAACGCGACCGGCACGCCCCTGCCCATCGCGCGCGCCGATCAAGAGGATCCTTTGATTCGGCTGCGCGCCACGGCGAGCGCGGGCAGTGAAGCCCCTCCAAGCGCTGAGTCGCAGTTGCCGAGCGCGAAGGCGATTGCGTTGGTCGCGCGCACCGACTTGATCGAGGAGCGCGGCGCGACGTCCGAGCGGCTGGCCTTCGAGTACGAGGGCGAAGCACCCCCGCCTTCGGTGCCGCTCGGCCAATCCGCCCCGGAAGCGCCCGCCGTGGACGTGGGTGGCGTGTTGCTGCTGCTCTCGGTGTTGGGCGCGGTGCTGTCCATCGCGCTGATTTTGGCGGGTGATTCTTCGATCGCCGAAGCGGCACGGCTCACGGTGATGATGGTCGCTGCGCTGTCTCTTGCGGCCGAATCGCTGATGGGTGCGCGTCGCCCCACCGAGCTCCACCCCGCTGCGCTGCTCGCCGCCCCGCTCGCGGGCAGCGCGCTCGCGCTTTTCGCGCGCTTGTTGTCGGAGCCGCATACGGGCGGCGCGATCACCGTGGCTTCCGTGGTGATCGCCGTCAGCGCTGCCAGCGCTGCCGCGATGCGTCGCGCGCGTCGGCCGATCGACGCCCAACGGCGCTCGATCGAGAACGCGCTCGACAAGCCCTGTCAGCGCATCGTCGCAGAAGAGCTGGTCAGCGCACGCGCGAGCGATTTGCGGCCCGGTGAGGAAATCGTGGTCGAAAGCGGTGAATCGGTGCCGGTCGACGCCACGATCACGGCAGGCAGCGCCGAAGTCTTGCCCTGGTTCGGTGCCACCTCGCCGACCACGCGCGGCGAGGGTGACGCGATCGTTGCCGGCGCGCAGGTCGAGAGCGGCCGTGTGCGCGCCGTGGTGGGCTGGGCCGGGTACGATCGCGCATTCATGCGCCTGACCAACGACCCCAGGCGACGCGCCGACGTGTTCGCGCCGATGGCCCGCCTGGGACGCCTGCTCGCGGAGCGCTTCGCACCTTTCGTGGCCGGCTTTGCCGCGTTGGCGGCGTACGCGAGCAACGCCGACAATTTGCAATTTTTGCTGCTCGCGGTGGGCGTACTCGGCGCGATCGCGCAGCCGGGCATCGCAGAGATCGGCGGCCTGCACGTGGCGCGCGGCATCCTCGATTCGCTCCGGCGCGGGATCGTGTTTCGCACGGCGAGCGGCTTCGAACGCGCAGGTTCGGTGACCGCGACCGCTTTTTCCGCGCGCGGCACGCTGCTCTTGGGCGAGCCCGAAGTCGCCAACATCGAAGCTTTCGCGACGCTCGGCGCAGAACAAGTCCTGGCCTTGGTCTCGGGCGCCGAGAGCGGCGAAAGCCACCCGGTCGCGACCGCGGTGATGCGCGCCGCTCGCGCTCGCGGGGTTCGCCCCGACGGCGTACGCAGCCCCAGCATTCAACCCGGGTTGGGCGTCACCGCAGTCGCTGCGAACGGTCAAGCCCTGGTCGTCGGAACTCGCGGCTTGATGTTGCGCGAACGAGTCAGCGTGGCCTCCGCCGAAGCGCGCATCACCGATCTCGAGACCATGGGGCGCAGTGTGCTCTTGGTCGCGCTCGGTGGGCGCTTGGTCGGCTTGGTCGGCTTGCAAGACGGCTTGCGCCCCGGTGCCCGCGCAGCGGTTCAGCACCTGTTGGACGTGAGCGTGGAGCCGGTCTTGCTTTCGGGCGACGCACGCGAGACCTGCGAGGCGATCGGTCGAGCATTGGACATCGATCACTTGCGCCCCGAAATCCCGCCCAACGAGCGCGGGGATGAAATTCGGCGTCTGGCAGACAGCGGTGCGGTGGTGGCGGTGGTCGGTCGCAGCCCCGCCGACGACAGCGCGCTGGCTGCAGCGGATGTTTCGATTGCGCTGTCGGCAGCGGGTTCGAGCACTGCGGAGTGGACGGTACAGCTCGCGTCCGACGACGTGCGTGACGCTGCTTACGCGGTGCGACTCGCGCACGATACGCGCCGTGAAGCCCGTTTGGGCCTGGCCCTGACGCTCG
>DASSMT010000379.1:0-5275 GCA_035688655.1 Polyangiaceae bacterium | reverse complement strand
TATGTGCGTTTCGGCGCCCGCGCCGCGGCCCAAGCATCCGTTCACGGCGCCGCTTGGGCGCCCGCGCCCGCGGTGACGATCTCGATTGCGAAGCACAAGGGACTCAACGCCGTCGTGGTCGTCGACGACGTGATGCGCAAGATGCACTCGCTGCAAGGTTCCCTGGTCCCGGGCGACGTAAAGCTCAGTGTCACTCGAGATTACGGCGCTACCGCCGCGGACAAGAGCAACGAGTTACTGGAGCACATGGCGATTGCGGTGGTGAGTGTCGGATTCTTGATCTGGCTGGCGCTCGGGCGGCGTGAGTCGGCGATCGTGATGCTGGCGATCCCCGCCACGCTCGCGCTGACTTTGTCCGTATTCTACGCCTACGGCTACACCTTGAATCGGATCACGTTGTTCGCGCTGATCTTCTCAATCGGTATTCTGGTCGACGATGCCATCGTCGTCGTCGAGAACATCACGCGCCATTGCCGTTTACCGGAAAATCATGGTCGATCCGCAACCGAGATTGCGATTCGCGCGGTGGACGAGGTCGGCAACCCGACGGTCTTGGCGACCATGACTGTGATCGCGGCAATCCTGCCCATGGCCTTCGTGGGTGGTTTGATGGGCCCATACATGCGGCCCATCCCCGTCGGCGCGACGGGTGCGATGGTCTTTTCGTTGCTCGTCGCGTTCGTCGTTACGCCATGGGCAACGATCCGGTTGATGCGCTGTGGCGGTGAGCACGGCGGCGAGGCGCGCGAGGGGAAGATGACGGTCCTGTATCGCCGCGTCATGGGCACGCTGCTGAGAGTACCGCACATCCGCCACGCATTCCTGGCGACCGTCGTCGTGCTGCTCTTGGGCGCCATGTCTCTGGTGGCGGTGAAATGGGTACGAGTAAAAATGCTCCCCTTCGACAACAAGAGCGAGTTCCAGGTTGTCATCGACATGCCCGAAGGCACGACCCTGGAGGGCACCGATCACGTGGCGCAGTTGGTGGCCGACGTGGTTCGGCAGCAACCGGAGGTCGTGGATTATCAGACCTACGTCGGGACTTCCGGGCCGTACAACTTCAACGGCTTGGTCAGGCACTACTACCTCCGCCAAGGCTCGAATGTGGCTGATTTGCAGGTCAACTTGCTCGATCGCGGCGCTCGAAAAGCCCAAAGCCATGCCGTGGCCAAGCGCGTACGAGAGCTGATTGCTCCAATCGCGCAAAAAACGGGCGCGCGCATCAAGCTCGCCGAGGTGCCGCCCGGACCGCCCGTGCTCGAGACACTGGTGGCCGAGATCTACGGCCCCGACTACGAGCGGCAAATCCAAGTCGCCCGCCAAGTTCGCGAGCTGATGGACCAGACACCCGGCGTCGTCGATGTCGACTGGTATGCCGAGGACGATCAGCCGAAATACCGCTTCATCGTCGATCGAGAAAAGGCGGCTATCAGCGGGGTGAGTGAAGCGGACGTGGTGCGCGCGCTTCGCTTGGCGGCCCTGGGCGAGGCGAACGGCTTGCTGCACGATGAACGTGAAAAATCCGACGTGCCCGTCGTGCTGCAGCTCGATCGCGCCACTCGTTCGGATGTCGAGCGCTTGCAGAGTCTCGAGCTGTCCGGCCGCGACGGCAATCTCGTCAGCGTGAAAGAGCTGGTTCATCCCGAGCTGACCTTGGAAGACCAGAGCATTTTTCACAAGAATCTGATGCCCGTCGTGTACGTCACGGCAGACGTCGCGGGGGCGATCGAAAGCCCCGTTTACGCGATTCAAGCGCTCGGGCCAAAGCTCGACCAACTCGTTTTGCCGGAGGGCTACCGGCTCGAGCAGCGCACGGCTTCTCAGCCCTTCTTTTCCGATAGACTCGCGATGAAATGGGACGGTGAATGGCATATCACGTACGAGGTATTCCGTGACTTGGGTCTCGCTTTCGCGTTCGTACTGGTCTTGATTTATGTATTGAACGTGGCTTGGTTCAAATCGTTCAAGACTCCGCTGGTCATCATGTCGGCGATCCCGTTTTCTTTGGTGGGCATTTTGCCGGCCCACGGCTTGCTCGGCGCATTCTTCAGCGCAACGTCCATGATTGGTTTCATCGCTGGTGCGGGCATCGTCGTCCGTAACTCGATCATCTTGGTCGATTTCATCGAGCAGCGCCTGGCGGAGGGCGTGCCCCTGGAACGAGCCGTGGTCGACGCGGGGGCGATTCGCTTTCGTCCGATGCTGCTGACGGCAGCGGCGGTCGTGGTCGGTGCTGCGGTGATCTTGTTCGATCCCATATTCCAAGGCCTTGCGATCTCACTCATGGCGGGTGAGCTGGCCTCGCTGCTCCTTTCGCGCGTGACCGTTCCTGTCGCTTACTACATGATGCGAAGACGCGAGCAGGGTCCAAGTGCGACGCGCGAAGCCCACGAAGCCGAAGCGCGCGTCACCCCCCTCCACTCGGCAGGCTGAGAAGCAGACGTTGGAGCGCCATCCAGCACGAAGTCGCCGGCGGCGGCAGGGAGTCGCATCCGGTGGGCGCTCCGCAGCAGCCTGGCTGTTGCCTCCCGGAGTCGAAAGCAGCGCCGTTGCGGCACAGCTAGCTCAATAGAAGTCGGCTCGCCACGGATTCGCGGTGTCTAGCTGGCGCTCGGGGCGAGTCAGAACGCGGAGCGCGTTCTCTTGTTCACGAGAGAGCCCGCCGTGGGGGCTGCCGGGATGGCCGCGTAGGCGCTCTACCAGGGCACGTAGCTGCCGCGCGTCGTCGTCGGGCGTTGCCGCGACCGGTTTGGAAAGCGCGGGCGCTGCCGTACCAGGCGCGGACGCCGCAGGTTGGTCGTCCGCGCGTTCGCGTTCGGCGAGCAGGCGCTCGTTCATCGCGAGCAAGCGCTCGAGGCGATTCAACAGCTCGCGATCCTCCGTACGTGACGTGTTCGGCGTGGTGACCGCACGCTGCTCGAGGCGCGACACGCGCGCTTCCAACTCTGCAGCGCGCGCTTGCTGCCAGGTGGCTTCTGCGCGCGCGCGTCCGAGCTCTTCTCTCAAGCGGAGTGACTCGTTGCTTTGCGAGGCGCAGCCGCCGAGGCCGCCACCGAGCACGGTGGCTATGAGCAGTGAAAGGACCTGGCTGTGCAATCTTCGCATATGCGTCGTACCTTAGCGCTTGCGCGATGAGGGGCCAGTGACTCGGCAGAGGAGTCCTGTCGCTCCCGGATGTGTTGTTCGTGAAGGTGTCGGACTTCAGCTCACCTCGACGCAGATTGCAGGCTCCTCTGCCGAGGAACATCTACAAAGTGGCCAGCGACTCGGCGTGCCGCAACGCGCAGACCGGCCCGGTTTGAGGCGCGACCCCAAACCCATTACGCTCCGCGCCATGCACAGATCGCATCGTTCGCTCGTGTTCACGGCCGCTTGCTGGTGTCTGATCGGGGCTACCGCCGTGGGTTGCAAAAAGGAAGAGCCCCAGCGCAATGCGGCCCCTGCCCCCTCGAACGCAGCCCCGAGCGCTGCACCAGGCGCGGCGCCAGCCCAAGCCAAGGAGCAGGCGGGCACGACGCCGATCGCGGATTGCCCCGCCGGGGAGTACCTGTTCGACTATTCGACCTACAACTTGCAAGCGCTGCTCGACCCAACGGGCCGCGGCGTGATGAAGGTTCTCAATCAAGCAGGTAAGGCCAAGTGTACGCTCTCGTCGCCAAGCGCGGGCACGTGGTCCTGCAGCGTGACCGAGCCCATGGTTGCCGAAGTGGCCATGGGGCAAGCCGGTTTGGCAGCATCGGGCAAGATCGAGCAGACGGGCACGGCCGTGCTCACGTATGTGTCCGACGCGCCCGGATCGCTCCAAGTGAAGAGCACCGATCTGAGCCAGTACAAGTTGAAGGCGACCATGAAGCTCGCGGGCAAGGAAATCCCAATGCCCATGGACAAATTGCCTCGCTTGTTCGGGAACGATGGCACCCGTTGGCATTACGCCTGCACAGCGGAGTCACTACACCTGAAAGGTGACGTACCCGGTAACGCGACCGTCGAGCTGACGATGAAGCGTCTCTGAGCCGGACGTCGCCTTCGTGCTCGTCGAGCTCGAAAGCACGCGCAGTCACCGGAATAAGAAAGCGGATCGGCTGCAGAAGAGAGTTGGTTGATGGTCACGCGCTACGCCAGAGAGCGGCACAGCCTTCGGCGTCGAGCTGCGCCTGGAACTCGGACGGGCCGCAAGGTGCGATGCAGGATCGCGATCGCCCCTGACACCCGGCAGCGCTGCTTCGTTGAACGCGGGCGGATCAGGCGGATGGCCAGGGGGAGTGCGCCCGAGGATCGCGAACGGGTCGCGACGGTGCCGGCTAAGGGGATCGGTCCTTGGGGGGTTCGTAACAGCCACCGTTGACCGGGTCGCACTGCCCCACCGAACAGGTCTGCGTGGTGTGCCAGGCGCCGTCTTCACATCGCTGAGACGACGCAAGGTTGCAGCGCAGCATGCCATCCAAGCACACCCGCTCACGGCAACCCGTCAGGTTGCAAAATAGATCAGACTCACAGGTTTGGGTGTCGACCCAGTACGCTTGATCCGCGCTGCAGGTTTGAAAACGTCGACCCTGGCAGCGCGTCTGTCCGGGGCTACAGGCCGGCGGTTGGCACCCGCTTGGCCTGCAGAGCGCCGCAGATACACAATTTTGAATCGTCGTGAGGTGAATTCCATCCGAGCAAAACTGACGTACCGCACCGGTGCAGTAGTATGTGTTGACGGTGCAGAGCGGGGGCTGGCAGCCCGTCGGACTACAGAGTGCTGGAGACGCACAATTTTCGATGGTCGAGAAGCCGCTTCTCGTCTCGTTGCAGGTCTGGAACTGCCCCAAGGAGCAGCGCGTCTCCCCGTGGCTACACACGAACGGGAGACAGCTGCCGTTCGAGCAGAGTGACGCCGCGAGACAACTGGCGGTATTGAGCCACCAACCGCCGTAGCAGGTCTGGATCGTGCTCCCCGAGCAGCGCTTGCTGCCTTCCGTGCACTGGAACGACAGCGCTTCGCTCGCCTGGGCCGCCGGCTCTGTTGCTTCGTCGCTCTCAGAGGCGCTATTTGGAGCGCTGCATGACAGAGCGCACAGCGCCATGAGCAGCGACGCGACGCTCACCCTCATCCCCAAAAACCTCTCGCGCATTGCACTCCACCTGCCATGAGCCGAAAACATCATGAGTGCGAGGCAGCCGCAAGCGGCGTTGATGAATTGACTAACGGTGCTCTGGCGTTGGCTGAGATCAAAAGTGATCAGGCGCCGAACAAGAACAGGCCCAGCTCACGCACGACCTCGCTCGGGAT
>DASSMT010000359.1:0-3983 GCA_035688655.1 Polyangiaceae bacterium | reverse complement strand
AGCGTACAAGCCGCGGAAATCCGCGAACAAGCGCTGCGCTACGCGCGGCTCAAGCTGTCGTCGGTGGTGCTGGAGCGCGAGGTGGAACGTTACCGTGAGCAACATCAGGGCCCGGTCCTGAAGCGCGCTTCGGCGCTCTTCCCCAGGCTGACCCTGGGCAGCTTTCGCGGCCTGCGCGCGGGCGTGGAAGAACGCAAGATCGTCGCCTTGCGCGACAATGGCAAAGAGGTGGCGGTCGAAGGCCTGAGCGAAGGCGTTCGCTACCAACTGTACCTGGCTCTCCGGATCGCGAGTCTGGAACGCTATCTCGAACGCAACCCTGCGCTGCCGCTCGTGCTCGACGACATCTTGATTCACTTCGACGACGAACGCGCCGAGGCAGCGCTGGCAGTCTTGTGCGAGCTTGCCGAACGCGTCCAAATCCTATTTTTCACCCACCACGCCCGCGACGTTTCGCTGGCGGCAAAGGCGATTGCGCCCGAGCGCTTGTTTCGCCACAATCTTTCCGGACCGCTCTCGAGGTAGCTCGCTCAGCCGCCGAGGATTTCGATCGGTCCGGCCATGACCACCGCCAGCAGCACGTCGCGCTCCGTGCTCATCTGCAAGGAATGCTCGCTGCCCGCGCTCATGTCGTGGAAATCACCCGGCCCGTACCAGCGCTGCTCGTGATCGAAATAGCCGCCTTCGAGGACCAGCACTCGTTCATCACCCAGGTGCCGGTGCAGTGGATGAGGCATGCCTTTTTTGAAACGCACGAAGCCGGTGTCGAAGCCGGCGACGCCCGGGCCCCCTTGGAAATGAAATAACGAGACCCCGGGCACCGGGCCAGGCTCCCAGTCCGCTGCGTTCGCGGCGCGCTCGAAGATCGCGCGCAGCGCCTCGGCACTCAGGTCGAAGAACCGCATCAGCTTGCCGAACAGCGGCGCGTAACGCTCGTCACTCTGAGCAACCGCGGCCAACAAGCGCGCCCGCCCGCGTGCCAAGTCGGCGGCGCTGGCTTCGGGCGCGGCGCCGAGCCGAGCGAACAGCTCGGCGAGTATTTCGCGCTCGGCGTCACTCTGCGCGTGCTCGGCTGCGAAATCGGGCAACTCGGAGCCAGGGGTGAGCGATTTCATCGGCGGTCTCCTGGTTGATCGGCGAGCGCCAGCCGCAGCGCGCCGAGCGCCGCGGCCACGCGCGATTTGACGGTGCCGATCGGAATGCCGATGCGGGTCGCGATCTCGCTCGAGCTGAGCCCTTCGAAGTAGCCGAGAAACAGCACCTCTTGCTGCTCGTCGGTCAACGCCGGCAGCAATTGGCGCAAGCGCGCGCGGTCCGGCGCGTCCGACTCTGCGGCGCTGGGATCGGCCAGCCTTGCCAGAAACTCGCCGTCGCCAGTCGGGACCGTCCGTGAAAAGCCGGCCGACTTGCGCAGATCGATGGCGCGGCTGCGGGTGCGCAGCAAAAGCCAGGCTTTGACGCTGCCCCGCTGGGGGTCGTAGTCTGCCGCCCGGCGCCAAGCTTCTAAAAACACGTCGTGCACGAGATCTTCTGCCTCGGATTTTCCGCGCACGATGCGCCGCGCCAGCGCGAGCATGAACGGGGCATGACGATCGTAGAGCGCCGCCAACGCGTGGGCATCGCCGTTCGCGATGGCGCGCACGAGGGCTTCGTCGCTGTCAGACGCACTTTCGCCAGTGTCGCTGTCACTGCTCACGCGCGCGCAACGGTACCAGCGCCTTTTCCGCCGATCCAGCGGGCAGCCGGCGCGGGCACCGAGAGCGCGCCAGGGTTCGCTGAAACTTGCTACACCCTGGTACGTACGTGCGAGGCAGGTCAGCGGATCGCCGGGCTCGCTTTTTGCTCCCTCTGGTTTCGCGCGGGGCTTGACAGCCGGCGGCGTACGGCAAAAAAGAGCCCCGGTTTGGCAGACTTGCCCGAAGAAGTCAGTTTGGAGCTGGGGCTCGACGAGCCCCAGGACGAAGCCCACCTGCGTCGCCTGGTGCAGGCCAAGCTCGGCATTTCGGCGGCGCAAGTGCCGGGAGTGATCGTCGAGAAGCGGTCGCTCGACGCGCGGCGCGGTCGCGTGCGCTTTCATCTCCAGGTCGCGCTCGAGAACCCCGAGCTCCGCCCGCCGCTCGGCGGCGCGCCGCTGCGGGAAGTACGCGAGCGCCCCACCGTGATCGTGGTCGGTGATGGTCCTGCCGGACTCTTTTGCGCCTATCAGCTGGCGCGCCACGGCATTTTCGCGCTCGTGCTCGATCGCGGCAAGACCGTTCAACCGCGCCGCCACGATCTCAAGGCGCTGAACGCGCGTGGCCTCGTCGATATCGACAGCAACTATTGCTTCGGCGAGGGCGGCGCCGGAACCTACAGCGACGGCAAGCTGTATACGCGCTCGCACAAGCGCGGCAACGTACGCGACGTGATCGAGTTGCTCGCGCTGCACGGCGCGCCGCAGGCGATCCTCAGCGACGCCCGGCCGCACATCGGCAGCAACCGCTTGCCCAAGGTGGTGACCGCGCTGCGCGAGCGGCTGCAGGCCGTGGGGCAACGCTTCGAGTTCGGCGCGCGCGTGGTCGGCCTCGCGCTCGAGCAGAAGAACGGGCGCAAACGCGCGATCGGCGTGCGGCTCGAAGGCGGCCGAGAAATCGCGGGCGACGCCGTGGTGCTCGCAACCGGGCATTCGGCGCGCGATGTGTTCGAGTGGCTCGCCGAGTCCGGCGTGACCCTCGAGTCCAAACCCTTCGCGCTCGGCGTGCGCATCGAGCATCCGCAGCCGCTGATCAATCGCTTGCAATACGGTCGGTCCGCCGAGCATCCCGGCTTGCCGAACGCGGCGTATCGCGTCGCGGAAACGATCGACGGGCGCGGCGTGTTCTCGTTCTGCATGTGCCCGGGCGGTTGGGTGGTGCCGGCTTCCACCGCGCCGGGTGAATTGGTGGTCAATGGCATGAGCCTCGCGCGCCGCGACTCCCCGTACGCGAATTCGGGATTGGTGGTCGGCATCGAGCCTTCCGATTGGCTGCAAGCGGGATTCTCGGGGCCGCTGGCGGGGGTTCAACTGCAGCGGCATTTGGAGCGCGCAGCATTCACCGCGGGCGGCGGCGCGCTGGTCGCTCCGGCCACTCGCGCAAGCGATTTCATGGCTCGGCGCGCGTCGTCCACGTTGCCGGAATCGAGCTACATCCCCGGGCTCTCGGCGAGCGACCTTGGTCAAGTGCTGGACAGCGTGGGCGTGGATCTGACGCGCCGTTTGCGCGCAGCGCTGTCGCGCTTCGCGCGCTCGATGCCGGGGTACGTCAGTGACGAGGCCGTGTTGATCGGTGTCGAATCGCGCACCAGCTCGCCCGTGCGCGTCCCGCGCGACGCGCACAGCTTGGCCTCACCAGAAATCGACGGGCTGTATCCGGCGGGCGAGGGCGGTGGTTACGCGGGCGGTATCGTCAGCGCCGCGCTGGACGGCATGCGCGTCGCCGAAGCGCTGGCCCAAAAATTCGCTTGAGCGCACGACCCGAGGCGGATGGGGCTGAACCTCGGCGCGGCTTCCGGGCTCATGCCCTTGGAAATCAGCCCAGCAAGCTGCCCACGGGCAGGCAGGCCACCGGACAATCCGCCCGCTGCAACACTCGTTCCGAGGTCGTGCCCCGCAGACCGTCGAGAAATCCGTCGGGGCCGTCGGTCGTCATCGCGATCAGATCTGCGCTGAGCTCGGCTGCGGCCTCCAGGATCGTCTCGACCGGGCTGCCCGCTCGGGTCCAGCGTTGCCAATGAAAGTTCGTGTCGCCCGGTATCTTCAGCGCGGGCATGTCACCTTCGGACCCCACATGCAGCAGGGTCACGGTTCCTGGCGCCAGGTCGAGGACGCGGATCAGGCGCGCGCTGGCGTCGACCGCCGGCTGCGCGCGGGGCTTGCCCGTCACCGGGATCAGAATATTGGCAAGCGAAAGGCTGCCGTCGGTTTGCGAAACGAAACCCCCGACACCGTGGGGGACGAACAGGGT
>DASSMT010000329.1:0-9142 GCA_035688655.1 Polyangiaceae bacterium | reverse complement strand
ATCCCGAGCTTTCCTCCTGTTTCCACCAGCGCGCACGCAAAGCGATGCTGGCCTGCCTACGAGCCCTGGCCGGCGCATCCATGGGCCCGCTCGGCAAACGCTCGGAAACCGAAACCGTGCACGAAGCGCTGTCCATTGCGGTGCTGCGCTTCGTCGTGTTGTCGCTGGGGCGAGCGCGCGGGTTGTTCTCGCACGAGCGAGACTTCGCGCATGGGCGCTTGTTCGCTCCGCTCGCTGCACAGTTCGAGAGCCAGGCCAGGATTGTCGACGGCGCGCTGTGCTGGCAATTGGCGCCCGCGTTTGCCGGCGCCGAAGCGGCGTTCCACGGCGAGCTTTCGGAGGGTCTGAAGCGCGATGGCGTCGATTTCGCGACCTGCCCGGCCGAGTTGATCGGCAACCTGTACGAGTTGCTGCTCGGAGAGGGGGTTCGGTGGAGCGACCAGAGCGGGTTCGAGCTCGAATCGGGCAAGAGGCGCAAGCAGACTGGCACGTTCTTCACGCCGCGTGGGCTGACCGAGGTCGTGGTTCGAAGGGCGCTCGAACCGCTCGAGCAACGGGCTGTGAACGCCGCCAGCCACGGCCTCGACGCAATCGACTTTCGAGTCTGCGATCCTGCCGTGGGCGGGGGCGCGTTCTTGCTGGAGGTGATGCGCGCGCTGTGCCTGCGAACGGGCGCAGCGAGCGGCAGCGCTTTTCGTCGTACTCTGGTCACCAGCGTCGTGCATGGCGTCGACATCAACCCGATCGCGGTCGCGGTCGCGGAAGCCGCGCTGTGTCTGTTCGTCGCCGATCCCGACTTCTCTTTGCAGGCGGCCGGCAAGAACCTGCGGGCGGGTGACTCCTTGCTCGGTCCACCGTTCGCCGCGCTGCCGAACCCGCGCAGCTCGCGTCAGCGCGAACCGAAGGCGAGCGAGCAGTTCGACTTCTTGGCGGAGTTTCCCGAGCCATTTGCGCGCGGAGGCTTCGACTTGGTGATCGGCAATCCACCCTGGGTGGCCTACGCGGGCCGCGCGGCACAGCCGCTCTCGCCCGAGCGCAAAGCTTATTTTGCGCGACACTACAGCACGCTTCGCGGTTATCCCACGCTGCATGGCCTGTTCGTCGAACGCGCGCTCAGGCTCGCGCCGAAGGGCACGGTCGCGTTGGTCGTGCCGAGTCCGATCGCCGATCTGCACGGCTATCGCGCGGTGCGCCGCGCCGTGCGCGCCACGCACACCCCGTGCGAGCCGATGCTCGAATTCGGACAAGACGCCTTTGCGTCGGTCACTCAACCGTGCTTCGCGCTGATCGCCGAACCCAACCAGGGCGCCCGAGCCGCTCCGGACAGCGACGAGCAGCCCTTCAGACTCGCCGAAAGGCAGCGCGTCGCGGGCGGGGCTGCCGAGGTCGTAGCGCCGAGGGCGCTGCTCGAGCTGGCCAACGCGCGCAACTTTCCGCGCGAGCTGTTCGGGGAAATGGGCTTTCAGACCACCAGCATCGTCAGCCAACGTCTGCTGCGCAGAAGCGCCGATCCCGACCCGATTCATTGCTACCCGCTGCTCGAAGGGCGGGATGTGCGCGAGTTCTGGCAGGGCGAACCGCGGCTGTTCTTGTCACCCGACGCGGACGCGCTGTCGAAGGCGCGCTGCCGGCTCAGAGCTCGCGATGACTACCAGCGCGTGCGCTTCGTCGTTCGCCAAACCGCGCGCTACCCAATCGCGGCTCTGCACCGCGGTCTGCCGTTTCGCAACTCACTCCTGGCGGGCTTTGCCGTGGATGGCTTACCCGCAGACCTGGTGGTCGGACTACTGAACAGCTCGCTCTATCGGGCCTTGCACCTCGCGCTTCGCCGCGACGCGCGCCAGGCAGCCTTTCCGCAGGTGAAAATTGGCCACCTTCGGGCACTTCCCGAGCCGCCGAGCGACGCTGGCCGGCGCGCCGAAGTCGCCGAGATCAGCGCGACGCTGACTCGCTCGGGTTACGACCGAGCGCTCGCGGAACGCCTGGATGCGGCCGTATTTGGTCTGTTTGAGCTGGAATCGTCCGCGGTTGGCGAGATCATGGACTTCCTGTCCGCCCGTGGCGCTCGCCGCGATTGAAGCCGGCGGGCACGGGCAAAGCGCGCGGCTCGGCTGGGACCCCGAAGTGGTATGGGTGACTCTGGGAATGCTATACCCGCAGATGGGTTGACCGAAGGTCGGCCTGTTTCCAAGCGATGTCTCAACTACGCCCCGGTATTCTAATCGCGATCATCGTCTTCGCGGTTTTTGCGGCGTACGCCTATCTTGCTCCCGCCACTTATCGAACCAGCGCGCTGCTGGTCGTCGAGTCGGCCACCCCTTCGACCCCGGCCAAGCTGCCGGAGCCCCTCGAAGCTGCGCGGCGGCTGAGTGAGGGCATTCTCGATCGAGTCATGCTGGAGCGGCTGGCTCGCGAACGAGCTGGCTCGGACGCTCCGGAGGCACGGGCCGCGGCGGCGAGCCAGATTCGCCGTTCGCTCGAGATCGACACCAGTGACGCGCACAGCTTCGCCATCAGCTACCGCGACACGGACAAGGCCCGCGTCCAGCGTGCCTGCAACGAGCTCGCCGCTCACGCTTCGGAGTTGGCTCCGATCGTGCTCGTCGACCGCAGCGCCGAGCGCGAGCATGAGCTGCAGCGCCAGCAGCGGATTCAAGAGCTGGCCGCATTCCTCGCGCTGCATCCGGAAGCCGCCTCGGAGACGCAACCCACCGGAGGCGAGTCGCCGGACAACGACACGGCGATTTCGGCCCTTCACTCCGAGAAGGCCAACCTCGACAAGCGGCTCTTGGACTTGGCCGCCGGGCGAGGGACGGACAACCCGTACCTCGAGCCACGCGAATCTGATCCCAACCTTTTGCGCCGACGCTTGGCAGAGATCAACTTCGCGCTCAACGCGCGTCGTGAGGCCGTCAATTCCAAAGTCCCGAGCGGGAGTCTGTCCCCGGAACTGCGAGCCGAGTGGAAGCGGCTGCTCGAGGCCGTGACCAAATCCAGCGCCGAGCAGGTCATCTCGCCCGCGTTGAGCGCGCGGGTCGCGACCGCGGCCCCCGCTCCGACCGCGCCAATCGAGCCGAATCGCCCGCTGCTTTTGTTCTTTGGCCTGGTGTTTGGCGGTGGTTTGGCTGCCGCCTATACGCTCGTCGCACGCGCCACCCAGCAGCGCCGCAGCAAATCGAGCCGTTCGCCGCCGCCGCTGCCCAACCAAGCCGTGAATGTCGACGTTCCGCCAGCGCCTCCGCTTCCCACCGGACTTGGGCCCGACATTCCGTCGTTTCAGCCGCCGCCGTATCAGTCGCAGCAGCCGTATCAGTCGCAGCAGCCGTATCAATCGCAGCAGCCGTATCAGCAGCCGTATCAACCCGCGCCGCCGTATCAATCGCAGCAGCCCTATCAGCCAGCGCAGCAGCCGTATCAACAGCCGCAGCAGCCGTATCAAGCAGCGCAGCCCAGCGCGCCGCCGATCATTCCGGTTCCCCAGCGTCAGATCTCTTCGTCTCCACCGGACCCGGCGGCGCCCGCGCCGGCCGCGCCCGCGGCGACCGCGGTGCCCGCGAGTCCCGCCGCTCCCAACGCCGAAGGGAGGAATTCGCCGTCGAGCAACCCGCCACCGCCGGCCGCACAGCCGCGTCGGTTTGCGTCCACGTTGGTGCTGCCGCCGGCCGAAAATCCCCTGGCTGCCGATCCCCAAGCCGACCCGGTGCTCGCCACCGCAGCGCGGGCTTGGGACGACGAGATTCGGGCGCACGCGGTGCCTGGTTTTGCGGTCGTCCAACCTGGCTCCGAACCCCCGCCGCGACCTGCGTCCACCCCGCCCGTTCCGGTCGCTGCCGAGCCGCCGCCGCCGGCGAACGTGCCGGCGAACCCCGCGCCGCGCTCGCGTCCACGCGGCCAAATGAAGGTGACGCAGCCGCTCGGCTCGTTCGTCCCCGAGTTGCTGGCCAAAGAGGGTTTCCTCGAGCGGCGTGAAGAGTCTGCAGCACCGCGGCCCGCCGAGCCCGCTCGCCCGTCCGCGTCGCCGCGCTCACCGCTGCCCGGCCGCTCATCGGTCGCTCCCCAGTCGGAGTCGCGCTACAGCTACGTGAGCTCGGTACCGCCGGGGGGCGAGAACACGGTCACGATGGTGCGCCCCGCTCCGAACAATTGGGCGCCGGATCCGGCGCTCGTGCCGGCGCTCCGCCGCCCGATTTGCGAACAGCTGTACCCGCTCGCAGTCGAAGGTTGCTTCATCGTGCTGGTGGTCGGCGTGCCGGAAGTGCTCGGGCTGAAGTCGCGTGTCGCCGCTGAGCTCGCGCTCGCCCTGGCCGAGTCTGGGCATCCGAGAATCTTGCTGATCGAGGGCGATATCCAAAGCCCGCACGTGCACCGCTTGATGAGGGTAGACATGCCGATGAGCGCCGGGTTCTCGCAGCAGTTGCGCGACCGGATCAACGGCAGCATCGAGCGACGCTGGACGGTGGTCAGCTGCGGCAAGGTCTTGCACGTGCTGGCCGAAGGCATCTTGCGCTCACCCGGTCTCTTGCTCTCGCAACAGTTTTCGGACGGCCTCGCCGATCTCCGCAACTACTACGACTTCATCGTCATCGACGGCCCCAGCACGTCGCTGCCGGTAGAGTCGCAAGCGCTGGATGCGGTGTCCAATGGCATCGTGTACGTGTCCGACAAGCCGACCTCACCCGGGCTCTCGCGCTTGCAGGCGCTGTTTCGCGAGAAGCGCCTGCAGACCGTCGTTACGGGTCCTTGACCTGCCACTGGCGCGCGTCAGGAGCTCTTCGAGCCGCGTGCGAGTTGCCGCAGTAGGATCAAGCCGAACTCCGGATCGCGCAACAAATAGCGCGCCGCGAGCCGGCGAGGTTCTTGCGCCAGGCGGTACAGCCATTCGAGCCCGACTTTGGACATCCAGCTCGGAGCGCGCTTCTGGATGCCTGCGACGAAGTCGAGGCTCGCGCCGACGCCGAGCAGCACCGCGGGCTTGAGCCGCTCGGCCCGCGTGTGGCTCCAGATCTCCTGCTTCGGTGCGCCTAGCGCGACCAGCACCAAATCCGGCTGAGCGCGCTGAATGCGCTCGGCAACTTCGTCGGCCTCGCTCGAAACATTGACGTCGATGCGCGAGGCATCCGTGCCGACGATCTGAATCCCCGGCAAGGCCGCCTCGAGTTTGCTCTTGGCCAAGTCGGCCACCCCGGGCGCACCGCCCAAGAAGTACACACGGTAGCCGCGCTCGGCAGCGCGGCGTAGGAGCGGCATTACCAGGTCCGAGCCCGAGATTTTTTGGGGCAGCGGCGTGCGCAGCAAACGGGCCGCCCACAGCACCGGCGTGCCATCGACGAGCGACAATGCCGCTGCGGCGTAGGCAGACCGAAAGCGCTCGTCGTGTTCCGCCATGACGATGTGATCGACGTTGGGGGTAAACACGGTGCCGCCGCTCTTGGCGCTGATCAGGCGATCGATTGCGTCGAGCGCGCCTGCAAAATCTACGACATCGATGGACAGCTTGCCGACACGGATGCGGCTGAGCGCCAAGGGATTGGAACTCAAGAACCAGTGCCTCCGAGCACGACGGGTATGGTGCGAGCCAAGACGTACAGATCCAGCCAAGGCGACCAACTGCGGACGTATTCGACGTCCAGCTGGACTCGCTGCTCGAAGGTGGAAGCGTTGCGCTCGGTGACCTGCCAAATCCCGGTGATGCCCGGCTTGACGCGCAGGATGACCGCTTCTTGCCCGTTCATGTCGGGGATCTCGCGCTCGAGGTAGGGCCGCGGCCCGACCAAGCTCATGTCACCGACGAGCACGCTCCAGATTTGAGGTAGCTCGTCCAAGCTGTACTTGCGCAGCACCTTGCCGATGCGCGTGACGCGCGGATCGACCGTGAGCTTGTGAAACTCCTCGTATTCGGCTCGCATCTGCGGGTTGTTGGCGAGCACCTCCAGCAGGCGCTTTTCTCCGTCACCGTACATGGTGCGGAACTTGAACGCTTTGAAGCGCACGCCATCTTGGCCGAGGCGCTTCTGGGTGTAGAAGATGGAACCGCTCGAGTCGAGCTTGATCAGAATCGAAACCACGGCCACGAAGGGCAGGATGAGCAGGCCGCCGATCGAGGTCAGCACGACGTCCATCAAGCGCTTCGCCAAGCGCGGGCCGGCGAGCAACAGTTGGCGCCGAACCTCGATTCCGAGCACACCGCCCAAACTGTGCGTCGGCGTGCCGAAGTGCGCGACGTTGAACAGATCCGGGATGACCAGCACGCTGTGGTAGCCCTCCGCATAGCGCTCGATGACCCCGAGCAGCGAGGCGGAGTCGAGCTTCGGCATGGCGATGACCACCGAACGAATGCCCAAACGTTGCGCCAGAATCGGCGCGAGCTCGAGGCCGCCCACGACCGGAACGCCCTCCACCTCCGCGAATTGCTCGAGCGCCGAGCGTTGCGATGGCGTCTCGAAATCGTCCGAGCGGGGGTTGGCATGGGATGACTCGGGCCCTTGGCGCACGGACTGCACCATCAAGTCTTCTTCACCCCAAGTCGCCCGTACGGTTCCGTGTTTGGTCGGGTCGTCGTCGAGGATTGCGACCGGTTTGAGCCCCAGCTGCGGGCGCTGCTGTAGAGTGGCGACCACGGCGCGTCCGACTTTGCCGGCGCCGAACACCACCACCGGCTGACCCCACCAGCTGCGCTTGGCCAGCTCCGTACGGATCAAGCCGCGGCCGATCGGGACCAGCAGCACGGAGATGAGCCAGCCAACCAGCCAGGCAAAGTGCGGCATGTAATGGAAGGCGCCGCTGCGTGCGACGGCGATCAACCAGGAGCCCGCGTACACCAGTGAAATGGTCAGCGTGCAGCGCCGGATTTCTTCGGACGGGGCGGGCGGCGTCAGGCCGTACATCTGCACGGCGGTCAAGGCCGCGACGCACATTGGCACCAGCGCCAACACGCTGAAGCGTTGAGCGCGAGTCAACGTGTCGCTGGCCACGATCATCCCGACCGTGGCCGCGGCGAGGCTCAACGTCAGCACGTCGGTCAGGATCAGCAGACTGCGCGAGAGCTCGGGCCGGCACCCGACTTTGAGCCCGACGATCGACGGGTTTTGGCGCGCTCGATGCGCCAAGCCCGCGCTCGTGCTGCGCGAAAGACGAACCTGCTCGATCAGCGCGTCGGCGATCGCGCGCGAATCGCAGGCGCCCATGCGTCGCAAAATCGCGCCCACGTGCCCGCCGCTTTCCGATTGGATTCGCAGCGCTTGCCGGAGCTGCTCGGGCGTGATGATGCCATTGCGGATCAGCACCTGCCCGAGCTCATTGCTGCGCTTCCGCCGCCGCTTGTAAAACGCCGGGGCCCGCTTGGACGATCCGCCTGGTGGACCAGCGACCAGCACCGGCTTCACCCTTTCACTTCCTTCACGCTGGAAGCCTAGCCCAACGCGACGCGGACAACCGAGCTGGTTTTGCCGCGCTGAATTGCCATTCACCCACGCTTCCGGACTGGCCGGCCGTGGCTCCCGTAGGGACTGGGCGGGACGGAGCCGTCAGCGGGAACACGGCGAGCGGTGCCTCTTCGTGGAAACCAAACAGCCTAGGCCGTGCGCTACTCGAACGACAAGTGGTGCGAGCCACTTGGATCATTCCCATTACGACCGGTTGCATCCTCTAACCCTTCTACTTTCGGATTCATACCGCGACTTTGCTCGTGTTGAAAGGGGGCTCGGCGGCCGATCTTGCGGCACATTTGCCTTTCTTCCCACGTTTGCTCGTTCGCTTCCGCCTCGCTCGCTTCCGCCTCGCTCGCTTCCGCCCCGCTCGTTCGCTTGCTTCGTTGCCGGCAGATGTCCGTGCGTCATCGCTCCGCCTAGCTCGGAAAATCGTCGAGCAGTCGCCTCAATTGCTGGGGGGTCCGCGCCCCGACCAAGGCCACGGAAACGCCACGCGCGCGGCTCGCAAATTCCATCGCCATCTGCGGCAGTGGCAAATGCCGCGCGGCCGCTTCTCTTCGCAAATCGGCCAGCTGTTGGGGGCGCCGTTCGAGCTCCTCCGCGGAACTACAGTACTTGGCGAAGTCGATTTCTCCCACGTCTTTGACGAGCAAGCCGTTGCCCAAGATCTCGCGCGCGATGCCGGCAACCCCGCGACGCTGGGCTTCGGGCAAGAGCGCCTCCGACGCTTTTTGCTCCAGCAAGCTGAACGTGAATTGAATTGACGAGACGCCCGGAAAGCGCAGCGCGGCAAGCCCGGTTTCCAAACTATCGCAGGCAATCCCGTAGTGTCGAACCTTGCCCGCGCGCTTCAGGCCTTCGAGCGCAGGCTCCCATTCCCCGCGCTCGACCACCTCAGTTGGTGGGCTGTGCAATTGCAGGAGATCGACATAGTCCGTGCGTAAGCGACGCAGACTTGCTTCGAGTGCATTGACTAAATAAGAGGGTGAGAAATCCTGCGCCATTGCGCCTCTCGCGGAGGCCGGCAAGCGATCCCGCCGCAGCCGGAGTGCTTGGATTACGGGCCGCAGAATCGGCTTCAGGTGACCTGCGAGCTTGCGCCGCGCGGGCAGCAGGTAGCCGGCTTTGGTGGCGATCACCACTTGTGCGCGCTGCCCGCGAAAAGCGCGACCGAGCAGGGTTTCGCTCTCTCCCTGGCTGTACATGTCGGCCGTGTCGAAGAAGTTGATGCCGGCATCTCGAGCCATTGCGATCAGTCGCATGAAGCCCACCGTGTCGCCCTGAAAGACACCGCCGATACGCGCACAGCCCAGGCCCAGCTCAGTCACTTGTAGGTCGGTGTTCCCGAATGCGCGAAGCCGCATGGAAGCGAGTATGGCTTGCTCCCAGGTTTCGGGGAAGCCCGATTCCGAACAGGCGTGTCGCAGGTTCTACGTTACCGACCTGGTGCCGTGGTATAGGGTCTTCGCGTGAGAGAAAACAACCGAGTCATCGTCATCGGTAGTGGACCGCCCGGAGCAGCCTCCGCAGTGTTTCTGCGTCGCGCCGGTGTCGAGGTCTTGTTGCTCGAAGCCGGTTCCGAACGATCTGCACTCGGCCTGACCCTGCGGCTTCACGGCTTGACTGTAGCAAAGCGCCGCGGCCCTCTGCAGCAACGTACCGGTGTCTCGAAGACAGGTGAACCGAATGCGGAGCTCTATGAACAGCTGTCTCCC
>DASSMT010000328.1:0-8981 GCA_035688655.1 Polyangiaceae bacterium | reverse complement strand
GCGCCGCGCCTATCGTGCAGAACCGGACGGCCAGGTACAGCTCTCGCGCCGAAGCAGGTTCGTGCACCAATGCCGTTCGGTTAGCACCGACGCTCGGGATCGACATGGCCAAAGGTTGAGGCGGCATCTGGTGTCGGAGGTCCCTTTAGACCTGAAAAACACAGTTCGAATTCGACGAGCGCTCCCTGATTTGAACCGCCGAGCCGCGGAGGCCGCAAAAGCGCTCAGAGCACCCTGAAACGCGACGGACACCGCAGAACACGTGAACATTTTTGAGGTCCGCGCTGAGAGCCGTCTGCGAATCTGTCTACGACCCACGACGGGCACTGACGTTGGCACGAGGCGATCGGTAGCTCCGAGTTGCCCCCCAAAATCTCCCGATGATCTCCGAGGCCTCGCGGGCTCGGCGGTTGATCTCCCACTCTCTCGTCCGCGACGCCGAAGGCTGAGACGGTTGCGACGTGCTGCGTGACCATCAAAAAAAACAACCGGGCAGCGAGTGTTCAGATGACCCAGATGGCGCCGTGGGAATCTTCTTCGTCGGCGGTGCGCGCGGCCACGTAGTAGTAGGCGGCGATCGAGGCGCGAAAGCGGTCTTCCGGGCAGGCTAGGGGTTCGGGGTGGCCGTGCCAATGGCTGTCGCCGTGATCCATCACGATCAAGCGATCGAGCAACGGCAGGTGGCTCGCTTCGCAGCGGCTGCGCGACTCGTCCCAGAGTTCGAGCGCGCCGCCCCAAGTCGGCTGCCAATCCTGGCCCAGGTAGTAAATCACCGTCAGTTTGCGCTCGAGGTGGCGCGTGCGGTCGCGGTTGAAGTCGGCGTGCAGCGCGAGGTGCCCACCCGGCAAGGTCAACGAGGGACCCGCGCCGCGGAAATGGGGGTCGGCGATCAGGCCTTCGATGCCGGTCAAAGCCGTCAGGAAATCCAAGAAGGCCATCCCGCACAGCTCGCCCAAGAAGTGGCGCACGGCAGGCGCGACGCCTTCGAAGCCAGTTCGCTGCAGCTGCCCCATGCGCGCGGATTGCTCGCGATAGTCGCGCCGCATCCAACCGCCGTGTTCGGGACCCGGGAAGTGCTGCGAAAGGACGAGCGCGCGGGCTTCACCGAGGAAGCCGTCGAACACGGCGTGCGGAAATGGGCGAGCGCTGCGGTATGCTTCGCGCTGCGTCAGGCCGCGCGCCTTCAGCGATTTGCGCTCCAAAAACCAATCGTTGTCGCTCACGCAGAGACCTGCTGAAACAGATCGAGCATCAGGCGGTACGCGAGCAGCGAAAGCGCGGGATCGTAGCGCGGCCCTTCGTCGCGCATGAAGGCGTGTGCCGCGTTGAATTCATGCCAGGTGAAGCGACGCTTGGTCTCGCGCAGGCGAGCCTGGATCGAGGCGCGACCTTCGTCCGGGACGTGCGGATCCTGACGCCCCCAAACCAGTAACAGTTCTCCGGAAATGTCGCCGGTGCGGGCGAGCGAATCGTCGCCGCCCAAGCCCAGTGAGCCCTTGTGAATGTCGGTCGCGTAGAAGCAGGCCGTGGCTCGCACCCGCGGGTCGAGCGCACAGCGGTACGCCAAGTGACCGCCGATGCACACGCCCGCGCTGAGTAGCTTGCCGTTGCAGTCGTCACGCGTTTCAAGATGATCGAGACAAGCGCGAGCGTCGGCGTCGTAGGCTGCGACCGTCTTTGCGACCTTGTGCTGATTGCCGCGCTCGGTGCCGGCAGCGTCGTACGTGAGCACAGTGCCGGCCGGCTCCAGTTCGTGAAAGATCTCCGGCACGAGCACCACGAACCCGTGCCCCGCGAGCAGCGCGGCCATGCGTCGGATTGGCCCCGTGCGCTGGTAGATTTCGGAAAACAGCACGATCCCTGGGCGACGACCGGCCGCGACGGGCTTTGCCACGTGGGTGAGCATGACGCCGCTCGGGGTAGCCAGCTCGACCGTCGATTCTTCCAAGATCATGGCTGGATCTTGCCCTTTCACGCACGGAAGGTCACGGACGAAAGCGCGCACCCGAGCGCGCTCGCCCCTCTCAGCGCTGGGTGCTGCGCTCGGCCATGAAGATCACGTGCCGCGCGCCCGAGCCCTTGCGCGCGGCGACGCGCAGCACGTCGACCACGAAGCCTGCCGCCGCCAGCCTGCGCTCGAAGCGTGCGTTGGGCCCCGAAGACCAGACCGCGAGCACGCCTCCGGGGCGCAGGGCTCGATGGCAGGCGCGCACGCCGGCGTCGCTGTACAAACGCTGATTCGCGGCGCTGGAGAGCGCGACCGGTCCGTTGTCTACGTCGAGCAAGATCACGTCGAAGCTGCGCGCCGACCCCTTGATGGTGTCGTACACGTCTCCGACCACCACTCGGCAGCGCTCGTCGTCGAGGGGGCGATCGTTCAGCTCGGCCAAGTGGGTGCGATTCCACTCGACGAGCTGGGGGACCAGCTCTGCGACGGTCACGCGCGCGCGCGGCGTCACGCGATCCAGCACCGCCCGCAACGTGAAGCCGAGACCGAGGCCGCCCACGAGCACCGCGTCCGGGTCGTCGCAGCGTTCGAGCGCGTGCTCGGCCAATGCTTCTTCCGAGTCGTGCACTCGGCTCGACATCAGCACTCGACCATCGACGCGCACGATCCACTCTTGGTCGTGGCGGGCGAGTACGAACTCACTGCCGCCTTCGATGCGCGCGCTGTCGATGGTCCGCGATTCGAGCATTTTCCGGGCGTCTCCGAGCGCGGCACCATGATCACAGAGCGGGCGTTGGGACAAGCAGCGCTGCTCCGCCGGGATCGCGCTCGACGCTCGATACGCGGCGCTTGACCAGCCGCGCCGAGTAGGAAAAGGTGGGGACATTACCTATCAAATCACCAAGATTGTCCGTAGTTTGTGTGAACTAGCCCGGCTGCAGAGATATACTCGTACGCGAAACGTGGCGAGTTTCCGGAATTCCGCCTCATTCCCTCCGGATCGGTCACTATTCATGGGTCGAGTGTTTCATTCGCATGGTGGTTTTGGTGTACGGGCTCGCCCGACACTTCGGAGGACTCTCTGATGCGCTTAGTCCAAGTCGCCCCAGTTTTTTTCGGCACTCTCATCGCGCTGGCCTGCGGTTCGAATGTGGATGAGTCGAAGGTCGCCGGGGGCTCGGCTTCGAACGGCAACATCAATCCCGGCAACACGGCTGGCTCCGGCATCGGTGACATCAACACCGGTAGCGGCAACGGCACGGGCAACTCCAACGGTGGCAGCTCGTCGGTCGATCAAAACTCTGCGTGCACGCAGACCTCGGCCGATGGCCAACCGACGCAGGTCGATCTGTACTTCATGGTCGACATCACGGGTTCGATGAACTGTCCCGTCCCGGACGGCGGGGTGATGTGTGACATGGCGCAGGGCCCACCAACCAGCGGTGACTCCCGCTGGACAGTCGTGAGCGCGGCGCTCAAAGCCTTCATCGCCGATCCCGCGAACCAGACCCTGGGCGTCGGGCTGCGGTTCTTCCCAATCGCGGGCAGCATGGGCGGCCCCGGGGGCGGTGGCGCGGCGTGCAACGCGAGCTCGTACGCCACTCCGAACGTGGAAATCGGCCCGTTGTCGATGACCGCTCAGCCGCTGACCGCTGCCATCGATATGCAGATGCCGAACGGGAGCACACCCACCGTGCCTTCGCTCACGGCAGCGCTCAGCCACGCCACGGCTTGGGCCCAGGCTCATCCAACCCATCGCGTCGCGGTCGTCTATGCGACCGACGGCCAACCCAACGGTTGTGGCAATACCAATACGGTCGATCAGGCCGCAGCAACCGCGCTCAGGGCTGCCTTGGGCACTCCGAGCATCCCCACCTACGTGCTGGGCGTCGGTCCGAGCTTGGCGAACCTGAACTCGATTGCCGAAAACGGCGGCACCAAGAGCGCGTTTCTGGTCGACACTTCAGGCAACGCCGCCCAGCAACTCAGCGCGGCGCTGGCCACGATTCGCGCGACCTCCGCGCTCGATTGCACGTACACCGTCCCCACCCCGCCCTCGGGCCAGGCGCTCGAGCCCGGCAAGGTGAACGTCGAGTACACGAACAGCGCCGGCATGGTCACCAAGATCCTGCAAGATCCGGCGGGGACCAGCTGCGACGCGGGCAGCGGCTGGCAATACTCGGCCGACGGCAAGCAGATCAACCTGTGCGGCAAAGCCTGCACCGATGTCAAAGCGGACAAGGGCGGCAAGCTTCAAGTGCTCTTCGGTTGCTCGACTCAGGTCGGCATTCCGAAGTGAGCGCGCGCCGCGCGCAGCGAGCACTAGTCGGCTGACTCTGGGCGGTACACGCCCAGAGCGTCGTTGGCCAGGAACTGAATGCGATGCGCTGCAGCGGAGTCCTGCGCGGCGTCCTGGGCCAACGCCAGGACTTGCATGAATGCATGGCGCGTGCGGCGTAGCTCGAAGGCAAGCCAGGCGATGTCTTGTGCCGCCTGCGAGGCATCACCCTGGTAGTGCTTTTCGATCGCGCTGATGCGCCAATCAACCAGCACATTTTGCGGTGGGAGCGTGCCGGCACCACCGCAGTCGGGACACGCTGCCGCTCCGTAGTCGCTCGACACCTCACCCTGGCCGTAGCAGGTCAGGCACGCGTTTGGCTTTTGCTCGACAGGTTCCATGGACTCCGCAGCCTAGTACAAGTCGGCCCGCGCGCTATCGCTCTTGGCTAGCCGTGACTAGCTGCTGCAACATCTCGGCGATTTCAGGCTCGAAATTCAGACCGCGTGCGATTGGTTCTTGGAATGCAATGCGCGCGCTCACCGCGCCGAGCGTGCTGCGAAGCGCGGCCAAACCGAGCCGGCCCCGCTCTTTGGCTGCGACTGCGCTCGTGATCGCGACCAGCTTGCCTTCGAGCTCTCCCGTGCCGATCAGCCAATCGATCGCGTTTTTCAGTGCGCCCGGCAAGCTGTGACCGTACTCCGGCGTCGCGATCAAGAGCGCGTCCGAGCCAGCCACCGCACGACGCAGCTCGGCCACCGTGCTCGGCCCCGCCTGTGCGTCGTCGCTGGCCAAATCCGGGTTGAAGTGTGGCAAATCGCGCAGACCATCATAGAGGTCGATCTCGAGCCCCGCTGGCGCGCAGGCGATGGCCGTGCGAAGCAGCGTCAGATTGCTCGACTTTTCCTGGAGGCTACCGCAAATCGCCAGAACGCGCATGAGTCAACGGGAAAGTACCTCAGCCATCAGCCGCCGCCAACCTTCGAGCCCAAGCGCGCGCAGCGTCTCGATGTTCTTGTCGACGATCACCGAGGCATCCGGGAACACGGCCACCGCTCGGTCGACGCTCGCCTCACGCAGCAGATGCAACATCGGGTACGGCGAACGCGTCACGTAGTTTGCCAAATCGTCCGCAGCATTGTCTGCATAACGATAGTCCGGATGAAAGCTCGCGATCTGCAAGTGGCCCGCGAGCCCCAAGTCTTCGAGCGCGAGCTCGGTAACGCCGAGAAAGTCGTTGTAATCCAAGAAATCCGGCAGCGCGCGAGGGTGAATCAAGAGCGTGGTGTCCAGCAGCGCGGGATCGGCCTGGGACAGCAGCTGTAGCTCGCGCAGCAAGTCTTCGAGCAGTGCCTCGGGCGTCTCGGCGGAGCTCACCACGTAACGAATCTGATCTTTGACGTAGACGGGTTTGGCGAATGGACACAGCTCGAGTCCAATCACGATTTGGGTCAACCACGCGCGCGTTCGCGCAATCACGGTCTCTTCACTCGGCCAATCGGCGCGCTCAGCCATAACGAGTCGGGTAGTGTCAAACGGGCGTTCACGCTAGCCTGAGCCGGCTCGAGCCATGTCTACTTCGCTTTTTGCCCCGGTTTGTGCGATCGCTCCGACCCGCCGCCGCCGCTTTCTTTGGGCGGCTTGGTGGACCTCTGCCCCCACGCGCAAGCCGTTCCGCAAGCCGGACGCCTTTGCCGGCGGCGCGCGCACCCGGGCCGAGGCTCTGAACGCCGCCGAACGAGCCGCCAAGTGCAAGCTGACCGAGCTCGAGAGCAGCTGGGCACGCGCGTGGTCCAACATCCTCATGGGTAAGGAACCCTGGCCAGCCACGACCAACGCGGCCAGCGACAGAGTCGAGGAAGCGCCCCGTGCGCGCGCGACCGAAAGCGCAACCTCGCTCTGGCAAATCCTGGGCGTCTCGTCGGCCGCGACGCTCGCGGAAATCAAACGGGCATATCGCGCGCGCGCGCTGCAAACGCACCCCGACCGCGGCGGCAACCCCGAGGAGTTTCGCGCGCTGCAGCGTGCGTACGAGTCGGCGCTGAAGCGGCGAAAGCACGCGCCGAAGGGGCGCTGACATCGGGCCGAAACACGCCCATTCGCCGCTGCTGCTGTCAGCCCATGGGCAGAGACCCTGCGCTGAGACATTGCGCAATCAGCCCGATCGATTTTGCGCGATAGGAGCAACGCGCTTGCGCTTTTCGTTTGCGCATTGCTCCTCGCTCTGGCGCCCAGACCGGCAAATCCTCGCATGAACCCGCGTTCCTCGCCTTCGGCACGCATCGTGCTCAAGGGAATGACGAACGCTGATTCAGGAGGAAAGAGCAATGATCAAATTGGTAATGGGCATGATGGTTTGTGGTTCGATGGTGGCTTGCGGCGGCGCGACTCGGGTGCCGGTCGCTTCAGTCGGCGCGCTGCAGACCTGCGAAGGAGGAGTGGCGCGGAGCGACGCCGAGCTCGTTCCCTTTCGACGTTGCGCGCTGATCGAGGGCGACTTGGCGGTCTCCGGCGTGACGAGCTTGGCTCCGCTTTCGCAGCTGCGCGCGGTGAGCGGCACGCTCAGCGTGGCCAACACGGCCGTGGAAGGACTCGGGGATTTGGGCTCGGTCGCCAGCGTCGGGCGCCTGGAAGTCCGAGACAATAGTCAACTGTCTAGCCTGGCAGGGCTGTCTCATCTTGGGAAGGCCCGCGAACTCGTGATTCAGGGCAACTCGCAGCTCCGGACGCTGCATGGCCTTTCTGGGCTGCGCGAGCTGGGACGGTTGTCGATTCAGGGGACTTCGTTGTATTCGCTGAACGGAGTCGACAACTTGTCCGAAGTGAATGAGCTCGATTTGGTCGGGAATCTGGAACTGATTGATCCCAGGGCGCTCAACCAGGTGCAGCATGCAAGCAGCGTGGTGATCCGACAGAACCCGCGGTTGTGCGCGCAGTTCGGGCTGCTCGCCGGACTCGAGCACGCGGAGCGCGTGTCCTTTTCACAAAACGTGGCCTTGGATCGCTCGGCGGTTCAGCGTTTGGTCGACTCGCGCGTCCAGACGACCGTCGCCTCACGCTGATGACCGGTGCAAGGTTCGGGGTTTTCGGCATGCGCGCGCTCGTCCTGCTGCTCGGCTGCCTCGCGCTCGTCGGCTGCGGCTTGCGCGAGAAATCTCGCGACAGCGTGAAGCGCGAGAACGACGCGCTCGGCGATCAACCGATCGAGCCGCTGCCCGTGACGGTCGATTTCGACGCGGAGCGCGCGGCACTGGGAGAGGTGCTGTTTGGCGAGCCGAGGATGTCGGGCGACTCCAAAGTCGCGTGCACGGACTGCCACCTGCAAGGCCACGGTTTGGCCGACGAAAAACCGCACTCGCTCGTGGGCGGCCGCCCCGCGACGGCCGTCAACACGCCTACGATGTACAACGTGCGTTACCTGTACAAGCTGGGCTGGAGCGGCAAATACGAGTCGCTCGAGACGCACATCGACAACCTGATGAAGAACCCCAAGGTGATGGCCTCGTCTTGGGAGATTGCCACGAGTCACCTGTCCGAGGTCGCGAGCTACCGCGACAAGTTCTCGGCCGTATTCAAAGATGGGCTGACGCCGAACAACGTGCGCGCCGTCATCCTCGAGTACGAACGTTCACTCGTCACTCCCAACGCGCCGTTCGACCGCTACCTGCGGGGCGATGCCAAAGCCATCTCGCGCGAAGCAAAAGAGGGGTACGCCATGTTCAAGAGCTACGGCTGCTCCAGCTGCCACCAAGGGATGGCTATCGGCGGCAACGTGTTCGAGCGCTTCGGAGTGCTGCGCGACTTTTTCGCCGATCGCGGCCACTTCGAGGAAGCAGATTTGGGCCGGTTCAACGTCACGAAACGCGATCAGGATCGCTTCGTGTTTCGCGTGCCCAGCTTGCGCAACGTGGCGTTGACCGCGCCCTACTTCCACGACGGCAGCGCGACCACGCTGGAAAGCGCAGTCGCGAACATGGCAAGCTACCAACTCGGCCGTGAGCTGGACGACCACGACAAAGCCCTGCTCGTGGAGTTCTTGCGCTCGCTCACCGGTGAATACCGAGGAAAGCCGCTATGAACATGAGCCGTATCCTGCGCTCCTCGTTGGCGCTGGGGGTGGCAGGCTTTCTCGGTCTACTGACCTACTCCGCGGTGCACGCGGTGAACTACGCCGAAGAGGCCGCATACAGCCGTGATTTACGGCGTGTTCAGGCGGCGACCGCAGAGCTGAACGAGCGTGTGCTCAAAGCACGCTCGGCGCTAATGGTTCAATACGATCCACTGGTGCATGCCTTGCACGATTTGCGAGATCTGCACGAGCGCCTGAAGCACGTCCCGGATTTCTTGGGTGCGGATGCAGCGCTCGAAATGCGCGCGCAGCTGGAAGAAAGCGAAACGCAGCTCCGCCAAAAGGACGAGCTCGTGGAGAGCTTCAAGAGCCAGAACTCCGTATTGCAGAATTCGCTCCACTATTTTCCGGTTCTCGCAAACTCGATGATTGACCGTGCCCGCGCCCATCCCACCGGCGCGGAGGTGGCCAACCGCATTCAGGCGTTGATCGGCGCGATCATGCTGTTCGATACCGCGGCAGACTCGGAGTCCACTTCGCGCGTGCTCTCGGCGCAACTGGATCTTTCCACGGCCATGCGTGCCGCGCATGACCTGCAGTTGGACCGTGAGCTCGAGCTGATCTTGTCTCACTCTCGCATCATCCTCGAGCGAAAGCCCGTCACCGACGGCCTCGTGCACCAGATT